>NZ_DFLY01000019.1:0-17164 GCF_002375525.1 Marinobacter sp. UBA3607 | reverse complement strand
GATGGCGGAGCCCAAGCGCCACAGGGATGTGCCGCAAGGAGCGTGTTTCAGAAAGGGGTGCCCTCACCCAGACCTTGCAACCCAAGCCTAGCGTGACAAAGGCTTTGCACCCCACTCAAAGCCAGTCATTCAGCATAATGCCGATACCAAACCGCTCAATCCGCTCATTGTAGTCAATCAAACTCTCCCCATACCCGTTGTAATACTGGAAAAACCCCTTCAACGTCTCCCCGATAGGAAAGCTGTACCCAAACTCCACCGACGTCCGGTTATCCGACCGCAAATTATTCAGCAACTTCAGCGAAAACGTCCGATCCTCCGTCAGCTTGTACACCGCGTTATAACTTGCGTGCCCAAGATACCGCTCGATATCCGCATTATCATTCTCGCTGGAACTCTCCGGCAGCCGGTACCACGGCTCCACCTGGAACAGCCATCGGTCATAGCTGTAGGCGGCGGACGCCTTAATCCGGTTCCAGCTCCGGGACCGGGGGTCCGCCTGGCCGTTGGACTGGTGGTTGAAGCCGATGGTGATCCCGTTCAGGGTACCCGGCCCGATATCCCAGTCCAGCTGGTGCCGGAAAAACAGCTCGGGCTCGTAATTGGTCTCTCGGAAAGGCGCTGATTCGTCCTGGTTGTACACCTGCCAGAACGACTTCTGGGTATAGCCGAACCAGAACGTGGTGCGCTTATCAAAGAAGCCGGTCAGCAACGGTACCTTGAAACTGATCTGGTACTTCGCTTCCTCATTCTCCAGGAAGTAGTCGTAGCCAGTGGTGCCCAGCCGCGGGCTGACCGGGTTCGGGTTGGGGTGGTCTACCCAGGTCAGCGGAAGGATGTAGTTGGGCTTGTGGGTTACCAGGCTACCGGCAAAGGAAAACACCGCCTGCTCGGCCGCCAGGTAATTATTCACCAGTGACTTCATGACCCCTTCGTCCGGGTCATCCTCCAGGGCGTTGCCGACAATCTCCGCGCGGGTCTCCTTGTCGGCAGCCAGTTGTTCCGCCTGTGCTTCAGAGGTTTCCAGTGCCTCTTCGCTGGCGTTATCCCGGGCTGTCTGGGGATCATTCCGGGCGTCGTAGCAGGCCAGCCGCTGCACGCCGTCCCGGATCAGGGCGCAGTTTACGGAGCTGTCGCCGGTATCCTGGGCGAAACTCACCGGGCTTGCCGTCAGCGCAAATACAACGAAGGTAAGGGGAAAACGGGCGGTCAGGTGCATGGTGTGTCCTTACTGGCTGGCGGTCAGGCTGAGCCAGGTGTTGGCAATGCCATACACCCAGACGCCCAGCAGGGTTAAGGTCAGAAGCGCAAAAATAATCCGGTGCCGGGTGCGGCGGTCATCGCTGACCGAGGCTACCCAGCGCAGGTACATCAGGCCGATAAAGCTGAGAAAAACACCCAGGCTGGCCACCGCAGGAACCAGCAGCCAGGCCGGATGCACCGGGTTGCCGGCGCTGGACAGGTTGCTGAACCAGCCCATGGACACCAACAGGACAGCCAGGCTGGAGAATTCCAGGATCAGCAGGGATTTGCGTCGTTTATCCGGGCGTGGGGCGGGCGTCTGTGGCATGGTCGGGCTCTAGGTACCTGGTGGAGGAATGTCGGATGGCTATGGTAACCGGAAACGGTAACAGTTCAGATACACCCTACGAAACTGTCACTAAAATGGTTGAAATCAATTTCTGATTCTGCCATTTGGTTTTTTTGCCGGGGCACAGTCGCTATAATGCGGCGACCGAAAGATTATAACGCTCAAATGCGAGGTGCATTGTGAAGATGAAGAGAGTCCTGGCTGTAGTTCTGCTTGGTTTTGGCCTGGCCGCCGGCGCCGCAGTAGCAAGTGTTGAAGACGAAATCCGTGACCGCATCAAGCCCGTTGGTGAAGTGTGCCTGCAAGGTGAAGAGTGTGGTGAGGCGGTTGCCGCCCCTGCCCAGGCTGCCAGCTCAGGCCCGCGTTCCGGCAGCGACGTTTATAACTCCGCCTGTACTGCTTGTCACGCCACCGGTGCTGCCGGTGCGCCGATTGTGGGCAATGCCGACCAGTGGGCGCCCCGCATCGAGCAGGGCCTGGAAACCCTGATCAGCCATGCCATCAACGGCTTTAACGCCATGCCGCCGAAAGGTGCCTGTGCCAGCTGTTCTGATGAAGAAATTGTTGCCGCCGTTGAACACATGGTGGAATCAAGTCAGTAATCCCTGGCTTGTGACACAAAACCCCGCTCGTGCGGGGTTTTGTCGTTTTACAGGCCCAGGTCGCCAATCAGGGCGCTGAGAGTGGCCTTGCCCTTTTTCTGGTTGGCCTGCTGGTCTGATTCGCCCAGCCCCTCCCATTTCACATCGTCTTCCGGCAGTTCATCCAGGAACCGGCTGGGAATGGTCTCCAGTTTTTCCCCGTATTGCTTGCGTGAGGCAGCATAGGTCAGCGCCAGGGTTTCCCGGGCCCGGGTGATGCCTACATACATCAGGCGCCGTTCTTCCTCTACATTGCCTTCCTCTATGCTGCTCCGATGCGGCAGGATCTCCTCTTCCAGGCCCATAATGAATACGTGGGGGAACTCCAGGCCCTTGGAAGCATGCAGGGTCAGCAGCTGAACCTTGTCGCTGTCGTCTTCCTCTTCCCGCTGCTCCATCATGTCGCGCAGCACCAGCTTGGCGATGGCATCCTCGATGCCGATCTCGTCGGCCGTGCCCTTGCCGTCGTCCAGCATGCGCTGGATGGACTCCACCAGGTACCAGATGTTCTCCATGCGCCGTTCGGCCTGTTTCGGGCTGCCGGAATGCTGGTGCAGCCACTCTTCGTATTCGATGTCGGTGAACAGCTGCTTGATCACCGGAATCGGGTCTTCCGAGAACAGGCGCTCGCAGGTCTTGTCTACCCAGTGGGCGAACCGGCGCAGCCGGTCCAGGCCTTTCTCGGTTACGTGAGTTTCCGCACCCATATCCCCCAGCGCCTTGAACAGGCTGACGTTGCGGGAGCGGGCATAGTGGCTGAGTTGCTCCAGGGTGCGCGGGCCGATTTCCCGGCGCGGCACGTTCACCACCCGCAGGAAGGCGGCATCGTCGTCCGGGTTGATCATCAGCCGCAGGTACGACATCGCATCCTTGATCTCGTTCTTGGAGAAGAACGACTGGCCGCCGGAGATGCGGTAGGGAATCTGGTAGGCCTGCAGCTTCATCTCCAGCAGTCGGGCCTGGTGATTGCCCCGGTAAAGAACGGCGAAATCCTTGAAATCCAGGCCGTTCTTCAGCTTCTGGTCGAGAATTTCGGTGGCCACCCGCTCGGTCTCGGCGTCTTCGTTGCGGCAACGTATGATGCGGATTTCGTCACCCACGGTGTGGTCGCTCCACAGGGCTTTCTCGAACACGTGGGGATTGTTGGCAATCACCGTGTTGGCGCAGCGCAGGATCCGGCTGGTGGAACGGTAGTTCTGCTCCAGTTTGACGATTTTCAGGCTCGGGAAGTCTTCCTTCAGCTGGGCCAGGTTTTCCGGCCGGGCGCCGCGCCAGGCGTAGATGGACTGGTCATCATCGCCCACCACGGTAAACGCGGCCCGCTCGGCCACCAGTTGTTTCACCAGCTCGTACTGGCACACGTTGGTGTCCTGGTACTCATCCACCAGCATGTAGCGGATTTTCCGGCGCCACTTGGCCAGCACCTCCGGGTTGTCCCGGAACAGCTGCACCGGCAGCAGGATCAGGTCGTCAAAATCTACCGCGTTGTAGGCTTTCAGGTATTCGTTGTAGTGCCTGTAAACGATGGCAATGCGCTGCTCACGCTCGTCTGCCGCCTTGCTGTAGGCCTCGGAGGGGCTGCGCATGGCATTCTTCCAGGACGAGATGGTCATCTGCACATCGTTCAGCTCGTCACCGGCCTCGGCGCTGGCTTCGCGCAGCATCAGGTCTTGCAGCAGGGCCTTGGCATCTTCGGCATCGAAGATGGAGAAGCCGGGGTGATAACCCAGGTGGGCATGCTCCTCCCGGATCATGTTCAGGCCCAGGTTGTGGAAGGTGGAGACAATCAGCCCCCGGGTTTTGCCCCGGTCCACAATGCGCCCGACCCGCTCTTTCATTTCCCGGGCGGCCTTGTTGGTAAAGGTGACGGCGGCAATGTGCCGGCCCGGAATGCCCAGTTCTTCAATCAGGTAGGCGATCTTGCGGGTGATCACGCTGGTCTTGCCACTGCCGGCGCCCGCCAGCACCAGCAGGGGGCCGTCGGCGTAGCGAACCGCTTCGCGCTGTCTGGGGTTGAGCTTGTTCACGATAAAGACGCCAGAGAATAAACCGGGGTGAGTGTTGCGTCCGGCTATTCTACACCACCACGCCGCATCCAGCTTGCCTGCAACACCAAGCCGCTGTACCTTTGCCCATTAATTTTGTAAGCAAGATAACAGAGGTCGCATGAACAGTATCTCCCGGCGCATTGCTGATGAACTCGGCGTACGTGAGCAGCAGGTAAACGCCACAGTCGCCCTGCTGGATGAAGGTGCCACCGTTCCGTTTATTGCCCGTTACCGGAAAGAAATCACCGGCTCCCTGGACGACAGCCAGCTGCGTACCCTGGAAGAGCGGCTGCGTTACCTGCGGGAGCTGGAAGACCGCCGGGGCACTATCCTCAACAGCATCGAGGAGCAGGGCAAGCTGACCGACGAGCTGCGCACGGCCATCGAGGCGGCAGACACCAAGAACCGCCTGGAAGACCTGTACCTGCCCTACAAGCCCAAGCGGCGCACCAAGGCCCAGATTGCCAAGGAGGCGGGGCTGGAACCGCTGGCGGACGCCCTGTTTGATGACCCCACACTGGACCCGGAAGCCACCGCTGCCGGCTACCTGAATACCGAAGCCGGCATTGACGACACCAAGGCTGCGCTTGATGGCGCCCGCTACATCCTGATGGAGCGCTTTGCCGAAGATGCCGAGCTGCTGGGCGCGCTGCGGGATTTCGTGTGGCAGGAAGGCCAGCTGAAGGTCAGCGTGGTGGAAGGCAAGGAAAACGAAGGTGCGAAATTCCGCGATTACTTCGACCACATCGAGCCGCTGAAGAAGGTTCCTTCGCACCGGGCCCTGGCCATTCTGCGTGGCCGCAATGAAGGCATCCTGGCCTACAGCCTTGTGATGGGTGATGCCGAAGACGACCGCCGCCAGCCCCATCCGGCGGAGCAGCGCATCGCCGCCCACTGGCGCATTCGCGACAACGGCCGTGCCGCCGACAAATGGCTGGGCGAGGTGGTGCGCTGGACCTGGCGGGTGAAGCTCTCTACCCAGATTGAAACCGACCTGATGTCCCAGGTACGCGAAGCCGCTGAAGCCGAAGCCATCAACGTGTTTGCCGCCAACCTGAAAGACCTGCTGTTACTGGCTCCTGCCGGCCCGCGCCCGACCCTGGGCCTGGACCCCGGCCTGCGTACCGGTGTGAAAGTGGCGGTGATTGATGGCACCGGCCAGGTGGTCGACCACGGCGCGATTTACCCCCATGCGCCCAAAAATCAGTGGGAGCCCTCCATTGCCCAGCTGGCGGCCTGGTGCCAGAAGTACAAGATTGAGTTGGTAGCCATCGGTAACGGCACTGCGTCCCGGGAAACCGAGAAGCTGGTGGGCGACCTTTGCAAGCGTTACCCGGAACTGAAGCTGGCCCGCATTGTGGTGAATGAATCCGGTGCGTCGATTTACTCGGCTTCCGAATTTGCCTCCAGGGAGCTGCCGGACCTGGACGTCACCATCCGGGGTGCAGTGTCCATTGCCCGCCGTTTGCAGGACCCGCTGGCAGAGCTGGTGAAAATTGAGCCCAAGTCCATCGGCGTGGGCCAGTACCAGCATGATGTGTCCCAGGTTCAGTTATCCCGCAGCCTGGATGCGGTGGTGGAAGACTGTGTAAACGGGGTAGGGGTAGACCTGAACACCGCGTCTGTGCCGTTGCTCACCCGGGTGTCCGGCCTGAATCAGAGCATTGCCCAGAACATCGTCGATTTCCGCAACCAGAACGGCAAGTTCGTCAGCCGCAAGCAGTTGATGAAAGTCTCCCGGCTGGGTGAGCGCACCTTCGAACAGGCTGCCGGCTTCCTGCGCATTGCCGGTGGCGATAACCCGCTGGACCGCTCGTCTGTGCACCCGGAAGCCTATGGCGTGGTGGAAGCCATTGCCCAGCGCAACGGCAAGAAAGTGGACGACATTATTGGCGACTCTGCGTTCCTGCGCAGCCTCAACCCGCAGGATTACGTGACCGAGCAGTTCGGCCTGCCCACAGTGAAAGATATCATCTCCGAGCTGGAAAAGCCGGGCCGGGACCCGCGTCCGGAATTCCGTTTCGCCCACTTCGAGGAAGGGGTGGAAACCCTGAACGACCTGAAGCCGGGCATGGTGCTGGAAGGCTCCGTCACCAACGTGACCAACTTCGGCGCGTTCGTGGACATCGGCGTGCACCAGGACGGTCTGGTACATATCTCTGCCTTGTCCCATACTTTCGTCAAAGATCCGCGCGAAGTGGTGAAGGCGGGTGATATCGTTAAGGTTAAAGTGATGGAAGTGGACATTCCCCGTAAACGGATTGCCCTGTCCATGCGTATGGATGACCAGCCCGGTGCCGAGGCGTCGTCCAAGCCGGCCCGTGGCGCCGATCGCAGTGGTGGCCGCGGTAACGAGCGCAAGCCCCGTGGCGGCCAGGGTTCCCAGCCTGCGCAGGGTGCCATGGCTGGCGCGCTGGCACAGGCACTGGCCTCTGCCCGTAAAGGCGGCCGTTAAACTACTTCCTTGAATCAATGGCGGCTGCCCCACGCAAGGGTAGCCGCTTCAACAGGAGCCAATCATGGCAGATTCCCGCCATTCCCTGCTTCAGCAGTTTGCCGCCAGTGACTGGAACGGTTTTCTGAAAGGTGTCGAGAAAGAAGGTCTGAGGGTGGATGCCAACGGCTTCATCGCCCAGACGCCCCATCCGGAGGCTCTGGGCTCTGCCCTGACCCATGGGCGGATTACCACCGACTACTCCGAAGCCCTGCTGGAGCTGATTACCCCGGTGTTCAACAGCACCGGTGCCATGCTTGCATCCCTGCGGGACACCCACCGTTATGTGCAGCAGAACCTGGGTGACGAAGTGTTCTGGGCCGCCAGCATGCCCTGCGAAATCGATGGCGACCAGAGCATTCCCATCGCCGAGTATGGCCGTTCCAACATCGGCCAGCTCAAGCATGTTTATCGTCAGGGACTGGCGGTGCGCTATGGCCGGGTGATGCAGAGCATTGCCGGTGCCCACTACAACCTGTCGCTGCCCGACAGCTTCTGGCAGAAGTGGCAGGAAGTCACGGGCAACAGCGATTCCCTGCAGGATTTCAAATCCGACCAGTACTTCTGGCTGATCCGCAACTTCCGCCGCCGCAGCTGGCTGCTGATGTTGCTGTTCGGGGCGTCTCCGGCGCTGGATTCCAGCTTCGTTGCCAACATGAAGTACGATCTCAGCCGCTTCGACGACCGCACCTGGCACGGCCAGTATGCGACCTCCCTGCGCATGGGCGATCTGGGCTACCACAACAATGCCCAGGCCTCCCTGAATATCTGTTTCAACGAACTGGCCACCTACACCCGCACCCTGGACCGCGCCATCCACACCAACTGGCCGGCCTATGAGGCCATCGGCACCCAGCGCGATGGCGAGTTCATCCAGATCAACACCAGCGTGCTGCAGATTGAGAACGAGTATTACAGCGCGGTGCGCCCGAAACGCACCACCGAACGGGGCGAAAAGCCGATACAGGCGCTGGATGCCCGGGGCGTGGAGTACATCGAAGTGCGTTGCCTGGACCTCGATCCTTTCTCGCCGGTCGGCGTGAACCAGGCGCAGGTTGATTTCCTGGACCTGTTCCTGCTCGATTGCCTGCTGACCGACTCGCCGCGTATTGGCGACGAAGAATGCGAGCGGCTGGATGACAACTACAAGGATGTCGTGGCTTCCGGCCGCTGGCAGGAACTGGCCCTGTGCCGGGCAAACGGCGAACGGGTGCCTGTCGGCAACGCCGCCCGGGAACTGCTGGACCGGCTGCAGCCGCTGGCGGAACAACTGGACGGCTGGGAGCAGGGTGAGACCTACCGCAACGCCCTGGCTGCACAGCGCGACAAGCTACAGGGCTCAGACTGGGCGGTACCTTCTGCCCGGGTGCTCGATGCTATGAGTGCGTCCGGCCTTGGCCACCGGGACTGGACCCTGGAAATGTCCCGCCAGCATCAGCAAACCCTCCGTAATGAGACTCTGGCGCCGGATGTGCTGTCGGCCTACCAGGCCATGACCCGGGAATCGCTGGCGGAGCAGCAGGCGTTGGAAGCGGCCGATACCCAGCCGTTCTCCGAATTCCTGGAAGACTATCTGAAAGCCTGAAAGCGACCTGACTCACAGAAAGTGCTTTTGCCGCTTGCCGCCTCCCTTACCTGTTGTTACGTTTATTAACATCAGGTAAGGGAGGCTGTACCGTGGCAAGAGACATCAAACTCGGATGGGACGTGGAAGCCTTGAACAAGGCGTATCGGCAGGGTCACATGGCCGGTTCCATGGGTATGGACAAAACCCGCTGCCCCTATCGCGGTGACGTTGTGATTGCGGCCTGGGAGGCCGGCTGGGACGACGCCGGTGAAGCCGTGCAGGCCGGTGGCCAGCAGGGCGACGACGATCTGTTTGCCCGCATCGCCTGATCCCCGATTTTTCTTCCCCTTTTGCTTTAACCGCTTATGCTCTGCCCGCGTCATGGGGTAGGATTGCTCACTGAGTTTTCGTGCAGTCCCTAACTGTGATGCGGGGTAGTGTTTTGACGAGCAGATGGATTTTCGGTCTTGTATTTCTGGTGTGCGCCGGGCTGCTTGCGGTGGCCTTCTACATGGAGCACGTGATGGGGCTTGAACCCTGTCCCTTGTGCTGGTTGCAGCGCTTCGGCTTTATGGGTGCCGGGCTGGTCAGCTTGCTGGCATTCCTGCATGGTCCCAAAGGTTTCGGTAACCGGGTTTACGGCTTCCTGATGGTGCTCAGTGCCGGTGCCGGGCTTGGCGTAGCCGGACGGCAGTTATGGCTGCAAAGCCTGCCGGAAGACCAGGTGCCAGCCTGCGGCCCCTCAGTGGATTACATGCTCGAAGTCCTGCCCTGGTTTGAAGTGCTGCAGACCGCCCTCAAAGGCACCGGAGACTGTGCAGCCGTGGTCTGGCGTTTTCTGGGTCTGAGTATTCCGGGCTGGACCGCTGTGTTCTTCAGCCTGGTCATTCTGGTTGGCTTGTTTGTCATGTTCCGGAGCTACCAACCCAAAAACTGGGTGAATAGCTGAAACGGTTGCGGCAGGCTGCAGCCATGGGGTAACTTGGTTGCCTGACGTAAAGACTGAGGGGAGACAGGCGTCATGTTGGAGAATTGCCGGAATGCCAGGGAGCGTTGGGGTGGCGTCAGCGAGCTGATCGACCGTTGGCTGAAAGAGCGCCAGGAACTGCTGGTTCATTACTGTGAGCTGTCAGCGCTGACGGATTACTCGCAAACCGACATGCTCCGGGAAAAGTTTATTCGCCTGTGCGAAGTGCTGGTGGACTATGTATCGACCGGCCATTTTGAAATCTACGAGCAGCTGATCCGCGAAGCCCGGGAATTCAACGACGGTGGCGAAGAACTGGCGGCCAAGGTGTATCCCCGCATCCAGGAAACCACGGAAGTGGCGCTGAACTTCAATGACAACGTGGATGGCCGCATCCTGACCGAACAGGATGTGAGCTTCCTGTTTGAAGAAGTCTCGAAGCTTGGCGAAGTACTTGAGAGCCGGTTCGAGCTGGAAGATTTCCTGATCGAACACCTGCACAACGCCCACGCCGGCAAAATGGCATCCGCCTGATCCGGGCAGGGTCAACAACCGAATCATAAAAAAACCGGCCTGGGCAATCAGGCCGGTTTTTTGCTGTTCAGGGCCTTTGTTTATTCTTCGCCCGGATTCACTGCCAGCAGTTCCACATCAAACACCAGCACTTCGTTGGGGCCGATCGCCTGGTTGCCGCCCGGGCCGTAGGCCAGGTCTGACGGGATGTACAGCTTGTAACGGGCGCCTTCGCTCATCAGCTGCAGGCCTTCGGTCCAGCCCGGAATAACCTGGTTCAGGCCGAAGGTGACAGGCTGGCCGCGCTCACGGGAGCTGTCGAAAACCTCACCATTGATCAGCTCGCCGGTGTAATGCACCTGCACCTGGTCTTCGGCGGTCGGCTGAGTGCCATTGCCTTCTTCAATGACTTCGTACTGCAGGCCGGACTCGGTGGTCTCTACGCCGTCACGCTCGCTGTTTTCAGCCAGGAACGCCTCACCGGCTGCCTGGTTCTTCTGGGCCAGTTCCTCGACCTGCTGCTCCTGCTGGGCCTGCATATCCTGCTGATACGCCATCAGAGCTTCCTGGATTTCCTCGCGGCTCAGGCGCTTGGCATCTTCATCGCCGGCGTGGCCGTGCTGGATACCCTGAAGAAATTGCTCCATCTGCAGGTCCGGCAGGTCGTTGCCCATGCGCTCGCCCAGTACCAGGCCCATGCCGTAGCTGACCTTTTCCGGAGTGGACTCCAGGGCAGGGTCCTTGGCCGGTTCCTGGGAATTGGAGCAACCGGCAACCAGGCCGGTCATGGCAACAGCTAACAGGGTTTTCTTCATATTTCCGTCCTTTACACGTGTATCAGGGCGCCGGGCCCTATTGGATTTGTTAAGAAAGACAAGGTAACGGGTTCGTCGCCAGTATGCCACTGAACATGTGGTAAGGGAGTTGTCCGGGGAGGTCAGGAACCGTTGCTGTCGGTGGAGCCATTGAGGCTGAACGGTGCGCGGTAGGGTGCCTGCCAGTCGTTGGCGGAATCGGCGCCTGTGGCCTGGGGTGTCTGGCTCGGCCGGTCGATGGCCAGGGCGTTCCAGGAGCCCTGCTCCGGAGGCTGGTCGGCGTAGTGCCAGTTGCCTTCGGTATCCTGCCACTTGAATACAATGTCGGGGCCCTCTACCGGAATGGGTGAGGGCAGCAGGCCCTCGAAGCGGGGCACCTCTTCAGGTTTTTTCTCTGCCGTGGGTTTGGATACCGTCTCCGGGTCGCCCAGGCCGAAAAACATCAGCAGCAACAGCAGGCCCAGTGCCGGAAAGGCCAGGCGAATCAGCCATTTCATGAACATGGCTGACTGTCTCCCCGGGCAGTATCGGCCAGCTGTGCAGCCAGTGTGTGTAATTGATTCATCTGATCGGGCTCCGGTGTCCGGGCCGGGGCTGCCACATCCAGGTTTCGCAGGATGGCAGCGGTGGTGTCTTGCATGGTGCCGGTCTCCGGATTCAAGGTCATGATGGATTGCCAGGCCAGGGCCAGTTCCGTTTGTTCCGCCTGTAATTCGGCGCTGGCCAGGGCTTCCCGCAGTTGCCGGCAGTCTTCATGGTGCCGGGGAATGGATTTTCGCGCCGACCGGATGCTACCGGTTACACGGTCGCGCCACTCTGTTACCTTAGCGTCCTCGATACCAGTGAACACGCGCCCGTTCACGCCCAGCCACGCGGCGCATAAAATTCGGGTAACACTCCAGCCCTGCTTCTGAAGCTCCAGGCAGCCCTGGGCCAGCCCGGGGTTTCGCCAACAGGCCAGTGCATAACGCCAGAGTGGGTTATCCGGTTCCATTGTTACCGGCAGATTCAGCGGTTCAGGCTGGCAAGCGGTCATGGCAGGGCGCGTTCCGGCAGAATTCCATGGATAAAGTAAATCTATGTTAACGATAACCGATCTCAGTTTACAACGAGGCGGCGTCTGGTTGCTAGAAAACGTCAACCTGACAGTTCAACCCGGCCAGCGGGTGGCCATTGTGGGCGCCAACGGCGCCGGTAAGTCCAGTTTATTCAAGCTGTTACTGGGGCAGCTGGCGGCGGAGCAGGGTGGTGCATCCTTGCCCGGCGGTTGCCGGATTGCCCATATGGCGCAGGAAGTCGAAGCCTCGGCACGCTCGGCCCGGGATTTTATCCTGGATGGTGATTTCGAACTGCGCCGGCTGGAACGGGAACTGGCCGAGGCCGAAGCCCGGGGCGATGACCACGCCATCGCCCACGCTCACGGCGAGCTGGACCTGCACGAAGCCTGGTCTGCTCCACGGAGGGCAGAAGCCCTGTTGCGGGGCCTGGGCTTTGCCGACAGCGATGCGGAGCGGCCGGTATCGGCGTTTTCCGGGGGCTGGCGCATCCGGCTGAACCTGGCCCAGGCGCTGATGCGCCCGTCAGACCTGTTGCTGCTGGATGAGCCCACCAACCACCTGGACCTGGACGCCTGCCTGTGGCTGGAGAACTGGCTGCGCCGCTACTCCGGCACCCTGCTGTTTATCTCCCACGACCGGGATTTCATGGATCGGGTGGCCACCCACCTGGTGCATTTCGACCAGAAGAAACTGGTGCTCTACACCGGCAACTATTCCGCCTTTGAGGTTCAGCGCAGCGAGCGGCTGGCCCAGCAGCAGGCGGGCTTCGAGCGCCAGCAGGCCCGGATTGCCGAAATCCAGCGCTTTATTGACCGGTTCAAGGCCAAGGCCACCAAGGCCAAGCAGGCCCAGAGCCGGGTCAAGGCACTGGAGCGCATGGAGCGGATTGCCCCGGCCCATGTAGATTCGCCGTTCAGCTTCGAATTCCCCATGGCCGACAAGGTATCCAATCCCTTGTTGTCGATCCGCCACGGGGTGGCCGGCCATGGCGATACCGCGATCCTGCGGAATATTAACGTCACCCTGTTGCCGGGGTCCCGGATCGGCCTGCTGGGCCCGAACGGCGCCGGCAAGTCCACCTTTATGGATGCACTGCGTGGCACCGGTACGCTGCTTGCCGGTGAGCGAACCTGTGGTGAACACCTGGCCATCGGTTACTTCGCCCAGCACCAGCTGGAATCGCTGGACCTGGACGCCAGCCCGTTCCTGCACCTGCAGCGCCTGGCGCCAAGGGCCTCCGAACAGCAGGTAAGAAACTTCCTGGGCGGCTTTGATTTCCACGGTGACGAGGCCCTGAGCCCGATCCGCTCTTTCTCCGGTGGCGAGAAGGCCCGGGTGGCGCTGGCGATCATTGCCTGGCAGAAACCCAACCTGTTGCTGCTGGATGAGCCCACCAACCACCTGGACCTGGAAATGCGCCAGGCCCTGACCATGGCCCTGCAGAACTTCGACGGTGCCATTGTGGTGGTGTCCCACGACCGGCATCTGCTGCGCAACACCGTGGACCAGTTCTGGCTGGTGTCAGACGGCGCGGTGCAGGAATACGACGGCGACCTGGAAGACTACGAGCGTTGGCTGGCGGAACGCCGCAAGGACGACGACGAGCCTCCGAAACGTGAGGTAATCGAACAGGCGACCGACAACAAGGTTGCCGCCGGGGCCACCGCCCTGACCGCCGATGAGCGTAAGGCCCGCAAGCGTCAGGAAGCCGAGTTGCGCCAGAAACTGAGCCCCTGGCGCAAGAAGCAGGGAAACCTGGAAACCCGCATGGAGCAGCTTCAGCAGGAGCTGGCCGGGGTCGAACAGCAGTTGTCCGATCCGGCTATCTACGACGATAGCGCCAAGGTGAAGCTGAAGGAGCTGCTGGCACAGCAGACCGGCCTGAAGCGGGAACTGGACGATGTGGAAGCCGAGTGGCTGGAGGTCAGTGAAACCGTCGAAAACCTGGAGGCAGAACTGGCCGGCTGAGTGCCAGCCTCAGCGGCCGCTGATCTCCAGCACGAAATCCTGCCGGGCCAGGTAATCCCGCTCGTTTTTCAGGTCGGCCAGGGTCAACGGCCGGTTGTCCAGCCAGCCCTGGGGAAGTTCCACCACCAGTTTGTTCTCGTGGCCGTGCAGGGCGAATTCCGGCGGTTGCTCCAGGTTGCGGGGATGCTGGATCAGCACCGCAAGCCGGACCAGCACACACAGGTAACGCAGCCGGGGCTTGTCTTCCGGCTCGATGCCTTCAAATACCGCCGCTGAAAATTTACGCCGGTGGCCGCGCACCAGGGTGGCCAGGTCTTTCTGGAACTGCTGGGTAAAGCCCGGCAGGTCAGAGTAACGCAGCAGGTAGGCGCCGTGCTTGTGGTACTGGCTGTGGGAAATGGTCAGGCCGATTTCGTGCAGCCGGCAGGCCCAGCGCAACACATCTTCGTCAGCATCGGTGCGCAGGCCCCACTGGTCGCCTACCTGCTCCCAGGCGGCCATGGCGGTCTGCTCAACGGCGGCACCGTGGGCCTGGTCGACATGGTAGCGTTCCTGCAGTGCGGAAATGGTCCGCTCCCGCACATCTTCATGCTGGATACGCCCGACGATGTCGTACAGCAGGCCTTCGCGCAGGGCGCCGTCGGCGAAGGTCATGGCGTCGATGTCCAGTGACCGGAAGGCGGCCAGCAGAATGGCAAAGCCTGCCGGGAAGATGCTCTGGCGATCCTGCCGGACACCCAGCTCGGCCAGTTTTTCCACCTTACCCATATCCACCAGCCGCTTGCGCAGCTCTTCCATGGCGGTGCGGGTAATGGTGCCATCGGTAATCTTCAGGGCGGCCAGCACATTGGCGATGGCCTTGATCGACCCGGAGGAGCCTACGGCGCTTTGCCAGCCCACCTGCCGGTAGTGCTGGCGGATATTCTGCAGTTCCTGCTCGGCGTGGATAATGGCCTTGTCCATTTGCCGGCGGCTGATCTTGCCGTCCGGGAAATAGCGGTTGCGGAACGATACGCAGCCCATGTGCAGGCTTTCCAGTTCCTGGGGCTCGAAGCGCTGGCCGATAATAAACTCGGTGCTGCCGCCACCGATATCAATCACCAGCCGTTTACCGGAATCGTCCGCCAGGGTGTGGGATACCCCCAGATAGATCAGGCGGGCTTCTTCCCGGCCGGCAATCACTTCCACCGGATAACCCAGGACGTCCTCCGCCCGGGCAATAAACTCGTGGGCGTTGCGTGCCACCCGCAAGGCGTTGGTGCCGACAATCTGCACCCCCGCCGCAGGCATGCCCTGAAGCCGCTGGGCAAACCGGCTCAGGCACTCCAGCGCCCGTTGCTGGGCGGCCTCGGTCAGGCGGTTGTACTGGTCCAGGCCAGCGCCGAGCTGAACCTTCTCGCCCATTTTTTCCACCGTGCGGATTTCGCCGTGCACCAGGCGGGCCACGACCATGTGAAAACTGTTGGAGCCCATATCAATGGCTGCCAGCATGTCCGGTGCGGTTGTTGCGTTCTCGGCGTTGGAGGTGGCCGTCACGTTGGTAGGAATCCTGTGTGGTGTGAACTTGGTCGTACTATAAGTGAAGAAACAGGGGTGTGTCAGTAACGGACTGCGGTCATTACTGACACGAATCAACCCTGAGCGGGATACTTCCCGCTTCACATTCAGGCGGCCAATCGCGTAAAGTATCCGTCTAACGAAATCCGGGCAGGCGGGATTTTCCCTTTCGGAAAAGTCCGTTTGCTACAGTCAACAGCGACTCCGCCGGGGCCGGCAAGAACGGCCCGGGAGCGCCTGAATCAGGAAAAGGTAATGAGCGGAAATATCGTTAATGTCACCGACGCTTCCTTTGAACAGGACGTACTGAAATCCGACGTTCCGGTACTGGTAGATTACTGGGCCGAGTGGTGTGGCCCGTGCAAGATGATCGCACCGGTTCTGGAAGAGATCGCCGACGAATACGAAGGCAAGCTCAAAGTCTGCAAGCTGAACATCGACGAAAACGAGCAGACCCCGCCCAAGTTCAACATTCGTGGCATTCCGACCCTCATGCTGTTCAAGAACGGCAATGTCGACGCCACCAAGGTAGGTGCCCTGTCCAAGTCACAGCTGGCCGCCTTCCTCGACAGCAACCTCTGATCTGCTGTTGAAAAAAAACCGCCCCTGAACAACGCTTCACGGGCGGCTTTTTTGGTTCATCGCGGGTTAGCGTGAAAAAGTAGGAGACGGCGGTAAAACCGGTTAGTTTTGAGTTCGCCAAAACAACAAACCTGACCGACTCACCGCCGTCCCTATGAATGCTAATCCTCTTGCCCTGTTCTGGGAAGGATTCACGATAGAATCGTATGCCCAGATTGACGCTCAATCTCTGCTCATCCGACTGCAACCTGCCGACGATTACTTGCCATGCTGCAGTGGTTGTAATCAGCACACGCTTGCCATCCATGACATCAGCACCCGACGAGTCCGAGAACGCGACCTGTTCCAATACCGTGTCTGGCTGGACGTGCCAGTTCGCCGAGTTCGTTGTACGACCTGTGGCCCCAAGCTTGAACAGATTCGCTGGTTACCAGGGCGACAGCGTCTGACGGCAGGCATGGTCAGTTGGATTGAATCCCTGGTACGACTGATGCCGATCCAACATGTGGCAACGCTGCTAGGGTTGCATTGGCATACGGTCAAGGCCATCGACCATCGGCGCCTCAAACGAGAAGTGACTGAGCCAGATAAACGCCGGATTCGTCGACTGATCATGGATGAGTTCGCCTTGTTCAAGGGACACCGCTACGCCACCGTGGCGATTGATGCGGATACTCAACAAGTCCTCTGGGTTGGAGAAGGCCGCAGTCGAGCAGCGGTACGCCCCTTCTTTGAATGGCTGGGGCCGGAAACCTGTGGCCAGATCGAAGCCGTGGCGATGGATATGAATACCGCCATGGACCTGGAAGTTCAGCACCACTGCCCACAAGCACGGGTGGTCTATGACCTGTTCCACGTTGTAGCAAAGTTCGGACGGGAAGTGATTGACCGTGTCCGGGTCGATCAGGCCAATCAGCTTCGACACGACAAGCCGGCTCGCAAAGTAGTGAAACGAAGTCGCTGGCTGTTGCTCAGAAACCGAGGCAACCTCAAGGATGAGCAGGCTCTGAAGCTCGAAGAACTGCTGCAAGCCAACCAGCCCCTGATGACTGTCTACGTCCTGAAAGACCAGCTCAAAGAGCTCTGGTACGCTCCCTCAGAGGCCGATGCCAGACAACGCTGGCAAGACTGGCTAAATCTGGCTATGAGTAGTGGGCTGGCCCCCGTGCAGCAGTTTGCCAGGCGCCTCAAGGGCTACGTCGACGGCATTATCGCCAGCGCGGTCTACCGGCTGAACACCAGTGTGTTGGAGGGAATGAACAACAAGATCAAGGTGATCAAGCGGGTGGCCTACGGCTACCGGGATAACGACTACTTCTTTCTGAAGATAAAAGCAGCATTTCCCGGTAAAGCGCGATGAACC
>NZ_DFLY01000037.1:0-7628 GCF_002375525.1 Marinobacter sp. UBA3607 | reverse complement strand
TGTGGCGCTTCTGCTCCGCCATCCATGGCTCCGCACATTTTTGGAAGGCCCCGCCACCCCGATGCTTCTGAACTCCGAACTGTAAGTCATAAGAGTGCAGAAAAATTTGCCTTGTGGTGTTCGTTCTCGGGTGATCAGTGAAAATCTCTGGAGCTAACTGGTAACGAGTTAATCAGGTGGCTCAGGTCAGACAGCTTGCCGGCCATGACATGAACGATGTCTCCCTCTTTTTCGATCACGCCTTTCACGTGTAACAAGCGGGCGGTGAGTAACGGTTTGCGTTGTCTTCGGGCGGTTTCGAGCCAGACGACGACGTTGATGTTGCCGGTTTCGTCTTCGAGGGTGACGAAGGTGACGCCGGAGGCGGTGCCGGGGCGTTGGCGGCCGGTGACCAGGCCGGCGACCTGTACGGGGATGCCGGGGCGGGTGGTTTTTAGTTGGTCGGCGGTGAGGCAGTAGCTCAGGTGGCCTTGTTCGCGGAGCAGGGCGAGGGGGTGTCTTTGTAGTGTTAAGCCTTGGCTGCTGTAGTCTGCGAGGACGTTCTGGCCTTCGGTGGGTTCCGGGAGCAGGTGGCAGGGTTCGGGTTGGTAGTCTGCCATGGTTTCGTTGGCGAAGAGTTCTGCCGGTTCTTCGTGTTCGAGCAGTTGCCAGTAGGCCTGGTGGCGGTTGCTGGTAAAGCCGGGCATGGCGTTGGCGCCGGCGAGGAGTTCCATGTCGCGTTGGTTGAGGCCGGCGCGGGTGCGCAGTTCGGCGGCGCTTTGGTAGCCGTTTTTCGGGCGGTTCTGGTGGATACGGTCGGCGCCGCTGGAAGACAGTCCCTGAATAATCCGGAGGCCAAGGCGCAGGTGTTTTTCCGGGCCTTGCAGGGTGTGTTCACGGTGGCTGTGGTTTACGTCTGGTGCCAGTACGGTGACCTTGTGGCGTTGGGCGTCCTGTACCAGTTGGCTGGGGGAGTAGAAGCCCATGGGCTGGCTGTTGAGCAGGGCGCAGTAGAAGGCGGCCGGGTGGTGGCGTTTTATCCAGGCGGAGACGTAGACCAGTAAAGCGAAGCTGGCGGCGTGTGATTCCGGGAAGCCGTAGCCGCCGAAGCCGCAGATCTGTTGGTACAGGCGCTCGGCAAAGTCCGGATCATGGCCCCGTTCGAGCATGCCGGTGATGAGCTTGTCCCGGAACGGGGTTAAGTCCCCGTGGGATTTCCATGCGGCCATGGCCCGGCGCAGTTTGTCGGCCTCGCCTCCGGTAAAGCCGGCGGCGACCATGGCCAGTTTGATCACCTGTTCCTGGAATATGGGCACGCCCAATGTGCGCTCCAGTACCTGCCGGACGGCATCGTTGGGGAATTCGACGGGTTCCAGGCCGTGTTTGCGGCGCAAATAGGGGTGCACCATATCGCCTTGAATGGGGCCGGGGCGCACGATGGCGACTTCGATCACCAGGTCGTAGAAGGTTTCCGGTTTCAGGCGCGGGAGCATGTTGATCTGGGCCCGGGATTCCACCTGGAATACGCCGATGCTGTCGCCTTTTTGCAGCATGGCGTAGGTGTCCGGGTCTTCCTGGGGCACATCCTGCATGGTGAAGGCCTGGCCTTTTTCTTCGCTGATCAGCTCCAGTGCCTTGCGGATGGCGGTGAGCATGCCCAGAGCCAGTACATCCACTTTCATCAGGCCCAGGCTTTCCAGGTCGTCCTTATCCCACTGGATGACCGTGCGGCCTTCCATGGCGGCGTTTTCCACCGGCACCAGTTCCGCCAGTGGCCCTGCGCTGATAACAAAACCGCCTACGTGCTGAGACAGGTGGCGGGGAAAGCCCAGTAAGGTGTTCACCAGGGTAAAGAACTGCTCCGCCACTTTCGGGTTGCGGGTGAGCCCCTTGTCCAGTATCTGCTGGCGCCAGTTGGTGGTTTTGTCGCGCCAGTCGATGCCATCCAGCAGTTTCTCCACCAGGGCGGCATCAAAACCCAGTGCCTTGCCCACATCCCGGATGGCACTGCGGTAGCGGTAGCGGATGACCGTGGCGGCCAGAGCTGCCCGTTCCCGGCCGTAGCGCTGGTAGATGTACTGGATGACCTCTTCCCGCCGCTGGTGCTCGAAATCCACATCGATATCCGGTGGCTCGTCCCGGTCTTTCGAGATGAAACGTTCAAACAGCAGCTCGACCTTAGCCGGGTTCACCTCGGTAATGCCCAGGCAGTAACAGACAGCCGAGTTGGCGGCTGATCCTCGCCCCTGGCATAAAATGCCCCGGCTGCGGGCAAAGGCCACGATGTCGTGGATGGTGAGGAAGTAGTGCTCGTAGTTGAGCTCCGAGATCATCCCCAGTTCTTTGCGGATTAACGCCTGCACTTTCATCGGCGTGCCTTCGGGATAACGGCGACGTTCGCCTTCCCGGGTCAGGCGTTTGAGGTAGGCCGCCGGGGTTTCGCCTTCCGGTACAAGATCAGGCGGGTACTCATAGCGCAGGCTGCCGGGCTCGAAGCTGCAGCTGTTGGCAATGTTTACGGTTTCCTGAAGCCAGGCCGGCGGAAACAGGCGTTGCAGCACCGGGAGCGGGCGCAGGTAGCGTTCGCCGTTCTGGAACAGGCAGTGGCCGGCGTTTTCAACCGTGGCGCGGTGGCGCAGGGCGGTGAGCACATCTTGCAGGGGCTGGCGTTCCCTGGCGTGCATGTGTACTTCGCCGGTTGCTGCCACGGCTAGCTGTAAGTGTTCAGCCAGCGCGCGTACCCGGGCTAGCTGTTGCTCCTCGCCGGCCTCCAGGGTGCGGGTAGCGCCAATGCGCAGGCGTTGTTCAAACAACCGCTGCAACCATTCACCACAAGCCACGGCCTGTTGGTAGCTGGCCGCCGCCGTGGAAGGTGGTTGCCACAGGCACAGGCAGTGATCCAGCTCGTGGGTTTCAATATCCCGGGCAAACAGCTGGTACTGGCCTTTTTCTGCCCGGCGCCGGCCGGTGGTGATCAGTTGGCACAGCTGGCCGTAGCCCTTGCGGGACTGGGCCAGCAGGATGAAGCGGGGTGTGGCCGCGCCGGCCGGGGCATCTTCCAGCACAAACCAGCTGCCGGTAATCAGCTTTACCGGGCTGTCTTTCAAGGCAGCCCAGGCCCTGGGAATGCCCGCCACCGAGCAGGCATCGGTGATGGCGATGGCGTGATAGCCAAGCTCCAGGGCCCGTTCCGCCAACTCATGGGGGTGTGAGGCCCCGGTGAGGAAGGTGAAATTGCTGAAACAGAAGAGTTCCGCGTAGCTACCTGCCATTAACCAAACCATCCATGTATGAACCAGCCATCGTTAACATCCCGGAACACCCAGGCCAACTCGCCGCCCGGTAACCGGGCGATGTAGTAATCCCGGTGTACCCGCTGGCCATCCCACCAGCCGCCGCTGATACGTTCCGGGCCGGAGTGCCAGGCCACCGGTGTTTGATCCAGTGGCCGGGGGCCTTTCAACAGCCACAAGGGGCGGTGGGGGAGTTGCACCGAAGCACTGTCCTGACGTTTGCCGGGTTTGCGTACCTCGCTGGCAGACCAGGCATGTTCCGGCCGGTGATCGTCCATTGGCGCCAGTTGCTTGAGGGCCTGTTCACCCAGTCGGGCCTGCAGGCGGCTGATCAGTGTGTGCCAGGCCTCGTTCAGATCCTGGGTTTCGCCCAGCAGATCCTGGCCCCCCGGCGCCTCTCGGCCGGTAAAGCGTTTAACCGCCAGAACAAGGCCGGTGACCGGAGCCCGCAGCGGTTGCTGGTCCAGCTTCAGCTGTATCAGTTTCAGAAAAACCTCGGCCCGGTGCTCCGGCCCGGTGGTGCGGATACGTAAACGGGTGGGCTCTTCATGCCGGTGCTGCAACACCAACAGCAGGGTGTCGGTATCCTGCTGGCGCCAGCACAGGTCTTCTTCCAGCTCTGCCAGTATCCGCTGCAGCGAGAATAGCAGCCCCTGAGCGTGCTCCACCTCCTGGATAAAATCCGCCCGCTGCCGGAACGTGTGGGGTGGCCGCCAGGGTGCCTTGGGATCAGCCCGGGTGCCCTGGATTTTCTGGATAATGGCCAGCAGCTCCGGTGATAACCGCCGGGCCAGTTCCGGGGCAGGCAGGGCAAATACCTCACCCAGGGTGTTCAGTCCAAGGCGCTGCAGGCGAGTGCAGGATTTCTTGTCAAAGCCCGCAGCCTGTAATGGCAGATTGCCAAGCGCCGTCAGGATATGGCCTTTGTCTGCCGTGCATTCGCCCTTGCCGGTATGGGCCAGCAACCGGGCAGCGAGCGGCGTGTGGCCAATAGCCACCCAGGCCGTGAGCTGGCGCTCCGTTAACGCCTGTTCCACGGTTTGCCAGATGGCCGGCAAACCGCCATACAGCTTCTGCAGGCTGCTGACTTCTGCCCATAATCCATCCGGCGGCGCCAGCGTGATGTGTGCGGCATAGTGGTACAGCCAGCGGGCCTGGTCCTCCAGCAACCAGGCCTCCTGTTTTGCATCTGCCCGCATAATGTTGAGATCCGGAGCCAGGCCGAGGGCCGTTTTCAGTCGCATACCCGGGGTAACACCCAGGTCCCGGGCGGTGGGGCAGGCCTGAACAACGCCTTGCCCGGCACCGTCTACAATCGCCAGGGCGCCCGTGGCATCCTGGCTGCGGCGGACGTGGTCCAGCAACAGGTGAGGGAAGTGCAGGTAAAGCCAGAGCACAGGGCTACCCCCGGGCCTCGGGCCAGGGCCCCTGAACGACACGGGAGGAATCCTGAACAGCAATGTTGGTCCGGTGTCCGAGCGCAATGGAGCAACGCTGGCCCGGCCAGCTGCCGCGGCGTTTGATGATATTTACCTTGAGCTCCTGATGTTCACCGGGGGCCAGTTCCAGCCTTAACGCTGCCGGAGAGTTCTGGTCTGAAAACCGGCGGCTACGGAACAGCACGCACACATTGCCGCCGGCTTCTGATGCCAGTTGCAGGCGCCGGACATCCCGGCTGGCGAGCTTGCCCGGCCAGGCCAGCACCAGCCCGGTAACCGGGGAGCGCAGGCAGTTTTCCATGGTCCATAAAAAATCTCCCTGATCCCGGGTGTTGATCATCACCAGGTGGTCCAGATCTACCCCTTCACGGGCGAGGGCGGGAGCGTAAGGCGTGTGCGGCGGATTCAGCCAGAAAATGGTTTTGCCGGCGGCGGATATCCGTTGCATCAGTGGCAGTACCAGGTGCAACTCGCCAATGCCGCAGGTGTCGAGCAGGCACTCACTCAACGCACCCCGCGGCCAGCCCAGACCGCCCAGCTGGTTATCCAGCACCTGATAGCCCGTCGACTCCGCCGGCTGGGTGGTCTTTCTGTGCTTATGGCCCTGCCAGATACGGGCATCTTGCAGAAGGCTGCTGAGTAATTCGCTCATGGGAAATTATCCGAATACTGTTTATATATACAGTATTCTTGTGAGGGCGGAATTTCAACTGCCAACTTGATAAAACCGGGCACGCCACCCACGCTGAACACAGCAACCAGAAAAGGAGGACGAGCCATGACAAAACTAAGCCAACAAGCCTGTGAGGCCTGCCGCGCAGACGCCCCCAAAGTGACCGGCGAGGAGAAACAGGAGCTGCTGAGCGCCATCCCCGACTGGGAAGATGTGATGGTAGATGGCGAGGAACAATTACGCCGGGTATTCACCTTCAAAAACTTTGTGGAAGCACAGGCCTTCACCAACAAAGTGGCGGACCTGGCCGAAGCGGAAAACCATCACCCGGCGATTTTGCTGGAGTGGGGCAAAGCCACCGTGCGCTGGTGGACCCACAAAATCGGCGGTTTGCATAAAAATGACTTCATTATGGCGGCCAGAACAGATGAGCTCTATTAAAAGGCCTCGTCCACCGGGCTGCGCACACCAAAGCCACCCTTACGGACAACATGAGTGTAGATTTCGGTGGTACGAACATCGGAATGCCCTAGCAGTTTCTGAATGGTTCGTAAGTCATAACCCGCTTCCAGAAGCCTGGTGGCAAAGCTGTGCCTGAAGGTGTGACTCCCTGCGGGTTTGTGAATGCCCGCAGCGCGAATGGCAATCTTGAAATGCTTCTGGACGGTTCGGTCCAGCATGTGGTGGCGGCGCCGTATTCCAGAGCGTGGATCCATAGAAAGATCCGGTGCCGGAAACACATACTGCCAGTCTGGTTCCTGACTGGCGTTGGGGTATTTTTTGGCTAAGCCGGCGGGCATATACACGGAGCCACAGCCACGGGTCATATCCATTTGATGTTGCAGAAGGGCAAAGTTGATCTGCTTCTGAAGGGGGGGGAATCAGTCTGTCTGGCAGCAGTGTGATCCTGTCTTTACCGCCTTTCCCTTCCCGGACAATTAACTGCTGCATTCCGAAATCAACGTCTTTAACCCGCAGCCGAAGCGTTTCGCTGATCCGTAAACCCGCCCCGTAAATCAGCATGGCGATCAGTTTGTACTCGCCTTCCAGGTTCGCAATCGCCCGCGTGGCTTCGTCCGGGCTGAATACGACGGGCAGCTTCTTGGGTTTTCTGGCTGGCTCATATTGGAGTTCTTCCAGGGGCGCCCCCAAAAACTCGCGATATAAAAAGATCAGAGCATTCAGAGCTACTCGCTGGGTAGCCACGCTGACATTTGCCTGCAGTACCAGGTGAGACAAAAATGCTTCTACCTCACCAGAGCCCATGGTTTCTGGGTGCTTTCGGCCATGAAACCGGATAAAGCGCTTGATCCAGAAGACATAGGTTTGCTCGGTTTTGTAGGCCAAGCCTCGCAGCCGGATGAAGCTCCGAAGCCGATCCAGAAACCGGGTTGGCTGGGCCGGGATGGGGGCGGGGATATCCATATCCTTAGTACTCCTTAAGCTGTATATGCGTACAGTAAAATAATTTCAGGTGAAGTCAACCGAGAAATTTCGACGGAGTTATACGAACGCGTTCGCAAAACCCCGGAAAATCCCAAAGAATTATTCGTAACCTTCTGATATGGTTAAAAAGTAAAAGTTAAAAGGGCGGAGTTATACGCCCCAGGATAAGGGCAGGAGTGGCTCTGTTGAGGGCGTATAACTCCGGCGGTAGCCGTGGTGGATTGCTCTCATGTTTTTGTTTTTGATTAGAAAAATTAAAAATTTCGAGCGCGTTTAGGTTGGAGTTATACGAACGCGGGATATACGAACTCGTTCGTAGAATTAACTGTTATGCACTAAATTGAGTACCAGCATGGACGTAATCGCAGAGTCCGTAAAACTGCACAGTCAGGCGTGGAGTGACCAGAGCAGATTCACGGAATGTTTGGAGCAAGCGGCAGGGCTGCTCAAGCAAGCTTATGAATCTGGAGATACCAGCTCTCTACTTATCAATAACTATGCAGCCGTGCTTTTGGACTTGCATCGAAATTTTGACGCCCTTGAATTACTGCGGCTTTGTGATCCGGATTTTTCTGAATTCTGCGCAAACTACGCCATAGCGGTCGCAAAAGCAGCTTACGATATCGATCTAATCCGCCATTGGAACCAAGCTGCATCAAAATACCCTAAAGACGAAAGAGCTATTGTCGCTTACATGGACTGGCAAGGACTGTAAATGCATAACAAGTGGCTGTTGTCGGACGCACCTACGCTTGCGCTTCGGTGCGCCGCAAAGCCAAGGCGTGTGTGCCGGGCATG
>NZ_DFLY01000026.1:0-81268 GCF_002375525.1 Marinobacter sp. UBA3607 | reverse complement strand
GGATGGCGGAGCAGAAGCGCCACACGGATGTGCCGCAGGAGCGGTTTTTGGAAGGCCCCGCCACCCCGGTGCCAGCCCCCAAACTAGCAGGCTACAAAAAAGAAAACCCCGCCGAAGCAGGGTTCTCTATAACTACAGCAGTGCAAACAATCAGCTCAGAAGCTTGATCATCACACCCGCTGCCACCGCAGAGCCGATAACACCAGCCACGTTCGGGCCCATTGCATGCATCAGCAGGAAATTCTGCGGGTTGGCTTCCAGACCCACCTTGTTGGACACCCGCGCTGCCATCGGCACCGCAGACACCCCGGCAGAACCGATCAGCGGGTTGATCTGCTCCTTGCTCAGCTTGTTCATCAGCTTCGCCATCAGAACACCCGAAGCAGTACCCACACCGAAGGCCACAATACCCAGGCCCAGGATACCCAGAGTCTGGCCATCCAGGAACTTGTCCGCCATCAGCTTGGAGCCAACGGACAGACCCAGGAAAATGGTCACGATGTTGATCAGTGCGTTCTGGGCCGTATCGCTCAGACGCTCTACCACGCCACACTCACGCATCAGGTTACCGAAGCAGAACATACCCAGCAGCGGCGCCGCATCCGGCAGGAACAGAACCACGGCAATCAGCACCACCAGCGGGAAGATGATCTTCTCTTTCTTGCTCACCGGGCGCAGCTGGCTCATCTTGATCTTGCGCTCCTGCTCGGAGGTCAGCGCCTTCATGATGGGTGGCTGGATCATCGGCACCAGCGCCATGTAGGCGTAGGCCGAGACCGCAATCGCGCCCAGAAGGTGGGGAGCCAGAACACTGGATACATAGATGGACGTCGGGCCGTCAGCACCACCGATGATACCGATGGCCGCCGCTTCCAGAATGGTAAATTCCAGAACGCCGGTCCAGTCCAGCAGGGCCGCACCCAGAACCGTACCGAAGATACCGAACTGAGCCGCTGCACCCAGCAGCAGGGTCTTGGGGTTTGCCAGCAGCGGGCCGAAGTCGGTCATCGCGCCTACACCCATGAAGATCAACAGCGGGCCAACGGTACTGCCGATTACCACGGAGTAGAAATTGTACAGCATACCGTTGCCGTAGCCGTAATCCTGGGCGATGGAATTGGCCATGGCCATTTCGGAGTAGCTGGCTTCCTTGACCGCTTCCTTGAAGACATCTTTCAGCTCGGGGGTCACCGCCTGGCCGGCCTGGTAGGCCACGTCCAGGGGCGCCGCCAGGGCCGCCAGAATCTCCGTAGAGCCATTCTTCAATGCGAAGTGGATGGCATTCTCCGCCGCAGTCAGGGCCAGCCCTGCCTCCGGAATATTCGCCAGGATACCGCCGAACCCGATGGGGACCAGCAGCAGTGGCTCGAATTTCTTGTTGATCGCAAGATAGAGGAGCAGCAGGCCGATGGCGATCATCACCACCTGACCGAGCTCGATATTGAACAGGCCACTACCTGTCCACAGTGTCATCATTTTATCCATGGAATGCTGGCCCTTATGCGATTGTCAGCATTTCATCATCAACGGAGACGGCATCCCCCTCCTTGATGAAGACTTCACCGATGGTACCGGCCTTGGGTGCGCGCACCTCGGTTTCCATTTTCATGGCTTCGAGGATAATCATCACATCGCCCTCTTCCACGGTGTCACCCGGAGAAACGTGCACCTTCCAGATGTTGCCGCCCAGAGGCGCCAGTACAGGCTCGCCGTCACCCGCGGCCGGAGCAGCTGCCGCCGGTGCGGAAGACGCACCACCCTGGCCTTCGATCTGGCTGATTTCGCCACCTTCGTTCACGGCCACCACATACTTCTGGCCATTCACTTCCACGGTGTAGGTCTCAGGACCTGCGGCTTTCTTGGCCGGTGCTACGTCGTCAGCACTCGGTACCGGCTCGAACGCATCCGGGTTGCCACGGTTTTCCAGGAACTTCAGGCCAATCTGCGGGAACAGGGCGTAGGTCAGAACGTCGTCCACTTCCTGCTCGGCCAGCTTGATGCCCTTTTCCTTGGCGATGTCTTTCAGCTCGGCGGTCAGCTTGTCCATTTCCGGCTCGATTTTGTCAGCCGGGCGGCAAGTGATCGCTTCTTTGCCATCCAGAACCCGCTCTTGCAGTTCCTTGTTGAACGGCGCCGGTGCGGAACCGTACTCGCCCTTCAGGATGGCGGCGGTTTCCTTGGAGATCGACTTGTAGCGCTCGCCGGTCAGTACGTTCAGTACCGCCTGAGTGCCCACAATCTGGGAAGTCGGGGTTACCAGCGGGATATAGCCCAGGTCTTCACGTACCTTGGGAATCTCGGCCAGCACCTGGTCGAACTTGTCGCTGGCGTTCTGCTCTTTCAGCTGGCTTTCCATGTTGGTCAGCATGCCGCCAGGAACCTGAGCAATCAGGATGCGGGAATCGACGCCTTTCAGGCTGCCTTCGAACTTGGCGTACTTCTTACGCACTTCGCGGAAGTAAGACGCGATTTCTTCCAGCAGGTTCAGGTCCAGGCCGGTATCGCGGTCGGTCCCTTCCAGGATCGCCACAATCGCCTCGGTGGGCGAATGGCCGTAGGTCATACTCATGGAGGAGATGGCCGCATCCACGTTATCAATGCCGGCTTCGGCGGCTTTGATTGCGGTGGCGGTGGACATGCCGGTGGTGGCATGGCACTGCATGTGAATGGGGATATCCAGCTCTTTCTTCAGACGGCTGACCAGGTCATAAGCCACGTAAGGCTTCAGCAGACCGGCCATGTCCTTGATGGCGATGGAATCGGCACCCATGTCGGCGATTTCCTTGGCCAGCTCAACCCAGTTCTCGATGGTGTGTACCGGGCTGGTGGTGTAAGAAATCGTACCCTGGGCGTGCTTGCCGGTCTGGCGAACGGCCTTGATGGCGGTGGCCAGGTTGCGGGGGTCGTTCATCGCATCAAAAATACGGAACACGTCTACGCCGTTTTCGGCGGCACGGTCTACAAACCGCTCTACCACGTCATCCGCATAGTGACGGTAGCCCAGAAGGTTCTGGCCGCGCAGCAGCATTTGCTGGGGCGTGTTGGGCATGGCTTTTTTCAGCTCGCGGATGCGATCCCAGGGGTCTTCACCCAGGTAACGGATACAGGAATCAAAGGTAGCACCACCCCAGGATTCGAGGGACCAGAAACCGACTTTGTCGAGTTTCTCGGCAATCGGCAGCATGTCATCCAGCCGCATGCGGGTGGCCAGCAGGGATTGGTGGGCGTCACGCAGAATTACGTCCGTAATCCCAAGCGGTTTTTTCGTGTCAGTCATCGTGTCAGCCTTCTGTTAAAAGGTTCTAATCTGTACCAGGGTCACTTCTTGTGGCGTGCCCGGTATTGTGCAATCGCCTTCTTGATGGCCTCGGCGGTGTCAGGGTCAACCGACGTGGGCGCCTTCGGCTTGGCACGTGGCGTTCTGGCCGGGGTTGCCGGCTCTGGCGGCGCAAACCGCAGAATGATTTTGGACATCAGGCCGGTCGCGAATACCAGGATAACCAGGAACACGAACACGAAACCCATGCCGGCGATCATCAGCTCAACGGCTTGTGACATCAGGTCATTCATAGCGAACAGCTACCTGTATTGGTTTGTGTGATTTCCCCGGATTACCACCAGGCCAAATAAGACCAAAGTCTTATGGCCCAAAAAAGCAAAACGGGAGGCAAAATCCTGCGTAATTTACCGGTTTCATTGATCAGGAGCAACCTAAAGGACACATTTCTATAGGGAGTTTCCGAGCGCTCCGGCCTGAAAAGACAACTGAAGCGCCACTTTATTCAAAGCGCGATTACGCGAAGCGAACGCGTATTTTCCTGCCTTTCACCTTACCTGCTTCAAGCCTGGCGAGCGCCTTATCTGCCCACTCTACCTGCACCGCAACAAAGCACTGGAAATCGAACAGATCAATTTTGCCTACCGCAGAGCCGGGAATGCCTGCGTCACCGGTGAGCGCTCCCAGAACATCACCGGGGCGAACCTTTTCTTTGCGGCCTCCGGCCAGGCACAGCGTTTTCATTGGCGGGCGTACCGGGCGCACCCGTTCTGCCAACAGCCCGGCCGTATCACCCCACTCCGCGGACTTTGCCCGATCAGCTTCCAGACGGGTTATCTTGTGCCCCTGCTTCGGCGTGCACAGCGTAATCGCATGGCCTTGCTCCCCCGCCCGGCCGGTACGCCCGATTCGGTGGGTGTAAACTTCCGGATCCCGCGCAGGCTCGGCATTGATCACCAGCGGCAGGCCTTTGATGTCCAGCCCCCGGGCCGCCACATCCGTAGCCACCAGCACGGTGCAGCTCTGGTTAGCAAACTTCACCAGCGTGCCATCCCGGTCTTTCTGGTCGAGGTCACCGTGTAAAGACAAGGCAGCAAATCCCAACCGGGAAAGCTCGTCGGCCAGCTCATCACAGTCGCGCTTGGTGGTACAGAACACCAGGCTGGCCGATGGCTGGAAACGCGAAAGCAACGCCGCCACTGCAGCAACCTGCTGATCCGGCGCGATTTCATAGAACAGCTCTTCAATATCTGGCCCGGATTCCTGCGCCTCAACCCGCACATCTTCCGGCTCGGACTGGAAGCGTTCACTGATGGTACGGATCGCGTCTGGCCAGGTAGCCGAAAACAACAGTGTCTGGCGATTACGTGGCGTCTGCGAAAGAATTGAAGTCATCACTTCTTCAAAACCCATGTCCAGCATCCGGTCTGCTTCATCCAGCACCAGGGTTTTCAGGCGATCCAGGTTCAAGGTGCCCTTGCGAAGGTGGTCCTCCACCCTGCCCGGTGTGCCCACCACAATATGGGCACCGTGGCTAAGCGAACCAATCTGCGGGCCTATGGGCACACCGCCACACAGGGTAAGCACCTTTACATTTTCCTTTGCCCGAGCCAGCTCCCGAAGGGCCTTGGCCACCTGGTCTGCCAGCTCCCGGGTAGGACACAGCACCAGCGCCTGTACCGCGAACTGCTTCGGTTGCAGCTTTTCGATCAGCGGTATTCCGAAGGCCGCGGTCTTGCCGCTGCCGGTCTGGGCCATGGCAATCACATCCCGGCCCGCCATGGCCGGCGGCATGGCTTTTACCTGAATACCGGTTGGCTGCGTGTAATTCAGCCGGTCAAGGTTGGCCTGCATGGCAGGCGACAGGCCCAGCTCTTTGAAAGAAGACATAAAAAATCCGTGAGGTGAAGTAAACGTGGGTTATTGAGTGCGCACTGACGGCGTATACTGAACAGATAATTGCTGAAGTTTATCACGAATCCACGGAGTCACTGATGGCGTCTTTGCAGGAACAACTTATGAAAGCCGGGCTGGCTGACGAGAAAAAGGCCCGGGCCATTCGCAGCGAAAAGCGTAAACAGCGGAAACAACAGCCGAAAGGCGCTGCCCAGGTGAATGAAGCCGAAGAGCGCGCACGCAAGGCGAGGCAGGAACAGGCCGAAAGGGATCGTCAGCTGAACCTGGAACGGCAGAAAGAAGCCGAGAAAAAAGCCATCCAGGCCCAGATTCGCCAGCTGATCGAAACCAACCGACTGGATCGCAGCCGGGGCGAGACGTCTTACCAGTTTGTTGACGGCAAGAAGATCAAGAAAATCCTGGTGGACGACAAGATGGTTGACCAGCTTTCGAGGGGGCGGCTGGCCATCGTCGCCCTTGGCGAAAACTACGAAGTTGTCCCGGACAAGGTGGCACGCAAGATTATGGAACGGGATGAAGCCGCCGTTATCTCAATGCATGAGCGGAAACAGGACGACGCCGGCGAGGACGATCCGTACGCGGGTTATGAGATTCCCGACGATTTGATGTGGTAACAGAAACAAAAAGCCCCGCACTTGGCGGGGCTTTTTGTTTAATATGGCGCGGCTGGGAGGATTAGGCGGGCCTTCGGCCCTCCCCCTTCGGGGCCGCCGTCGCGCTGCTCCGGCGTTCCTCAACCCACTTCGCGGGTTTCGGTCGAACCTCTATCGGTTCAAATCCTCCCAGCTATACAACGCAAAACGCCTCAGCCTGTGGGGTACACAAACTGAGGCGCTTTAACTTTAATATGGCGCGGCTGGGAGGATTCGAACCTCCGACCGCCTGGTTCGTAGCCAGGTACTCTATCCAGCTGAGCTACAGCCGCTTGAAACTGATTGGCGAAAATTGGCGCGGCTGGGAGGATTCGAACCTCCGACCGCCTGGTTCGTAGCCAGGTACTCTATCCAGCTGAGCTACAGCCGCACAATCTTTCGCAGTGGTTGAATGCTACTTCAACCGGTTCTCGCCTTTCCGCTGGGAAATGGCGGAGAGGGAGGGATTCGAACCCTCGGTACGATTGCTCGTACGGTTCCTTAGCAGGGAACTGGTTTCAGCCACTCACCCACCTCTCCTTGAGAACGGGGCGTATACTACCATAATTTTTCTGTTTTCATAGGGTTGACACGATATTTTTCTAACCGATTTTCCCTATTATTAAAAAAGCCGCTCAGGTTTCCCTTGAGCGGCTTTCTTTCTGATCAACGATTGCCCGGTTCCGGCTCGTCAGAGCCTTTTTCGGACTGAATCCGCTGATAGATTTCTTCGCGGTGAACGGCAACATCTTTAGGTGCGTTAACACCGATGCGAACCTGGTTCCCCTTCACTCCGAGAACGGTAACGGTAATTTCGTCACCGATCATCAGAGTTTCGCCAACACGGCGAGTCAAAATCAACATATCCCTTTCTCCCTATTCCAAAGCTACCTGTTCCGACTACATTTCTATGTACTTATTGCTTTTATAATGAGATCACCACGAAGTCTAAAGGCGGAATAATACTTATACAATCTCCAACCTCTATAGATTTCCTCAATGACCTTCAGGAGGAAGCAAAGGGCACCCTGCCCTCACATTCCTTCTTCTACTACCCCGGACTTGTCCAGCTCGAAGGCACTGTGCAGTGCGCGAACGGCCAGTTCGAGATATTTCTCGTCGATCACCACGGAAATCTTGATTTCCGATGTGGAGATCATCTGAATATTGATGCCTTCGTTAGACAGCGCTTCGAACATTTTAGTTGCAACGCCGGCATGGGAACGCATGCCAACACCCACAATGCTCACCTTCGCAATCTTGGTGTCGCCGCCCACTTCACCGGCACCGATTTCAGTGCTGATGCCGCGCAGAACGTCCTGGGCACGCTTGAAATCATTACGGTGAACCGTGAAGGTGAATGCGGTTTTGTTATCCTCACCCACGTTCTGGACAATCATGTCCACCTCGATGTTGGCATCGCTCACCGGCTTGAGAATCCGCAGGGCGCTGCCCGGGGTGTCAGGCACTCCGGAGATGGTCAGTTTGGCTTCATCACGGTTAAAGGCAATGCCGGAAACAACCGGTTGTTCCATGGCGTTCTCATCCTCAAAAGTAATCAGGGTACCCTCGCCTTCTGCAAAGCTGGACAGCACCCTTAATGGAACATTGTATTTACCTGCAAATTCGACGGCCCGGATCTGGAGCACTTTCGAGCCCAGGCTGGCCATCTCAAGCATTTCTTCGAACGTAATTCGCTCAAGCCGGCGCGCGCTGTCTACTACCCGCGGGTCGGTCGTATAAACGCCGTCAACATCGGTGTAAATCTGGCACTCGTCCGCCTTCAGCGCCGCCGCCAATGCAACGGCTGTGGTATCGGAACCACCGCGGCCCAGCGTGGTGATATTGCCGTGCTCATCAACACCCTGGAAACCGGCAACCACAACAACCCGGCCTGCATCCAGATCCGCGCGCATGTTCTGCTCATCGATATCTTTAATGCGTGCCTTGGTATGGCTGCTGTCCGTCAGGATCCGCACCTGGGAGCCGGTATAAGACCGGGCATCACAGCCGCGTTTCTGCAGCGCCATAGACAACAGGGCGATAGTGACCTGCTCACCGGTGGAAACCAGCACGTCCATTTCGCGGGGCGTGGGCTCTTCCATAATGTCGTTGGCCAGGGCAATCAGGCGATTGGTCTCGCCGCTCATAGCGGAGACCACCACCACAATGTCGTGACCATCTTTGCGGAACTGACACACCTTGTCAGCGACCGCTTCAATCCGTTCGGTTGTGCCGACGGATGTACCACCAAATTTCTGAACCAACAGAGCCATGCTTTCCCAAACTCCGAATCGGGCCTTACAGCGGAGCCAGGCTCCGCCAGTCAAATAAAGCGGGCGGAATTATAAACCTCCGCCCGCTTCCGAAAAAGTTGCTTATCCGATATTTTGCTCGACCCAGCCCGGAACTCCGGCCAGGGCATCTGCCAGCTTGGACGGATCGTTACCACCGCCCTGAGCCATATCCGGGCGACCACCGCCTTTACCATCTACCTGGGCACACAGATGCTTCACCAGGTCGCCAGCCTTGATACGGCCAGTGGCTGACTTGGTTACGCCGGCAACCAGCGTCACCTTGCCATCGTCCACAGTGGCCAGCACCACCACACCCTCGCCCAGCTTGTTCTTCAACTGGTCAGCGGTTTCCATCAGGGCCTTACGGTCTGCACCTTCCAGCTCTGCTGCCACAACCTTTAATCCGGCAACCTCAACCGCGTTACCAGCAAGGTCGCTACCGGCGGAGCTGGCCAGCTTGGCCTTCAGGCCATCCATATCTTTTTCCAGCTGACGGTTGCGGTCGAGAACCTGCTGAACTTTCTCCACGACAGTCTCGCGGGTGCCCTTAACCAGACGGGCGGTTTCACGCAGGGTTCGCTCGGTGGCGTCCAACCATTCCAGTGCGCCGAAGCCAGTCACCGCTTCAATACGGCGAACGCCGGAGGAAATACCGCTCTCGGAGGTAATACGGAACAAACCGATATCGCCGGTGCGGGATACGTGGGTACCGCCACACAGCTCAACAGAATAGCGATCGGTACCCATGCTCAGAACCCGAACCACATCACCGTACTTCTCGCCGAACAGCGCCATAGCGCCCTTGGCCTTGGCCGTTTCCATATCGGTAACGTCAATCTCAACCGGGGTGTTTTCCAGTACCTGCTCGTTCACCTGGCGTTCGATTTCTTTCAGCTGTTCGGCAGTGACCGCCTCGAAATGGGAGAAGTCGAAACGCAGTTTGTCGGGGTCTACCAGGGAACCTTTCTGGGTTACATGCTCACCCAGCACATTACGCAGTGCTGCGTGCAGCAGGTGCGTGGCGGAGTGGTTGCGCTTGGTGCGTTCACGGCGGGCGTGGTCAATACGCGCGTCAACTTCCAGCCCCGGGAACAGCTCACCTTCTACCAGCGTGCCCACGTGCAGGTGGTTATCGCCTTCTTTACGTGTGTCGGTTACCTTGAACCGGCCACCGCTCCAGGTCAGCAGGCCGGTGTCACCCACCTGGCCGCCGGATTCTGCGTAGAACGGAGTACGCTCCAGCACCACAACACATTCGTCACCGGCTTCGGCGGTTTTCTCTTCGCCATTCACCAGAACGGTGCGGATTCGCTCGTGGCCGTCGATGTGGTCGTAACCGGTAAACTCGGTTTTCCCTTCGATGGTGATGCCGGCGGCGTTGTAATCAATGCCGAACTTGCTCGCGGCCCGGGCACGGTCACGCTGGGCTTCCATGGCCATTTCGTAGCCTTCGTAGTCGAGGGTCAGGCCACGCTCGCGGGCGATATCGTTGGTCAGGTCTACCGGAAAGCCGTAGGTGTCGTACAGGGTAAACACGGTTTCGCCGGGAATTTCAGTGCCCTTCAGCTCGGCAATATCCTGTTCCAGCAGGCGCAGGCCTTTGTCCAGGGTCTTGGCGAACTGCTCTTCTTCCTGCAGCAGTACTTTTTCGATCTGCTTGCGGCTGCTGACCAGCTGCGGATAGGCATCGCCCATCAGTTCAACCAGGGCACCGGTAAGCTTGTAGAAGAACGGTTCGTTCGCACCCAGCTTGTTACCGTGACGGGCTGCACGGCGGATGATCCGGCGCAGCACAAAGCCACGGCCTTCGTTGGACGGCATCACGCCATCGGCAATCAGGAAGGCGCAGGAGCGGATGTGGTCGGCCACGACGCGCAGTGAGGCCTCGGTAGTGGCTGCACCACCCAGAATCTCGGAAGCGGCTTTCAGCAAATCCTGGAACAGGTCGATTTCATAGTTGCTGTGAACGCCCTGCAACACCGCAGCGATTCGCTCCAGGCCCATACCGGTATCCACAGAAGGCTTGGGCAGGTTCAGCATCTCGCCATCGGCGGTGCGGTTGTATTGCATGAACACCACGTTCCAGATCTCGATGTAGCGGTCGCCGTCTTCCTCCGGGCTACCAGGAGGGCCGCCAGCCACGTCCGGGCCATGGTCGTAGAAGATTTCGGTGCAGGGGCCGCAGGGGCCGGTGTCACCCATCTGCCAGAAATTGTCAGAAGCGTAGCGCGCACCCTTGTTGTCGCCAATGCGGACAATGCGGTCTGCCGGCACGCCAACTTCTTTGTTCCAGATATCAAAGGCTTCGTCGTCTTCTGCGTAAACCGTTACCCACAGCTTTTCCTGGGGCAGGTTCAGGTGCTTCTCACCGGTAAGGAAGGTCCAGGCAAAGTTAATGGCTTCGCGCTTGAAGTAATCGCCGAAGCTGAAGTTGCCCAGCATTTCGAAGAAGGTATGGTGGCGGGCGGTATAGCCCACGTTCTCCAGGTCGTTATGCTTGCCGCCGGCGCGCACACACTTCTGGGACGATGTTGCCCGGTTATAGTCGCGCTCTTCACGGCCAAGGAAGGTATCCTTGAACTGGTTCATGCCAGCGTTGGTGAACAACAGTGTCGGGTCGTCTGCCGGTACCAGCGAACTGCTCGGCACAATGGTGTGACCTTGCTGTTTGAAATATTCCAAAAACGCCTGTCGCAACTCTGCGGTTTTCATAGACCTTTGATACCTTTGAAATAGCAATACTTACATGCGTGTGCAAATCCGCTACTCTAGCACACGCCGAGAACAGGAAAAACGTGAAACCTCACAGGAGACCCCATGCCCCGACGCTTTCATGACGCCGAGCAACTGCTGCCACCGGCAACCGCCCTCAAGCGGGCTCTGGCGATTATTTACGATGGCCTGATCAGTATTGCTGTCCTGCTGGTCGCCACCTGGATTTATACCATGATTGCCGGGTGGATTACGGGCTGGGACAAGTACGAACAAATGGCTGAGGCCGGCCAGCTCTCGGGCGATCCGGGGCTCACCTTCGTGCTCTTCCTGGTGCTGTATCTGTTCTTTGCCTACTTCTGGACCCGAATCGGCCAGACCCTGGGCATGCAAGTATGGCGGGTTCGGATCGAAAACCTGGACGGCACGTCAGTGAGCTGGACCCAGGCCCTGTTTCGTTACGGCACAGCCTCGGCGGTGGTTTTTCTCACCATGCTAGCAAGCCATTACATCGGTACCGTTACCCTGCTGATCAGCGTTCCCGCCATTATTGCCCTGTTCTACCCGATCAACGGACTGTCACTGACCGACCGGGCCTCCAACAGCGTTGTGGTTCAGGTAGAAAAAGCCGCGAAAAAGTAAGCCTTCCGGGCCGGTTCAGCCGGCCCTTCTCATCAACACCGCACCCACCACGGCATTGATGGCAATCGGCGCCAGCACAGCAATCATGGGATTAAAGCCATACACCATGCTCATGGGCCCGAGCAGATCCTGCATGTACTTGAACAACAAGCCCACCAGCAAGCCGGTAAACACCCGGAAGCCCATGGTTACAGAACGCAAGGGGCCGAACACAAAGGAAATCGCCACCAGCACCATCACCGCAGTACCCAGCGGCATCAGTGCTTTCTTCCAGAACGCCAGCCAGTACTGTGCCGCCGTCAGCCCTTGCTCCCCCAGATAGGTGGCGTAGGTATACAGGCCACTCATCGACAGGTTTTCCGGCTTCACAATCAGCACACTCAATACGTCCGGCGACAAGCCGGTATCCCAGCGCAGGGTTTCGTGGGCTTCCCGCACCGTTTGTTCACCCTCCATGCGAGTGACCACCACGTTCTCCAGCAACCAGTGATCACCCTGGAACACCGCCCGCTCGGCAAAGCTGGACTGCTCCAGCTGGCGCTGATCATCAAACCGGAACAACGAAACCCCTACCAGGCCGCCATCCGGCTGCACCGCATTCAGGTGCATAAAGGTGTTGCCTTCCCGGTGCCAGACACCGTGGGCCGATGCCACATTCTTGCCCGCCCCCAAGGCTATGGCCTTGTCGCTCTGAGCCAGCCGTTCGGTGTTCGGTGCCACGTATTCACCAATTGCCACACCCAGCAACACAATAACCAGCGCCGGCTTCATGGCAGACCAGACAATCCGCTTCAGCGACACCCCGGCGGCGCGAATCACCGTCAGCTCCGACGAACTCGCCATGGCGCCCAGCCCAACCAGGCATCCCATAAACGCCCCGAGCGGCAGGTAATCGTAGATCCTGCGGGGCAAGGTGAGCGCCACGTACCAAAGCGCCTGCACCGTCTGGTAATCGTTGCGGGTATCTTCCAGCTCGGCAATGAAGGCGAAGATCACATCCAGCGACAGCACCACCACCATCACCAGGAACATGGCACCGCCAACGGTGCGCATTACATAGTTGTCGATCTTACGCACTGGCACGGCCCTCCTTCTCCAGCCGGCGGCGATGCAGCCAGGCCGGCCCGAAATGCAGCCATAACCCTAGCGCCAGGAACAGCGCGTGCACCCAGAGCATGCCGACCCACTCCGGCACCTTGCCGTCTGCCAGTGCGTCCCGGGCCACGATCAGAAGGCCCAGATAGGTGATATACACGAGCATTGCAGGTAAAAGATGGAAGAACCGGCCCTGCCGGGGATTCACCCGGCTCAGACGAACCGCCAGCAGGGTAACGATCGGAACGATTAACGGCAGGGAGAAGCGCCAGTGCAACAGGGCGCGATCTTCAAGGTTGTCTGATCGCCATAGATCCAGGGTACTGATGCCCTCTTCCAGCTCGCGATCACCCGCTTCGCCGGCCTGGATCTTGAGGCCATAGGCCTCGAACCGGGTTACGTTGTAATTCAGCTGCCCCGGCATGCCCTGAAAGCGGCCGCCTTCTTCCAGAATCAGGAACCGGCTGCCGGTTTTCTCGTCGATCAACTGCGAACCGGTCTCTGCTGTAATCAGGGTAACGCCTTCACCGTTGCGACCGTGCTCGGCAATGAACACACCCTGCAGCTCACGCTTGTCGTCACTGAGCGCTTCGGTATAGGTCACCCGGGTACCGGAGCTGAGATCCTGGAACCGCCCGGGCGCGAGCATTTCAAACTCGGTGGCTTTGCGCTGTTCGTTGAAAATATGCTCCACCTGCTTCATGCCCCAGGGTGAAATAAACAGGCTCATTGCGCCCACCACCAGCATCACCGGCAGCGCACCCACCAGGGTTTTCTGCAGCAGCTCCCGCTCGCTGACACCGCAGGCGAACAGTACCGTCATCTCGCTTTCCAGGTACATCCGGCCGTAGGCCAGCAGAATGCCGATAAACAACCCCAAAGGCAGGATCAGCTCCAGAAAGCCGGGGAAACGGTAGCCCATAATGGCGAACAACACGCCCGCTGCCAGCTCGCCCTCAGCCGCACTCGCCAGGTACTTGATAAACCGGCCGCTCATGAACACCAGCAACAAAATGCCGGAAACAGCAAGCATGCTGACCATGATCTGGCGGATGAGGTAACGGAAAATGATGCTCAAACTGATCTCTCTGGCCGCGCCCTTTCAGGAGATGGAGGATAAGAGGAACTGCGCGTATTCTATGTAACCTTGGGAATGAATGACAGTACAGGAACAACTCGTTAAAGCCATCGTAACGATAAGGCCTTATCGCTTGATTATTCGCGGCTTTGCCCCAATCCTTAATAACATTCGATCAAACCCGCCCGGCGCGGACCTAAACAGAATAACCTGACAACGGGAGTTGCCATGAATTTCAGCCTGAGCAGTAAAGCCATTGCCGCCACCAAAACCGATTGCCTGGTCATCGGCCTCCCCGAAAAAGGTACCTGGCCTGACACCACAACACAGGCAGACGAAACCCTGGGTGGGCTGATCAAGCAACTCGAAAAAGCTGGCGACCTGACCGGCAAGAACGCTTCTGTTAACACCATCCCGCTGGTCGACCAGCCCTGGCAGCGCCTGGTTGTGGTTGGCACCGGCAAAGATGCAGACCGCACACCGGCCAACTTCCGCAAAGCCCTGATCGCCATGATGGGCGCCCTGAAGGACGGCCCGTCCAAAAATGCCCTGATCTGCCTGGCCGACACGGCCCTGCAGGGCGAAGATGCTGTCAGCAACGAAGAAGCGCGCCTGAACCTGATTGGCCGCATCCTGGAAGACCAGCTGTACAGCTTCACCGGTTTCAAAAGTGAAAAGCCTGCGGCCCGCAAGCTCAAGAAAGTGACCGTACAGGCCTCCGGTGCCGGCAAAGCCCTGAAAGATGCCTTCAACCTGGGCCTGTCCACCGGCCGCGGCATGAACTACACCAAGGATCTGGGTAACACCCCGCCCAACATCTGCCACCCGGTATGGCTGGCCGAACAGGCACAGGCCATGGCCAAGGAACACGACTGCATCAAGACCGAAGTGCTTGATGAAAAGCAGATGGAAAAGATGGGTATGAACACCATCCTGGCCGTGGGCAAAGGCTCCAAGCAGCCCCCGCGCCTTATCGTGATGGAATACCGTGGCGGCAAAGCCAAGGACAAACCCTACGTGCTGGTGGGTAAAGGCATCACCTTCGACACCGGCGGCATCAGCCTCAAGCCCGGCGAAGGCATGGACGAGATGAAGTACGACATGGGTGGTTCCGCCAGCGTATTCGGCGCCATGAAAGTACTGGCTGAAACCAGGCCCAAAATCAACGTAGTCGCGGTGATTGCGGCCGCCGAGAACATGCCGGATGGCGGCGCCTCCCGCCCGGGCGACATCGTAACTACCCTGAGCGGCATGACCGTTGAAATCCTCAACACCGACGCCGAAGGCCGCCTGGTACTGTGCGACGCCCTCACCTACGTGAAGAAATTTGACCCGGCTGCCGTAGTCGACATGGCCACCCTCACCGGCGCCTGCATCATCGCCCTGGGCAACCACGCCACCGGCCTTCTGTCCAACAACGACGAACTGGCCAACGAACTGCTGGCCGCCGGCGAGCGCACCGGCGACCGCGCCTGGCGCCTGCCGCTCTGGGACGAATACCAGAGCCAGCTCGACAGCAACTTCGCCGACATGGCCAACATCGGCGGCCGGCCGGCCGGCACCATCACCGCTGCCTGCTTCCTGAGCCGGTTTGCCAAAGACTACCGCTGGGCCCACCTGGACATCGCCGGTACCGCCTGGAACTCCGGCAAAGCCAAAGGCGCCACCGGCCGCCCGGTACCCCTGCTGGTCGACTACCTGATGTCCCATGCAGGATAACCAGCCAACCCCTACCCCGGAGCCCGGCAGCCCAGCTGCCGGCCCCTCCGGCCGGGACGAAAAGAACCAACGCTACTGGTTCCACATCCTCGCCCAGAACACCCCCGCCGCCCGCAACCTCCACGCCGCCAAACTGGTGGACAAAGCCTGGCAGCAGGGCGACCGCGTGTGCATCCTCTGCGACACCGAAGACCACGCCCAAGAACTCGACGACCTGCTGTGGAACTTCACCCCCGAAGCCTACATCCCCCACAGCATCGCCAAAGACCCGACTACCCCCTGCACCGACCCTGTCGGCATACTGCTCTACCCGCCGGCCGCTACGGACTGGGATACCGTTATCGTGCTGTCCTCAACCTTGCCCGACGACGCTGACCAGTACAGTCGCCTGGCGCTGGTGGCCCATAATGATCCGGCAGTGTTGAACCAGGCTCGCGGGCATTACAAGCAGCTGCGGGGGATGGGAATTGAGGCTCGGGTGCATGACATGCGGCGGCGGTGATTTTTTTGCCACTAAATCCGCGAAAGGACACTAAAGGTAAAGACTTTTTTGCCACGGAAGACACGGAAAAACACGGAAAGATAAAATTTATTAGCCACGGACACTCACGGAACCACACGGACAGCAAACGAAAAGCAAAATTCACCAGCGACCAGCAAAAAGTTCGACCTGTGGGGTTGGGGACAGGCTTTCCAAAAATTTCGTAGGCCATGGATGGCCGGAGAGAAGCGCACATGGATGTGCTCGTAGCGGTTTTTGGAAAGCCTGTCCCCAACCTCACAAAGCACCAATCTAGCAGGCTACTGAGCCCATACCGAAGCCCCGACGAGCGTCGAAGGTTCGCCGCAATCAAGGTGACCATGTATAATCGTGCGATTCAGAATTTCCCTATGTGAATCAACCAAAACGGTCACTGCATAATCCCATGGAAAAAACCTACCAGCCAGAAAACATCGAGCGCCAGTGGTACGAAAACTGGGAATCCAAAGGCTATTTCCGCCCCAGCGGAGAAGGCGATTCCTACAGCATCGCCATCCCGCCACCCAACGTGACCGGCAGCCTGCACATGGGCCATGCGTTCCAGCACACCATCATGGACACCCTCACCCGCTTCAAGCGCATGCAGGGCCGTAACGCATTGTGGACCGTCGGCACCGACCACGCCGGCATCGCCACCCAGATGGTGGTTGAGCGCAAACTGGCTGCAGAGGAAGACAAAACCCGCCACGACCTGGGCCGGGAAGAGTTCATCAAGCGTATCTGGGACTGGAAAGAGCACTCCGGCGGCACCATCACCCGCCAGATGCGCCGCCTGGGCAATTCCGTGGACTGGAGCAACGAACGCTTCACCATGGACGATGGCTTCTACAAGGCCGTGCAGGAAGTGTTTATCCGTCTGTACGAAGACGGCCTGGTGTACCGCGGCAAGCGGCTGGTGAACTGGGATCCGAAACTGCACACCGCCATCTCTGACCTTGAAGTCGAGAACAAGGAAGAAAAAGGTTTCTTCTGGCACCTGCGCTACCCGCTGGCAGACGGCCAGAAAACCCAGGACGGCAAAGACTACGTGATCGTCGCCACCACCCGCCCGGAAACCATGCTGGGCGACACCGCCGTAGCCGTGCACCCGGACGACGAGCGCTACCGGCACCTGATCGGCCAGCATGTTCTTCTGCCGCTGGTGAACCGCCGGATTCCCATCGTGGCCGACCACCACGCCGATCCGGAAAAAGGCTCCGGCTGCGTGAAGATCACCCCGGCCCACGACTTCAATGACTACGCCGTAGGCAAGCGCAACAACCTGCCCATGATCAACGTGATGACCCAGGATGCCAACATCCGGGACATCGCCGAAGTGTTCAACTCTGATGGTACCGAGAACACTGACATCGACGGCGCCCTGCCTGCCGCCTACGCTGGCCTGACTCGCGAGGCCGCCCGCAAGCAGATCGTGGCAGACATGGAAGCCGAAGGCCTGGTCGAGAAAATCGAAGACCACGTACTGAGCGTGCCCCGTGGCGACCGCTCCGGCCTGATCATCGAGCCGATGCTCACCGATCAATGGTTTGCCGACGCCAAGACCCTGGCCAAGCCCGCCATCGAGGCAGTGGAAGACGGCCGTATCCAGTTTGTGCCCAAACAGTACGAGAACATGTACTTCGCCTGGATGCGCGATATCCAGGACTGGTGTATCTCCCGCCAGCTCTGGTGGGGCCACCGGATTCCGGCCTGGTACGACGCCGAAGGCAACATCTATGTCGGCCGCAACGAAGACGAAGTACGCCAGAAGCACAATCTGGCCGCAGACCTGGAACTGAAACAGGACGACGACGTTCTGGACACCTGGTTCAGCTCCGCCCTGTGGACCTTTGGCACCCTCGGCTGGCCGGAAATCACCGAGCGCCTGAAAACCTTCCATCCCACCGACGTGCTGGTGACCGGTTTCGACATCATCTTCTTCTGGGTTGCCCGGATGATCATGATGACCATGCACTTCATGAAAAACGAAGATGGTACCCCGCAGGTGCCGTTCAAGACCGTTTACGTGACCGGCCTGATCCGGGACGAGCACGGCGACAAGATGTCCAAGTCCAAGGGTAACGTCATCGACCCGCTGGACATGATCGACGGTATCGCGCTGGACGAGCTGCTGGAGAAACGCACCGGCAACCTGATGCAGCCGAAGCTGGCCGAAAAAATCGGCAAGCGCACCCAAAAGGAATTCCCCGAAGGCATCGCTGCCCACGGCACCGACGCCCTGCGCTTCACCCTGGCAGCCATGGCCACCACCGGCCGTGACATCAACTGGGACATGAAGCGCCTGGAAGGCTACCGCAACTTCTGCAACAAGCTGTGGAACGCCGCCCGCTACGTACTGATGAACACCGAAGGCGAAGACTGTGGCGTGAACGACGAGCCGGTGGAACTGTCCCTGGCTGACCGCTGGATCATCAGCGAACTGCAGCACTGCGAGCAGGAAGTCATCCGCCACCTGGACCAGTACCGCTTCGACCTGGCCGCCTACGCCCTGTACGAGTTCATCTGGAACGAATACTGCGACTGGTACCTGGAGCTGTCCAAGCCGGCCCTGAGTGACGACAACGCCAGCCCCGAAGCCAAGCGCGGCACCCGCCGTACCCTGGTTCGCGTGTTGGAAGCCGTCCTGCGCCTGGCACATCCGATGATGCCCTTTATCACCGAAGAAATCTGGCAGCGCATTGCCCCGCTGGCCGGCAAAACCGGCGACAGCATCATGCTGCAGCCGTTCCCGCAGCCGGACGAAAGCAAGCAGGACTCCGCCGTGGCAGCCGACATCGAATGGCTGAAAGGCGTGATCGTGGCGGTGCGGAATATCCGAGGCGAGATGAACATCTCCCCGGGCAAACAGGTACCAGTGCTGCTGAAAGGCGGCAACGCTGACGACCAGCGCCGTCTGAACGACAACCGGCAGTTCCTGATGTCCCTGGCCAAGCTGGAGAAGCTGGAATGGTTCGAGGGCGACAAGGCTCCCATGAGCGCTACCCAGCTGGTGGGTGAAATGGAAGTGCTGGTGCCCATGGCCGGCCTGATCGACAAGGGCGCCGAACTCAAGCGCCTGGACAAGGAGCTGGAGCGCCTGAACAAGGAAATCGGCCGCCTGGAAGGCAAGCTGAACAACGAGAAGTTCACCGCCAAGGCTCCGGCTGAAGTGGTCGAGAAGGAAAAAGAGAAACTGAAGGATGCTCAGGGCAGCCTGCAGCGGCTCAGTGCACAACGGGCTGAAATCGAGGCCATGTAAGGCCATGATTGCCATACTCGGCGCCGGCTCTATGGGCCGGCTCTGGGCCGCAACGCTACCTGCCGGGCAGGTAGCGTTTGTGCCCCGCCCGGGCCAACACCCGGAACCTGTCCACTACCGCTTTCAGCCCATCGAAGGCGAGCCACTCAGCGTCACCGTTCCCTGGCTCCAGCCCGGCCAATCACCAGACCTGTTATTGGTGACCACCAAAGCCGGCGACACTCTAGAAGCCCTCACGTCTGCCCTGCCCTCAACGCCACCATCAACGCCCATCGTGTTGTTCCAGAATGGACTCGGGAGCCAGCAACAGGTTGCCGAAACCTGGCCGGAAAGGCCCGTGCTCGCGGCCTCCACCACCGAAGGTGCCAACCGGCCGCAGCCAGGCCTGACGGTTCACGCCGGTCGCGGTACTACCTGGCTAGGAGCACTTAACCCTGCCGGGCAAGCCCATGTAGAACCGGTGGCGCAGCAGCTTGCCACCAGCGGACTGGCAGTCCAGCCGGAACCGGATATTCTCGGCCGGCTCTGGCAGAAACTGGTTATCAATGCCGGCATCAACCCCTTTACCGCCCTGCTCGACTCCCCAAACGGTGAGATTCTGGGCCAGCCGTTCTATCTGAAATGGATCGATCCGCTGTGCCAGGAAATCAGCCAGCTTCTGGATGCCGCGGGGCAACCTTCAGCTGCACCGGAAATCCTGCGGGAAACCATCGAAGCCGTGGCCCGGAAAACCGCTGCAAACACGTCGTCGATGCGGGCTGATATGCTGGCGGGAAGAGAAACCGAGATAGACTTCATCAACGGTTACCTTGCCCGTCTGGGCCATCGGTACAACATTGCCGCACCGGTGAACCAAATGCTCACCGAACGGGTAAAACAACTCAACTGATCACTACAGAAGGGAGTTCAAACCATGGGCAATCGCCTGTCAAAGATCTACACCCGCACCGGAGACGATGGCTCTACCGGCCTGGCCGATGGCAACCGGATTGCCAAGAACGCCCAGCGAGTGGAAGCGATGGGAACCGCCGATGAGCTGAACTGCCATATCGGTATTCTGGTGGAAACCTTACCGGCGGAGGACGCGCTGATTGAGGTGCTTCGTCGCATCCAGCACCACCTGTTCGACCTGGGCGGGGAATTTGCCATTCCGGGCAGCAAAGTCATCGGGGATGAGCACATCACCTGGCTGGAAACCACGCTGGACCATTACAACGAAGGCCTGCCTCCCCTGAAGAACTTCATCCTGCCCGGTGGCTCCGCTGCGGCAGCTCACTGCCACATGGCCCGCGCTGTTTGCCGGCGCGCCGAGCGGGTCGTTGTGGCCCTGGGCCACGAAGACTCCATCAACACAGCCTCCCGCCACTACCTGAACCGGCTGTCTGACCTACTGTTCGTAGTTGCGCGGGTACTGGCCCGCCGGGACGGCGCCCAGGAAATTCTCTGGGAGCAAAAAAAATCCGGCCTCTGAGGGCCGGATTCCTGCCTGCCGGGCATCATACAATCCCGGCAATCACCAACAGCGCGATGGCGCAGATCCACACCAGCATGCTGCGGCTGAGCAAATCCCGCATGGCCCGAATGCTACGGCCACCGAATTTCGGCCAGTCATCCGCATATACCTGGCCGAACCGTTCCGGATCCAGGGCATAGCCCGTCAGGGAGCCGCTGGCAGCGGTCATCAGCACATTGTCTGTCGGCTTGCCCAACCCCGGCACCACCAGACGGATGGATCGGGACCAGCCCGCCAGGTCCCCAGCCACGCCAAAGGTACAAGCCAGCAAACGAGACGGCACCCAGGCCATAATGTCTGCCGCGATGGCAAAGCGCTGCCGGGCCGCTGGCTGCGGCCACTGCTCTGCCAGTGCCACCAGTCCACGGGCAATGACTGCCAGCCAGATTCCGCCAACCACATACCAGAACACCACCAGGAAAAACCGCTCGAACACCGATACCATCAAGGCACGGGAAACCGACAAATGCATCACTTCTGCGCTTTGCGCACTGCCCCGCTCATCCTCCGGCAAGCGGTCTTCGATATGATGCCAGGCTCCCTGCATGTCACCGCGGCTCCAGGCCTCGGTGTAGGCCTCCAGTACGGGGCGCCAGCCGGGCACGCCCATCATCAGCACCAGAACGATCAGTTCCACAGGGTAAACCACAACACGAATACCACCGTAACCGGCCGCCAGAACCAGGGCCCCCAATAGCACGGCGGGGCCGAGAACCAGTAACAGCCCTAAAAACAGGGAACCTTCTTTGCCGGCCTTGCTGCGGGTCCCGATATGCAGCCAGGATCGCCACAGGTCATCACTGGATAACACACCGAGCCGATCAAGGCGCTGCCGGATCACATAGGCGAGCAGAAAAACCACCAGTACCATTCAGGCATTCTCCGTTGTGCTTAAAACGCGATGGAAGTGCGCCCACTGGAAGGCCTCACCGGGGTCCGTCTTTCTGCCCGGGGCAATATCGCAGTGGCCGGTAATCCGCTCTGCCGTAATCTCCGGCCAGGCTGCCCGAACCAGGGCAGCCAGTCGGGCCAGGGACTGATACTGAGCATCGGTGTAGGGCACGTCGTCTGCCCCTTCCAGTTCGATACCGATGGAAAAGTCATTGCACTCTTCCTCGCCCTCAAAACAGGAGCGCCCGGCATGCCAGGCGCGGTCCAGGCAGCTGACAAACTGGACCACCGAGCCGTCTCTGCAGATAAGCCCGTGGGCGGAAACCTGCAAATCTGCAATGGTCTGGAAATAGGGATGGGCGTGAGGATCCAGCCGGTTACAGAAGAATTCCTCGATATGGCCACCGCCGAACTCGCCCGGCGGCAAGCTGATGTTGTGTACCACCAGTAACGAAATGGCAACACCCTCGGGGCGGGGGCCGAAATTCGGGGAAGGACACCAGCGGGCATCCGGGAACCGGCCCGTCGCTCGAAGCTGTTCGACCCGGGCGTTGAAGTGTTGATCAGGCAAGGTACATCCAGATACGCAATGGGTGACTCGATCCGGAGATTGAATCACAAAGTCCATTCCGATGCCACGGAGTCGCCTGCAGCGGTCAGTCCTTGCGACTGTAACGCAAGTTATCGATGATGGATTCCAGGGCCCGGTCAAAAATCAGGCCATCGTCCAGCATGCCGATCAAACCGGACTGCATGGCTGTCGCCAGTTCTTCCCGCTGATACTCGGCCACCTTGGCACCACTGCGGTTCACGAAGATGTACTTGCCGGTAGCCTTGATAAACGCTGCCAGCTTGCAACGCAGGCGGGTGTCGTCGTCGCGCTTGAGCTCCACCCAGGAACCAACCCGCATCTGATCCGCCCGGGCAAGCCATTCCGGATCTATGGTAGCTTCGGGCTCCGGCTCTGGTTCTGGCGCAACTTCTGGCTGGGGCACAGGCTCCGGAGTCAAGGCGACTTCTGGCTCGGCCTGGACAGCCGGCTCAGGTTCTGAAACCTCAGGCAGCTCGTCCACAACCGGCTCGTCTTCAACCTCTACCGGTGCGGTTACCAGCTTCTGGAACGCATCTACGTGGGCCAGCTCCAGGTCGCGAACGGCATTGTCGGTAGCAAACGGGTCCCAGGAAATTTCCTTGAGGGCTGCCCGCAGGTCTTCCACAACACCCGGAATCGCCCTCAGCAACTCGGCACGGGTAGAATCGGTAATCGGGCTCGGGTCTACCGTCCAGATCAGGCGGGTGACCAGTTCGCAGGCATCTTGCCACTGAGGGCTTTCTTCGCCCTGACGCAGCATGATCCACTGCAGATAGCGGGTGCACGGGCCGTCCAGCAATGCTCGGATAGCCTCGGGAATGTCCCGGCCTTCGGCCTGCTCCAGCATGACATCTTTTGCCGCCTGGCTTGCCCTTTCCTGCCGTGCCCGGCCCTCTTCGGCATCACGCAAGCGCTGCTCGACCAGCTCACGGCGGCGACGGTCCAGGTCCATGAAGTGGCCGAAGTCTTTCAGCAGTTCTTCAAACAGGTCGACGCTGTCGGTGAACTCTGCCAGCACCCGGCCGACCACTTCTTCGATTTTTTCCCGCAGGGGGTCACGCATGCCCGGCCGCTTTTCATTCCAGCCGATTGCCGCCAGCGCCAGTTCGTTCAGCAACTTGCGCGCCGGATGGCCACCGCGGTTGAAGAAGTTGCGGTCGCTCAGGGCCACTTTCAGCACCGGAATCTGCAACCGGCCAATCAGCGACTTCATCACCGGGTGCAGCTGACGGTCATCCAGGATGAAGTCAAACAACATGCCCACCAGGTTGATCACATCGCCGTCGACCTGGGTGACAGAAACACTGGAACCTTCAGCGGGCTGCAATACCGGCTGCAGCTGCTCCCGAAGGGGCATAACCTGCTCAACCTGTGCCTCATCCCGGCTGAGTGCCTGTAGCTCGGTCAGGCGAGCCAGTAAGCGACTGGTGTCCAGCACATTGCCGCCAGCGGCGGGCCGGGAAACAACACCGGCATCGCCACCTTGCCGCAGCAAAGCGCTCAATTCGTTGAAGGTAGCACTGGCTAGTTGGCTGCCGGCATCGTCAGCAGGAGCCTGGGGCATTGCCCCGGCCTGCTGCTGCGCGGCGGGCGGAACCGGCTGGCTGGCTGGCCTTGAAGGCGCCGGCGCACGGCCGACCGGAGCATTCTTCATGCCCGGCAACACGCCTTCGGAAATCAGTGTCTGGTTACATTTCTGGTAGAACTGCTCCAGCTTGTCTGCCAGCAAGCGCTCGAACAGTTTCAGGACAACCAGCTTGGCCCGGATGTCGATATCCAGGTCTGAACAGGCTTCAGCGATAGCGCCGCAAATAACCTCGGCGCTCAGGGGAATCTGGTCATCAGCCAGCTCCAGCTCAGGAACCAGGTGCCGTACCCGGGCCGCAAGCATGCGAACCTGCTCCTGGTGGCGGTTACGCAGGCGATTGGTCAGGCTTTCAACGGCTACCTGCTCTTCAAGCTCGGAATGCTCGACCAGGCTCAGGGTGTCCTGGTTAACCTCTTCCAGGGAGCCGCCGGAACGCACCGGCTTGAACCGGCCCAGCTCGTTAAAAGCCTGGCTGACGTACTGCAACACGGAAAGCGACATCGCCCGGCGGCGCAGCCGGAGCTCCCGCATGGCATCAAAATAGGCGGATTGATCTTTGTTGGAACCGGCACGATCGGCCAGGGAGAACAGGCTGTCGTCCGCCTGTTCGAAAAAGCTGGCGAGTACGGTTTTCAGTTCCTGACCCGCAGTGTCACGCAACCTGACCAATGCAGCAGGCAACGTAAACCCGCCCGCCAGCCTGTGGCCAGCTAATCGGACAACCTTGCTATCGTGCGCCATGGACTTGCTCCGGGATCGAATCTGCGTGACAAACTTATATTACTCCGCAGCTCTATGATACGACCAGTTGCCGTCACCTTGTGTCAGTTTTTGTCACCATTTGTGTCCGACACAAGACGTTGAAATTCATGGTGGCATTTTGTGAATTGCCGGGGTAGCAGTAGAATTGCCCCGCAGCCGTTAATTCCACCCCACTGACCAGCGGAAAAACACCATGATTGCCCCCGAACTGCTCCGACAGGCCCGTATTGAATCCGTAGCCCACAGCCTCCGGGAAGACATCGGGGACGGCGACATCACCGCCATGCTGATTCCGGCAGACAAAACCGCCCGCGGCCGGGTCATCACCCGCGAGAACGCCAGGCTGGCCGGTGTGGAGTGGGTCAACGAAGTCTTCCGGCAGGTAGACCCCAACGTAGAGCTGGAGTGGCTATTCAGGGACGGCGACGATGTGCCGGCCGATGCTGTACTGTTCCGCATGCAGGGCCCTGCCCGCTCGCTACTGACGGCTGAGCGGTCTGCCCTGAACTGGCTGCAGACACTCTCTGCCGTCGCCACCCAGTGCGCCGGCTACGCGGCCAGGGTTGCCCATACCAAGGTACGCTTGCTGGATACCCGAAAGACCCTGCCCGGCCTGCGGCTGGCGCAAAAATACGCGGTGACCTGTGGCGACTGTGACAACCACCGGATCGGCCTGTGGGACGCTTTCCTGATCAAGGAAAACCACATCGCGGCCTGTGGCTCTATCGCACGGGCCGTTGCTGAAGCGCACCGCATTGCGCCGGGCAAACCGGTTGAGGTGGAAACCGAGAATATGGACGAGTTCACCCAGGCCCTGGACGCCGGTGCCGACATTATCATGCTGGACGAGTTTTCACTGGAGGATATGGTTGAAGCGGTCAAGCTGACTGCAGGCCGCGCCAGGCTTGAAGCCTCCGGCGGCATTAATGAGCAAACCCTGGTGCCAATTGCCGAGACCGGAGTGGACTACATTTCGATCGGCGCCCTGACCAAAGACGTCAAGGCCATCGACCTGTCGATGCGGCTGGAATAACCCGGCCAGTTACCGGGCTCAGGACCGGGTCAGCAACCGGTCCATTTCTTCCAGCGCCTTCACCAGGCCCTGCCCGGATTCCGGACGCCCCCGGAAATGCTCTTCCGCCATGGGCGCAATCCCGGACGCAGACGGCAGCGGATGATTGTGCTCAACCAGCACTTTCATGCGTTCCAGAAACACAAACTGCAGCCACTGCGGAAACTCCATGGTATCCAGGCAGAATGGCTGGGTGCTCTGAAACGCCTCTTGCGGTGGCGGCTCGGCCTGCCAGACTCCCAGCTGCCGGAGTTCGATCTCTATCTGCAGCAGTCCGTCAGTCAGCAGGTCGAGGTGTTGGTTTTCGTCACTCATGGGTTCTGATCAATCCTGAAGCGGTTCCAGCTCCACCGACTCCCCGTGCAGCACCCTGTAGAGGTCTTCGAACTGACGGGTCAGGCCGTGTTTCGGAGCCATATGAATGAGTGGCTGCCGGCTCTGGTGGGATTCTTTCATCTTCACCGAGCTGGAAAGCCTCACCGGCAATACCGGCAAACCTTCCTCCAGCAGCTCCTTAACCAGCTGTCTCGGCAAGCTGGCCCGGGGCTGGAACTGGTTGGCAATGATACCTTCAACCACCAGTTCTTCGTTATGATCTTCCTGCAACTCCCGGATTTCGTTGAGAATGTTATAAAGCGCCTGGCGGGAGAAATCGTCGCAATCAAACGGAATCAGGCAACGCTGGGCCGCAATCAGCGCCGAACGGGTATAGAAATTCAGGGCCGGGGCTGTGTCGATGTAGATTTCATCGAACGACTCGCTGAGTTTTTTCAGATACTCCCGCAACTTGTAGATCTTGTGCTTGGCTTCAAGCTTGCGCTCGAGAAAATCCAGTTCCGGACTGGACGGCAGCAAAAACAGGTTATCAAACGGCGTGGCATGCACAAACTCGTCCGGGCGCCGGTTGAACATGCTGAACGCCACGGTTTGCTCCATCAGGTCCGCCACGGTATCCCGCAGTTCAGATGCAGGCTTGCCGAGCAGGTAATGACTGGAGTTGCCCTGTGGGTCCAGGTCTACCACCAGCGTGCGCTTGCCCCGGGCCGCACTGATGGCCGCCAGGTTACAGGTGATGCTGGACTTGCCCACACCACCTTTCTGATTGAATACAACCCGTCTCATGTTGTCTCTCCAGTAAACACTTGTAGTTATTGATCTGTGACTACCAGCCCATCACGGTTTTAACAAAGGGGATGGTGAGCCGGCGCTGGGCCTGCAGCGAGTTCTCATCGAGAGAATCCAGGATGGCCAGCAGCTCGCCCAGCCTTCGGGGAGCCCGGCGCATGATGAAGCTGGCGACTTCGTCGGTCATCACCATGCCTCGCTGTTCCGCCCGGGCCACCAGGATGCGCATGCGGTCTTCATCCCGGTACACGCCCAGCTGCACCAGCAGGCCGTGGGCCAGCCGGGAACCGAGATCCGCCAGGCCAAAGGGTAACGAGGCGGGCACTTCCGACATCGACACCACTAACAAACCGCGGCGATCCAGGATCCGGTTATACAGATGGAACACCGCCTCTTCCCAGCGAGGATCGCCCGCCAGCTTGTCCAGGTCATCCAGACAGACTACATGACGGGTCTCTAACCCCGATAATGCATCCGGGCCAAATGGCAACAACTCTTCGATGCTGATACACACAGCACTCTGGCCAAGCTGCTCTACCCTGTGGCAGACCGCCTGTAACAGATGGCTTTTGCCGGTATCGGAATCGCCACAGATCACCATCACCGGCAGATCGTGGTTTTGCTCACACAGGGTTTCCAGCCTGCGGGCGGCATCGCGGTTACGGTCGCCGTGGAAATTGTCAAAGCGGGCATCGTCACGCAGCCGGACACCTAGGGCCATCTGGGAGGCAGTAGTCATGATCGCTCCATCCTTAAGGCCCGCAAACTCCATACAATCACATAGTGGCAGCCGCTGAAGATGGCAGAACCCGCCACCAGCCAGACGCCCGCATCAATCACCCAGGGCTGCATCGGCCAGCCCGCCAGCAGGATGATAATGGCCAGGGCCACCAGGATCTGCACCAGCGTGTTGATCTTGCCGGGCACACTCGGCGCCATTTCGAACCGGCCAATGCCGTAATGAAACGCCAATGCCCCGCCAACAATCGCAATATCCCGCGCCAGAACCAGCACAAACAGCCACACCGGCAGGATACCGGTGATGGTAAGCATCAGGTAGGTGGTAATCAGTAACGCCTTGTCGGCCAGGGGGTCAGCAATGGCCCCTACCCGCGTGCGCCAGTTGAAATAGCGGGCGAGAAAGCCATCAACGCCATCGCTGATGGCAGCCACGAGGAAAATCAGCAATGACAACCGGTAGTTGCCATCCAGCAGCGCACCTGCAAACGGAATGATCAACACCATCCGCATGAAAGTCAGGGCATTGGGAATCCAGCGCCACTGTGTTGATTTCACCCGGCTGCCTCCGTCAATTTATCAGCCGTCTTCACCACTGCTGACAACCGGGGACGGCTGCCAGCGATAGTTAAGCACCTGATAGAGGGATTCAAAGGCCTGTTCGGCATCCTGCTCATCGGCGGGCTGCGTCTGTTCGGACTCACCTTCAACCGGTACAAAGCGCGGATCAAGCGCAATGTACTCTTTAAGCTGCTCCAGCTCGCCGGTAAACGCAATCCGCGCGGTCAGCCGTTCGCCGCGAATGCGGGCAGCGCTCACCGAGACTACCGGTGTCAGGCCTTCAAGCACCTTGTTGATCCGCCCGTAGTCCGCCAGTGTGGATACTCCGTCGAACACCACATCCACCTTGGGCGAGTCCCCGATTTCACCGGCTGAAACCGCGTAGCGGCTGGCGTACTGTTCGGCCCAGTAATCGACCACGGCCTGGGCCAGGTCATCCGGATTACCGGCAGATACCGAACGCTCGGCAGCGTCCATACCCATGCCGTCCACAACCCAGCCGGCGCGCCACTGGCCGCCGGAGCGGCTCACCCGGACCAGGGCAAGGACGTCATAGGAGACATCTTCAGATGCCTTCTGGATGCGCCCGATAAATTGCCCCCAAAGATCAGACAGCAACGCCCGGTCACTGCCCTGGTTCTCGGACGGAAATTCGATCGGCAAGCCCCGGACACCAGCCGCCTGCCGGAACGCATCACGCCACTCGGCACCGGCGCCGGAGCGGGTCAGCAAACTGCGACTACCGCGATCCTCTACCGCCACCCAGGCGAGGGTCAGTGGGCGGTTAGCACCCCAGACCGGCGCACCAATCGAGGCCAGGGCCCGGTTAACGCCAACTGCACCAAAACTCATCCGCAGCCGTGACTGGCCAGCCTCGCTGCCAACCTGGTAGGCCTGCAACAGGCTTTCCGCCTCGGACAACACCTGATCAATGCCTTCTCGCTGCAATACATCCCGACTGCCGGACACCCGCACCATTACCTGGCGCAGACCATCGGCATAGCCCTGCTGCAACGCGGCGGCAGAACCGCCCTGCACCGGAACGTCGGCGTTGTACAGCCCGGATACAGAGACTGCCGCGGCCGGAGTGGCCAGGGCCAGCAATGCAGACAATACTGGCCAAAGCAGCCAAGGCCTGGAATTTTTCCGTCGTGATTCAGTCATGTAACACCCTGCCGTTCCCATGAATGGCGCACAGGATACACCATCACCTTTGACTAGAGTAGCAAGAGCCCCTGTTGCAGGTTCGCAATAAAGGCAGGCAATTCCCGAGACTAAGCGGGAATTCCATTTGGAGCCCCCGTGCGCACCTGTTAAAATCCGCCGCTTGACCCACAGGCCAACGGTTAACATTCCATGAGCGAACAGAAGCCCTCCCTTACCTATCGTGACGCCGGCGTTGATATCGATGCCGGCAACGAACTGGTCAACCGCATCAAGAATACCGCAGCCAGGACTCGTCGTCCTGAAGTGCTCGGCGGTCTTGGCGGTTTTGGTGCGATGGTATCCATCCCGGCAGGTTACAAGGAGCCGGTACTGGTATCCGGCACCGATGGCGTGGGCACCAAGCTTCGCCTTGCCATGCAGCTGCAAAAGCACGACAGCATCGGTATCGACCTGGTGGCGATGTGCGTGAACGACCTGGTCGTTGGCGGTGCCGAGCCCCTGTTCTTCCTGGATTACTACGCCACCGGCAAGCTGAATGTCGACATTGCAGCCCAGGTAGTAGAAGGCATCGGTAAAGGCTGCGAGCTTTCCGGCTGTGCCCTGGTCGGCGGTGAAACTGCCGAAATGCCGGGCATGTACGAAGGCGACGACTACGACCTGGCCGGCTTCTGCGTAGGCGTGGCCGAGCGCAGCGACATCATCGACGGCAGCCGTGTACAGCCAGGCGATGTGCTGCTGGCCCTGGGCTCCTCCGGCCCGCATTCCAACGGCTACTCGCTGATCCGCAAGATCATCGAAGTCAGCAACGCGGACCTCAGCCAGCCCATGGGTGACAGCACCCTGGCCGATGCGCTGATGGCCCCGACCCGCATTTACGTGAAAAACCTGCTGCAACTGATCCGCGAAGTCGATGTGCGCGCACTGTGCCACATCACCGGTGGCGGCCTGCCGGAAAACATTCCCCGGGTACTGCCGGCGGGCACCGTTGCCGCCATCGATACCCATAGCTGGGAACTGCCCCCGGTCTTCCAGTGGCTGCAGGACGCAGGCGGCGTGGCCGCTGAAGAAATGTACCGCACCTTCAACTGTGGTATTGGCATGATCGTGTGTGTACCGGCTGACCAGAAAGACCTGGCCATCGATACCCTCAATGCCATGGGCGAGAAAGTCTGGCAGGTTGGCGTTATGGAAGCCGCCGATGCCAGTGATGCCGAGCCGAAGGTGCGCTACGCACCGGAGCTGCTGAAGGCATGATGGCAGACCCAGCACCGCTACCGACCATTGTTGTTCTGGCTTCGGGCAGCGGCACCAACCTTCAGGCCCTGATAGACGCCAGCCGTGAACGGGATTTCCCCGGCGAAATCCTCGCCGTTGGCTGCAACCGCCCCGGTGCCTTCGCGCTGGAGCGGGCAGCCCAGGCAAACATCAAAACCTTCGTTGTGGACCATAAGAAGTATGGTTCCCGCGAAGAGTTTGATGGCGCCCTGATGGCCGAGCTGCGTCGACTGAACCCGGACGTGATCGTACTGGCCGGTTTCATGCGCATTCTGACCGCCGACTTTGTGCGGGCATTCCGGGGCCGGATGCTGAACATCCACCCTTCCCTGCTGCCAGCCTATACCGGCCTGAACACCCACCAGCGGGTGCTCGATGCCGGCGACAAGGTACACGGCGTATCCATTCACTTCGTTACCGAAGAACTCGATGGAGGCCCGGTAATCGCACAGGCCGAAGTCGCGGTTCAATCGGACGACGATGCAGAATCACTGGCCGAGCGGGTACAGCAGCAGGAACATGTGCTTTACCCCATTGTGGTGCGCTGGTTCTGCGAAGGCCGCATTCAGCTGACCGCCGACGGCGTCCAGTTTGACGGCAAACTTCTGAAACACCCCATGCGGCTGACAGCCAGCTGAACAGATTGTCATCCTCCTGAGCACCGGGAGCAGCTAGACTGTCGCAAGCATAGACAGAGAAAGAGGCAACCGGATGCAAAGAAACTCAGCTGTCACCAGAACTTCCGCCCTGCTGGCCGGGCTTTTGTCCGGCCTGTTTGCGCTATCCGCCAGCGCTGCCGACGCCAACCCTGAGCTTACCCCGTACGAAGCCAGCTACACCGCTTCCATGTCGAAGGGTGTCAGCCTGAGCGGCGAAGGCGTGCGCACGCTGACCGACCAGGGCAACAACGTCTGGCTGTACCGCACAGACGTTGACTCCTTCATTGCCGATATCGACGAATCACTGATCTTCAAGTGGCAGGACGGCCAGGTCATTCCCCTGCGCTATCGCTACCGGTTGTCAGGATTTCTGATTAAAGATCGCGAACAGGCCATCGATTTCGACTGGCAGAAAGGTATGGCCAGGGGCTCTTACCGGGGCGAGTCGTTCAACGTTGAGCTGAGGGAAGGCACCCTGGACCCGCTGGGCTACCAGCTGCAGCTGCACCAGGACCTGAAAGCAGGCAAACGGGACGTCACCTACCATGTGCTCGACAAGGGTGACTACGATGAAGACCGGTTCTCGGTGATTGATGAAGACAGCCTGAGCGATCGGGGCCGCACCATGAACACCCTGAAAGCGGAAAAGGTTCGCGGCGAGAATGCCCGGCGCCAGACCCTGATGTGGTTTGATCCGGCCCAGGACTACCTGCTGGTCCGGCTGCTACAGGTAGAGCCGGACGGCAGCGAATATGAACTGAAACTCAGAGATGCCCGGGTTCAGGACTGACCGGCCCGGCCGAACTCCCGCCATACCGCTTTGACCTCATCCGCGATGATGCGCAGGCCTTCCGCCACCTGCGCATCATCCTGGGAGTAGGTAACCCGCAAGCATTCGTGACGATGCTTCCAGTCGTCATCCGGCAGGCCCGGGAAGAAATAGTGCCCGGACACCACCAGCACACCCCGCTCTTTCAGGCGCTGATACAGCTCCAGGCTGGAAATCGGCAAATCCGGAAACCATAGCCACAGGAACATGGCACCTTCCGGTTTGTGGATGTACCAACGGCAGCTGTCTTCGCCCATAGCGTCACGGAACGCTGCCACGGCCTTTTCCATTTTCGCCTTATAGAAGGGGCACACCACATCCCGGCTAAGGGACAGGATTTCGCCAGAACGCACCAGTGGCTCCGCCAGCATGGCGCCAAAGCTGCCAGTGGCCAGGTTCATGATGGCATTGATGCCGGACAACGCCTTGATGATGGGCTCTGCGGCAATCACGATACCGGTGCGGGCAGCCGGCAAGCCGAGCTTGGACAGGCTCAGGCACAGAATAATCTGCTCGTTCCAGGTGGGCTGCGCATCCACAAACAGCAAGCTCGGGAACGGCGTACCGTAGGCGCCATCGACAATCAGCGGAATACCCTGCTGCCGGGCCATTTCTTCAAGCCGGGCCAGCTCTTCATCGGTGATGACATTACCAGTGGGATTGGTGGGCCGGGAGATACAGATCGCACCAGTTTCACCCGTAACCTCCACCGCATCAAAATCCACCCGGTATTTGAATTCGTGGGCATCGGTAAATGAAATGTCCGGCTGCACGGCCCGGAACAAGTCTGCATCAATGCCCGCATCGGCATAGCCGATGTATTCCGGCGCCAGTGGCAGCAGGATGTGCTTGCGCTGGCCCTCGCCATATTCACCGCCAAACATGTTGAACAACATGAAGAAGGCGGCCTGGCTGCCGTTGGTCAGGGCGATGTTTTCCGGCTTCAGGCCCCAGTTGTATTCCTTGTTCAGCAACTCCGCCAGCGAGGCAATGAACTGCTTCTCACCCTGAGGGGGATCGTAGATACCCACCAGCCGGCGCACCTGCTCTTCGTCTGCCGCCATACCCGCCAGGATTTCCTGCACCCGCTCCTGAATCTCCGGAATGTGCCCGGGATTACCACCACCCATCATGATCATTCCCTCGCCGGAGGCCATGGCATTGCCAAGGTCATCCATCAGGGAAGTGATACCGGCGTCGGCGGTAAATTTACGACCAAAAGCAGAGAGTTTCATGGCAGTTATCCGTTCAACAGGCAATTCAACAGGTAGCTAACAAGTTTAATCTGAGCCGGAACGGCTCAGCTATCGAGGGAAATACCGAGATTGCTGACGCCGTCGTTGGCGGCCTCGGCCTTGAGTTCGGCAATGAAGTCTTCCCGGGGCGTGCGCTGGCGCTTGAGGGCGAGCACGGTGTCACGCTGGAACAGCTTATCTTCTTTGAGCAGGGGATGGTGCTCGAACATGCGGATCAGTTCATCGTCATCCATGCCCTCACCTTCGGACATTTCGACGAAGTCCATCACGGTCTTGGTGGCCAGCTGCGATGCTTCGGTTGCCCGATGCTTGTTGGGGTTCAGGCGGTTGAGCAGGGCCTGCTCCAGCAACTGGCAGAAGTCGAAGGCCGGGTATACGCCGTAGGCATCGTGCTCGTCGACATTCGGGCTCAGGGTTTCAAGCTTGCTCAGCAGCTGGGGGATGGCCGCTTCGGAGGCGTCTTTTTGCAGCATGCCCCAGGCAAGGTCGAGCAGCTGGCGCATTTTACCGCCGCTTTTCATGCCGACTGCGTCTGCAAACAGTGCGTAGTTAGGGAAGGCCCGTTCGGCCAGGGTCAGCAGGAAGGCGCATTCGCGCCAGCCCTGCAGTTGTGAGACGGCTTTAAGAAACTGGTTGGCGTTCATGTCCTGGGCAGGGTCACGCCGGTCTGGCCAAGGTACTTGCCGCCGCGGTCTTTGTAGCTGGTTTCACAGATTTCGTCGGATTCGAAGAACAGCATCTGGGCCACACCTTCGTTGGCGTAGATTTTCGCCGGCAGGTTGGTGGTGTTGGAAAATTCGAGGGTTACCTGGCCTTCCCACTCCGGCTCCAGCGGGGTGACGTTCACGATGATGCCGCAGCGGGCATAGGTGCTTTTGCCAAGGCAGATAGTGAGCACACTTCTGGGGATGCGGAAGTATTCTACGGTGCGCGCCAGGGCGAAGCTGTTCGGGGGGATGATGCAGACGTCGCCGGTGTAGTTGACGAAGCTGTTTTCATCGAAGTTTTTGGGGTCTACGGTGGCGCTGTGGACGTTGGTGAAGATTTTGAATTCGTTGCTGCAACGTACGTCGTAGCCGTAGCTTGAGGTGCCGTAGGAGATGACGCGGCCTTTTTCGTTTTCCCGAACTTGTCCGGCTTCGAAGGGTTCGATCATGCCGTGTTGTTCGGACATCCGGCGGATCCACTTGTCGGATTTGATGCTCATGGGTGAATTCTCGTTTCCAGCTGGGAAAAATTGGGGCGTAGTTTACCTTGTCCCTTGATGGCTGTCGAAGGCTTGGCGCTCGCGATCCTTGTAGCCTGCTAGTTTGGAGTCTGAGGAAGTGAGGGGCGCTTTCCAAAAACCGCTACGAGCACCCGCAAGCGGGTCCAGCCAGCAATCACAGATTGCTGTCGTTCGGCTGCGCATGAAGCTCCGCTTCATAAACGCTTGCCTCACCCCTGTGCGCTTCTCTCCGGCCATCCATGGCCTCCGACATTTTTGGACAGAAGGGCCTGATGCCGCGAACAGACTACGGAGCTGGAGTCCCTCTATACCTGATTCTGGTCAATGCTCCGTTACAGAAACACTGGAAATCGTCCCACCAAGATTGCGCTCCCGGGTAGACAGCTCAGCACCCACCCTTCTCGCAATATCCAGATATCTTCTGGCCACTTCGGAATCCGGCTCAGCAACAACCGTGGGTGAGCCGCTGTCGGTCTGTTCCCGGATAGTCATGTGCAAGGGTAGCTGGCCCAGTAAGACGGTTTCGTATTCCTCTGCGATGCGTTCGCCGCCGCCGTGGCCGAAGAGGGGTTCTTCGTGGCCGCAGTTGGAGCAGATGTGAACGCTCATGTTTTCGACGACGCCGATCACCGGGATGTCGACTTTGCGGAACATTTCGATGCCTTTTTTGCCGTCCAGCAGGGCGATGTCTTGCGGGGTGGTGACGATGACGGCGCCGGTTACCGGGACTTTCTGGCCGAGGGTGAGCTGGATGTCGCCAGTGCCGGGGGGCATGTCGACGATGAGGTAGTCGAGTTCATCCCACAGGGTTTGCTGGAGCAGTTGCATAACGGCGCCGCTGACCATGGGGCCGCGCCAGGCCATGGGGGTTTTGTCGGTGGTGACGAAGGCCATGGAGTTGGCTTGCAAGCCGTGAGCTTGCATGGGCACGAAGTATTTGTTTTCGCGTACGTCCGGGCGCTGGCCTTCGGGGACGCCGAGCATCATGCCGATGCTGGGGCCGTAGATGTCGGCGTCAAGGATGCCGACTCGGGCACCTTCGGCTTGCAGGGCCAGGGCGAGGTTGACGGCGGTGGTGGATTTGCCCACGCCGCCCTTGCCGGAGGCTACCGCGATGATGTTTCTCACGCCCGGTACGGCCGGGAGGTCTTTGTTGATTTTGCAGGCGTGGATTTTCTGGCCCACGTGGACTTCGGCGCTTTCAACGCCGGCGACAAATTCCAGGGCATTGGCGACGATCTGTTTCAGGCCGCCGGCGATGCCTTTTGAAGGGTATGGCAACTCGACCATCAGGGTGACTTTGCCCTGTTCGTCTGCGCTCAGGCTTTTTACCGCGCCCAGTTCGTAGAGGTCTTTGTTCAGGTACGGGTCCCGGTATTCTTTTACGGCGGCCTCAAGGGCCTGTTGGGATATCTGGGTCATCGGGGTCTCCGGAATAAGCACATAAGCTTGATTGCAGGTGAAAAATGATGGCTTGGAAGGTATCATCTGTGGCCGTTTCTGACCATACGGGGTCTTCACCTGGAGCAAGCGGTTGCCGATGCTCCTGAGCCCTGTTTGTCTTTCCAACCCGTATCAACATAAGGTTCGGACATCACCATGACGCAAGCGAGCAAGCAACAGCGCGATATTCTGGTTACCAGCGCCCTGCCCTACGCCAACGGGCCCATTCATCTGGGGCACCTGCTGGAATACATTCAGACCGACATCTGGGTGCGCTACCAGAACATGCGGGGCCACAACTGCTACTACGTTTGCGCCGACGATGCCCACGGTACCGCCATCATGCTGCGGGCCGAGCGTGAGGGCATTACCCCCGAAGAGCTGATTGACCGGATTCGCCAGGAGCATCAGGAAGATTTTGCCGGCTTCCACATCCGCTTCGACAATTACTACTCCACGCACTCGGAGGAGAACCAGTATTTCTCCGAGTACATTTACCGCCAGATCCAGGAAAACGGGAATATTGCGACCCGCAAGATTACCCAGTTTTTCGATCCTGAAAAGGAAATGTTCCTGGCGGACCGGTTCATCAAGGGCACCTGCCCCAAGTGCAAGACAGATGACCAGTATGGCGATAACTGTGAAGCCTGTGGTGCCACCTATACCCCGGCGGAGCTAATCAACCCGCGCTCTGCAGTCTCCGGCGCCACGCCGGTGGAGAAAGAATCCGAGCACTATTTCTTCAAGCTGCCGGAGTTCCACGACTTCCTGAGCAAGTGGACCCGCAGTGGTGCCCTGCAGCCGCAGGTGGCCAACAAGCTGGCCGAGTGGCTGGATGCCGGCCTGCAGGAGTGGGACATCAGCCGTGATGCGCCTTATTTCGGCTTCGAGATTCCCGATGCCCCGGGCAAGTATTTCTATGTCTGGCTGGACGCGCCTATCGGTTACCTCGCCAGTTTCAAGAATCTGTGTAACCGCGAAGGCATCGATTTCGAGCATTTCTGGAAGAAAGATTCCACCGCCGAGGTGTACCACTTCATCGGCAAGGACATCATCAACTTCCACGCCCTGTTCTGGCCATCCATGCTGCACGATGCCGGTTTCCGTACCCCGACCGCGGTCTGGGCCCACGGCTTCGTGACGGTGAACGGCAAGAAGATGTCCAAGTCCCGCGGTACCTTCATCATGGCCCGCACCTACCTGGATCACCTGGATCCGGAGTACCTGCGTTACTACTTTGCCGCCAAGCTGACCGGTGGCGTTGATGACATGGACCTGAACCTGGAAGACTTTGCCGCACGGGTGAATTCGGACCTGGTGGGCAAGGTGGTCAACATCGCCAGCCGCAGCGCCGGTTTCATTACCAAGCGCTTTGACGGCAAGCTGGGCAAGGTCACCGAGCAGGACAAACTGAAAGAGTTTATCGATGCCGGTGAGCAGATCGCCGAGTTCTACGAAGCCCGCGAATTCGGCCGCGCCATGCGCCGGATCATGGAGCTGGCAGACATTGCGAACCAGTATGTGAACGATGAGCAGCCCTGGGTGATTGCCAAGCAGGAAGGCCAGGACGACAACCTGCAGGCCATCTGCACCAACGCCCTGAACATGTTCCGCCTGCTGATGACTTACCTGGCACCGGTGCTGCCGAAGACCGCCGATGCCGCGCAGTCGTTCCTGAACTCCCGCCTGGACTGGAACAACCGCGCCGCCCTGCTGGAAAATCACGGCATCGACAAGTTCAAGCCGCTGATGAACCGGGTGGATATGGCGCAGATCGAGAAAATGCTGGACGCTTCGAAAGAAGAAATGCCGGCAGCCGTCGGTCAGCCCTCAGCGGCGCCGGCCGCAGACCTGGAACCTGTGGCTGAGGAAATCGAATTCCCCGACTTTGCCAAGGTGGACCTGCGGGTCGCCAAGATCGTCAAAGCCGAGCATGTGGAAGGCGCAGACAAGCTTCTTCGCCTGACACTTGATATAGGCCATGGCGAACGCAACGTGTTTGCTGGTATCAAGTCCGCCTACAAACCGGAAGATCTGGAAGGCCGTATGACCGTGATGGTGGCCAACCTGAAACCCCGGAAAATGAAGTTCGGCATGTCTGAAGGTATGGTTCTGGCCGCAGGCCCGGGTGGCAAAGAGATTTTCATCCTGTCTCCGGATTCCGGCGCCACACCCGGCATGCGGGTAATGTAAGCAGCAAGGCTGAGACGCTCCGATGACAGAGTATTTGCTGATACTGGTCAGCACCATTCTGGTGAACAACTTCGTGCTGGTGCAGTTTCTGGGACTGTGCCCCTTCATGGGGGTTTCCGGGAAACTGGAAACCGCCATGGGTATGTCGCTGGCGACCACGTTTGTGCTGACTCTGTCGTCGGTGTGCAGCTATCTGGCCTATACCTATCTGCTGGCACCGCTGGACCTGGCTTTCCTGAAAACCATCACCTTCATCCTGGTAATTGCGGTGGTGGTTCAGTTTACCGAAATGGTGGTGCGCAAAACCAGCCCCTTGCTGTACCGGGTACTCGGTATTTTTCTGCCGCTGATTACCACCAACTGCGCGGTTCTGGGCGTGGCCCTGCTTAACCTGAATAAAAACAACAACTTCGTTGAATCCGTGCTGTACGGCTTTGGCGCAGCGGCCGGTTTCTCCCTGGTGCTGGTGCTGTTTGCGGCCATGCGCGAGCGGATTGCCGTGTCTGATGTACCGGTTGCCTTTCGTGGCGCCGCCATTGGTATGATTACCGCAGGTCTCATGTCGCTGGCGTTTCTGGGCTTTACCGGCCTGGTTACGGTCTGACGGAGCAGTTGTTTTATGTGGACAAGCTTTCTGATTGCCGTTGTGGTTCTGCTGGCACTGGCGCTGGTCTTTGGCGGGTTGCTGGGGTTTGCCGCTGAGCGGTTCAGGGTTGAAGGCAATCCGCTGGTAGACCAGATCGATTCACTGTTGCCGCAGACCCAGTGCGGCCAGTGCGGCTTCCCCGGCTGCCGCCCCTACGCCGAAGCTATCGCCCAAGGCGAAGCCATCAACAAGTGCCCGCCAGGCGGCGAAAGCACCATCAAGGCCATGGCAGAACTGCTGGACGTAGAACCCCAGCCCCTGGACGCCGAACACGGCGTTGAACAGGCCAAGCGTGTCGCAGTCATTCGTGAAGATGAATGCATCGGCTGTACCAAGTGTATTCAGGCCTGCCCGGTAGACGCCATCCTCGGCGCCGCCAAGCATATGCACACCGTCATCGAAAGCGAATGCACCGGCTGCGACCTGTGCGTAGAGCCCTGCCCCGTTGACTGCATCGACATGGTCACCCTGGAACCGAATATCCGCACCTGGACCTGGACACCACCGAAACCCAACCTGATTGCCACGGACCGCCAGGGAGCCAGCACCTGATGACTCAGCTGTGGAATTTCGCCGGTGGCATTCATCCGCCGGAAAACAAGCACCAGTCCACCACTCGCTCCATTCAGCAAGCAGGCATTCCTGAGCGACTGGTTCTGCCCCTGCAGCAGCACATTGGGGAGCCTGCAGAAGTGGTCGTCAACGTTGGCGACCAGGTACTCAAAGGCCAGGTTGTGGCCGATGTTACTTCAGGAATGGGCGTGCCGGTACACGCCCCTACCTCCGGCACCATTGAAGCTGTCGAGCAGCTGCCGGTGCCGCACCCATCTGGCATGTCCGACTGGTGCGTGGTTCTGAAGCCTGATGGCGAAGACCGGTGGACAGAGCTGTCCCCGATTTCCGACTACAAACTGATGGACCGGGAACAGGTTCTGCAGATCATCCGGAATGCCGGCATTGCCGGTATGGGTGGCGCAGGCTTCCCCACCGATATCAAGCTGCGTCCGCCAAGGGACCGCAAGGTTGAAACCCTGATCCTGAACGGTGCCGAATGCGAGCCCTACATCACCGCCGACGACATGACCATGCGCGAGCATGCCGCCGAAGTGGTGTCCGGCATGCAGGTAATGGCCTGGATTCTTCGCCCTGCCCGCTGCGTGATCGGCATTGAAGACAACAAACCTGAAGCCATTGCCGCCATGCAGGCAGCGGTTCAGGGCACCCAGATCGAGATTGCGGTGATCCCCACCAAGTATCCTTCCGGTGGTGAAAAGCAACTGATCGAAATCCTGACTGGCCTGGAAGTGCCCAGTGGCGGCATTCCTGCAGATGTCGGCGTGATGTGCCAGAACATCGGTACCTCGCTGGCTGTCTCCAGGGCGGTTTTTGAAGGCAAACCCCTGATTTCCCGCGTGGTCACCCTGACCGGTGAAGCACTGCAACAGCCCGGCAACGTAGAAGCACTGATCGGCACCCCAATAAGTTATCTGCTGGCACAGGCCGGGCTGCGGCCGGAACAGCTCAACCGCCTGGTGCTGGGCGGGCCCATGATGGGCTATACCCTGCACTCAGATGACGTGCCGGTAGTAAAAACATCCAACTGCGTGATTGCAGCAACTGCCGGGGAACTTCCAGCTCCACCTCCGGAACAGCCTTGTATCCGCTGCGGCCAGTGTGCGCTTGCCTGCCCCATGGAGTTGTTGCCACAACAACTGTTCTGGCACGCCAAGGCCGCCGAGTTCGAGAAAGCCGAGCACCTGAACCTGTTCGATTGTATCGAGTGCGGCGCCTGCTCCTACGTGTGCCCTAGCTCAATCCCGCTGGTGCAGTATTACCGGTACGCCAAGGGCGAAATCCGCCAGCAGCGTGCAGAGCAGCTGAAATCCGACCATGCCCGGGAACGTTTCGAAGCCCGCCAGGCCCGCCTTGAGCGGGAGCAGCAAGAGAAGGAACAGCGCCGTAAGGAACGGGCCAAGGCCGCTGCAGAAGCCCAGGCAAAGAAACAGGCTGAAGCAGAACAGGCGGCACAGCAGGGCGAAGCCGTGGACGACCGTGCCGCCAAGGCCGCCCTGGTCCAGCAGGCGCTGGAGCGGAAAAAGGCCAAGGCCGCCAAAACCGCAGAAGCGGCTGCAGCTACGCCTGCACCCTCTCAAGAGACTGCATCACCCGACACTACAGGGGAAGAGCAGGCGCTGCCGGATATCGAGGCACTGGAGAAGCAGCTTATGCAGGCTCAGGGCAAACTCGACACCATGCAAGGCATGCTGGAAGAAGCCCGGGCCCAGCAGGCCGACAACGTGGACAAACTGGAGCGGGCCGTGGCCAAGAACCACGACCGGGTACAGCGAGCCGAACAGGCCCTGGCTGATGCCCGAAACGTTCTCGCTGAGCAAACCGGCTCCGCCGCATCCGAATAACCCATTGCAGGCTTATTGTTCATGGCATTAGTTCAACAGTCGTCACCCCATGCCCACAACGCCCGCCCCACGTCACGGGTCATGCTCTGGGTCATTCTTGCCGCCCTGCCCGGCCTGCTGGCCCAGACCCTGTTTTTCGGCTGGGGTAACCTGATCAATGTGGTGTGGTGTATCGCACTGGCACTGGCGGCCGAAGCCGCCATTCTGAAACTCCGCGGTAAGCCGGTGGTGTTTTTCCTGAAAGACAATACCGCGGCGGTAACCGGCTTGCTGCTGGGCCTGTCCCTGCCGCAGTTTGCTCCCTGGTGGGTCTCCGGCATTGCGGTGATTACCGCCATCGTGGTGGCCAAGCAGCTATACGGCGGGCTCGGCTCCAACCCGTTCAATCCGGCCATGGTCGGCTATGCCCTGGTACTTATTTCCTTCCCGGTGGCCATGACCACCAACTGGGCACAGGCGGCGACCCTTTGGGGCAATGCTCCCGGATTCGGCGAAACACTCAGCACCATTTTCTCCGCCAGTCAGACAACGGTCGACGGCTGGACCATGGCTACCCCACTGGATGAGTACAAGCACAAGATTGCCAGCCACACCGCCGCTGAAGTGCTGCAGCACCCGACATTCGGCGAGCAGATAGCCGCAGGCTGGGAATGGGTCAACCTGGCCTTCCTGGCCGGTGGCCTGCTGCTGATCGGCCTGAAAATCATCACCTGGCATATTCCCGTGGCGTTTCTGGCGGGTATCGCCCTGATGAGCCTGGCCTTTGGCAGCAACCCGGACCAATACGCGCCCCTGCAACTGCACCTGCTGGCCGGCGGCACCATGCTGGGTGCCTTCTTTATCGCGACCGACCCGGTTTCGGCGGCAACCAGCCACCAGGGCAAGCTGATTTATGGCGCCGGCATCGGGGTGCTCATCTACCTGATTCGCAGTTGGGGTAACTACCCGGACGCCGTCGCCTTCAGCGTACTGCTGATGAATTTTGCCGTTCCGTTTATCGATCATTACACGCCGCCCAGAACCTACGGCCACCACAAGCCCCGGCGCGGCCTGCCGGGCAGGAACGGAGGCTGACCATGAGCACACTGACCACCTCCATCCGTCGCAGCGCTATCGGCCTTGGCCTGTTTGCCGTACTGACCGGCGGCACCATTGCGCTGACCCAGGGCCTCACCAAAGACCGGATTGCCGAGCAGGCCGCCCGGGCCGAGGCAAAAGCCCTGTTCGAGATTATTCCTGAGAGCCGCCACAACAACGACCTGCTGAACAGCGCGGTTGCCCTGCCGGCTGACGAGAGAGCAACGGAAGCCGGGCCGGTACTGGCATGGGTAGCCCGGCAGGATGGCCGCCCGGTGGGCCTGATCTTTCCGGCAGTGGCCCCCGATGGCTATTCCGGTGACATCCACCTGCTGGTGGGCGTGGACCTGGACGGCACGGTACTGGGCGTTCGGGTAACCAGCCACAGGGAAACACCGGGGCTGGGCGATCGTATCGAAACCCGAAAATCAGACTGGGTTTATGATTTCAATGGCCGCTCCCTGAACAATCCCAAGCCCCGGGAGTGGAACGTAAAGAAGAACGGTGGCGTATTTGACCAGTTCACAGGAGCCACCATCACGCCGCGCGCGGTGGTGAAAGCCGTCCAGAAAACGCTGGTGTATTTCCGCAAACACCGGGCCGATATCCGCGAGGCCATTGCCGCCCATCCGCTGTCTGAGGAGCACTCCTGACATGGCTACCAAAACCAACGGAGAGATCATCAAAGACGGGCTGTGGCACAACAACCCGGCGCTGGTTCAGGTGTTAGGCCTGTGCCCCCTGCTGGCGGTGACCAGTACCGTGGTCAACGCCATCGGTCTGGGCATTGCCACCCTGCTGGTGCTGATTGGTTCCAACCTGTCCGTCTCGGTGATCCGGAACTTTGTCAGTGAGTCCGTCCGGTTGCCGGCCTTCGTGATGATCATCGCCTCGTTTGTTACCTGTGCAGAACTGCTGATGCAGGCTTTCACTTACGAACTGTACGAAATTCTCGGCATCTTCATCCCGCTGATCGTTACCAACTGCGCCATTCTCGGCCGCGCCGATGCCTTTGCCTCCAAGAACCCACCGCTGCCGGCCATCCTGGATGGTGCCATGATGGGCCTCGGCTTCCTGGCGGTCCTGGTTGTGCTCGGCGGTATGCGGGAACTGCTCGGCCAGGGCACCCTGTTTGCCGACATGCACCTGCTGCTGGGGCCCATGGCAGCCGATTGGGTAGTACGGCCCTTCGACCAGTATCCGGATATGCTGTTTATGGTGCTGCCGCCCGGCGCTTTCGTAGGCCTTGGCCTGCTGATCGCGTTGAAGAACGGCATCGACAATTACCTGAGCGAACGCCGGAAAGCGGCAGAGCCGGTGGCCGCCACCACAGGCAGCAAACGGGTCCGGGTAACCGGCAACATTTCCTGAAGCTGATTTCGTCTTCCTATGAACAAACAGAAACGCATCGAGATATTTACCCGCCTGCGGGATGCCAACCCCAACCCGACCACGGAGCTTAACTACAGCAATCCGTTCGAGTTGCTGATTGCCGTGATCCTGTCGGCGCAGGCCACCGATGTGGGGGTCAACAAAGCCACCGACAAGCTGTTTCCGGTAGCCAACACCCCGGAAGCTATCTATGCGTTGGGCGTGGACGGCCTGAAGGAGTACATCAAGACCATCGGCCTGTTTAACAGCAAGGCCGAGAACGTCATCAAAACCTGCAAGATCCTGATGGAACAGCACGGCAGTGTGGTGCCGGATAACCGCGAAGCGCTGGAAGCCCTGCCCGGAGTCGGCCGGAAAACCGCCAACGTGGTACTGAACACCGCTTTCCGTCAGCCCGCCATGGCGGTGGATACCCACATTTTCCGGGTCTCCAACCGTACCGGTATTGCGCCTGGCAAGAACGTACTGGAGGTGGAAAAGCGGCTGATGCGACTGGTGCCCAGGGAATTCCTTATGGACGCCCATCACTGGCTGATCCTGCACGGCCGCTACACCTGTACCGCCCGCAAGCCCAAATGTGGTGCCTGTATTATCGAAGACCTTTGCGAATTCAAGCAAAAGCGGGACTATCAGTAACCAACACTCGCGTCCCCTCAGACACGAAAAAGCCGGCATTCGCCGGCTTTTTCATCACTCCTTCCAGAAACTCAGTTCTGGCCGAGCATTTTGTTTTTCAGGTCTTTCTGGGCCGGATTGTCTGACAGCCAGATACCAAACAGGGCCTTCTTGAACTCCAGGTCACCTACGGTGTCTTTCTGCTCGCCGTTCTTCAGCACATGCACACCTTCTCCCGGCGCATAGACCAGGTCAAAGACGTCGCCTTCCTTGATTTCTTCCTGGAACACGGACATGAACTGGTCGACATCAGACTGGATGGCTGACAGGTCACCGTCGGTGGATGACTTGAAGCCGTCCATGGTGGCTTCGGTCATGCGCTCGCTGGTGATCATGCCGGAGGTGATATGCAGGGTGATTGCCTGGGGCTCGTCGGCGTTAATAACCGCCTGCCCGTCACTGACTTTCTCGGCAACGTACAAGCCACCAACGTACAGATCCATGAACCACTTGGAGCGGGTACCTGCACCGTTCAGCTGCAGTTCCTGGCCCATGGCGGAATAGGTGTCCGGAACATCCACACCGCTTACGGTCAGGGCGTGGGCAGGGGTAGCCAGGGCGCCGGCGAGAATCAGAGATGCAAAACCTGCTGTAAGAGTCTTCTTCATAGTCCTTTCCTTCCTTAAGATCGTTATTATTGAATGCTTCATTCGCACCGGGTCGACACCCGAATTCCGCCCGGTGGCCCATTCTAACAACGAAGTTCCGGTGGCATTTACCACCTGGTTCTCATTTGATGCCACATTAAACAAAAAAGCCGGCCATGTGACCATGACCGACTTGCCTGTGTGGTGCGTCAGATGTGTTAGTTAAACAGCAAGTTACCCGACAGACCGTCCTTCTCCAGGATTTCCCGCAAGCGACGCAGGGCTTCTACCTGAATCTGCCGTACACGTTCGCGGGTCAGGCCAATCTCCTGCCCCACCTCTTCCAGGGTACTGATGGGATAACCCCGCAAACCGAAACGGCGAGACAGCACTTCCTGTTGCTTGTCACTCAGCTGGTCTATCCACGTTTCCAGGCTGGAGCAGATATCGTCATCCTGCAGCACATCGGCCGGATCAGACGCACCTTCATCGGCCACAGTGTCCATCAGGGACTTGTCACTCCCCACACCTATAGGCGTATCCATGGAGGCCACCCGTTCGTTCAGCCCCAGCATACGCTTTACGTCTGCGACCGGCTTATCCACCATCCGGGCAATCTCTTCCGCCGTCGGCTCATGGTCCAGCTTCTGGGTGAGCTCCCGGGCCGCACGCAGGTACAGGTTCAGTTCCTTGACCACGTGAATCGGCAAACGGATGGTGCGGGTCTGGTTCATGATCGCCCGCTCGATGGTCTGGCGGATCCACCAGGTGGCGTAGGTAGAGAACCGGAAGCCCCGCTCCGGGTCGAACTTCTCGACCGCACGAATCAGACCCAGGTTACCTTCTTCGATCAGATCCAACAGGGTGAGCCCGCGGTTCACGTAACGCCGGGCAATCTTGACCACCAGCCGAAGGTTACTTTCAATCATGCGCTTGCGACCAGCCTCTTCGCCCTTACGGGCCAGGCGCGCAAAGTACACTTCTTCTTCGGGTGTCAGTAAGGGGGAGAAACCGATTTCGTTAAGGTATAACTGGGTGGCATCCAGCTGCTTTGCGCTGGTGAAGTATTTGCCCTGGGTCGGAAAACCCTCTTCGGTTTCCGCCACCGGGTCTTCAGCCGTGGCCTTATCAGGCTTGTCCTCGGCCAAGATATGATCGTCTGAGTCTTCCATCTCTGCAACGCGATCAATGATGATGTCTTCTTGCTCTGCTGACATTACGTTACCCCGCCTCTCAATAATCCTGTTTTCGCCCGATACTTCTTATTATTGCGGGCTTTCAATGTTGGTTTTCTTCAGGACAGTTGCTTGTTGGCTGGCAACCACCGTTGCCATTCTTGTTCTTGTCTTGTGCGGTATCAGTCAGGACGTCGGGTAATCAACGAGGGAACTTCCGGCTCCCCTGATTTATCGTCTGGGCAGGTATCGGGACGGGTCTACCGGATTGCCATTCTTGCGAATCTCGAAGTGCAACATCGGCTTGTCTGTCCCTGTACTTCCCAGCTCGGCGATTACCTGTCCGGCTTTAACATCCTCCCCTTCCTGCACCAGAATCTTGCGGTTGTGTGCGTAGGCGCTCAGATAATGTTCGTTGTGATTCACAATAATCAGGTTACCGTAACCAAGCAACCCGCTTCCCGCGTAAACCACATTTCCATTAGCTGCAGCCTTCACAGCATCCCCGGGTTTTCCGGCAATATCAATACCTTTATTGACTTTTCCGGATGTGGAATATTTTGCAATAACAGTGCCACCGTGCGGCCAGTGCCATCGCACATTGGCCACCGTCTGACTGCTGCCGGAAGCCGAACCGGCCGGGCGGGTAGTTCGGGTGGAAGGAGGCGTTGTCGCCTTCGGGCGCTGGGTTACCGCCTTGGGGCGCGGGGCGGGAGCGGTGCTGCGCGGGGCAGATGCCGTTCTGGTGCTTTCGGGAATCCGGCCTTTCTTGTCCAGTCGCAGCACCTGGCCCACCTGCAGGTTCCAGGGCGGCGCCAGGCCATTGGCATTACCCAGCTCGCGGTAGTCCCGGCCATAACGCCATGCAATCCGGTACAGGTTCTCGCCCTTCTTGACCACATGGGTACCCCAGTAAACCGGGGGGTTGTACAGATTGTCCTGATAGATGGCGTTCGTGTTACAGCCGGATAGGGGCAACAGGAGGGCGAGCAGGAGCAAGGCGGCTGCTCGCGCCAGGCGACCGGGGCGTCTGCAGCACGGGGTTCCTGTCAGGGCCGAAGCCCTGACACGGAATGCTGCTTGATGGCGCCCGTTAAAGAGAGTCACGTATAAAAAATGCCTGATTATGATAAAACCGTATAAGAAACCATCCGTCCAGGATGCAATTTCTCATGTTTCAGGACTAACTTGTTAATATATTGCACAATTCACAATCGAATCCAAGTTACCTGGCACACAGGATTGTTACCTTCTGAAACAATCAAATTGTGCACCAGGTAACACTTTTCCCGGTTTATTAACCGGCCTTGGCCTGCCTTTGAGCAGAGAAACGACCGGCGTACTCCAGGACCAGCACCAGCACCAATCCAGCCAGGGCCATCATCACTGCAACGACAACCTGCGGATCCTGCCCGGTTAAAGCGGCCCAGCTGTCCGGTGCAACCGGGGCCTGGCTCAAGGGTACCTCCTGGCCTTTGCTATTGGTGCGCCAGCTCAGGGTTTCCTGCCAGGGCCATACCTTGCTAAGGGCACCGATCATAAACCCGGTCAGCAGCGCCAGCACCGTGTCGTGGAAATGCCGGAATGCCAGGGTGATCAGCCGGGCCACAGACAACAGCCCGGTCAGACAACCCAGCAGGAAAAGCCCCAGATGGGCCACCTCGAATGACTTTATGGCAGCCAGTACCGGCGAGTACATCCCGATAATCACCAGCAAAAAGCTGCCGGATATCCCGGGCAGGATCATGGCACAGATGGCCAGTGCCCCGGCCCCGAAAAACGCCAGCTGTGAGGGTGCCACTTCACTGGCCGGCAGCGTGGTTACCCACCAGGCAAACACAATTCCGGCACACAGAGGCAGCAGCAGAAACGGCGAAAAACGACGGACCTGGCGCCCCACGTGCCAAACCGAGGCAACAATCAGGCCGAAGAAAAAGCTCCAGATCAGGATTGGATGGCTGTCCAGCAGCCAGGTAATCAGCGAAGCCAGGCTGGCCACACTGGCAACCACACCAGCCAGCAGGGTCACCAGAAAACTGCCGTCAATGGCTTGCCAGAAGCCGCGAATGTCACCTCTCAGAAACTGGCGCACGAACGCTACCGGGGCCGCACTGATGGCCTCCAGCAACCGGAAGTAAATGCCGGTAATAAACGCGATGGTGCCCCCGGAAACCCCCGGAACAATATCCGCCGCGCCCATGGCCATGCCCCTTAAAAACACAGCCACCGGATGGTGGCTGCGATTCACCGATGAGTCCGGGCTATGCTCCATTAACGAACCACTCCGCCAAGCAGGGGCACAAACCGCACCGGTTCCAGCTCACGGCGCTCGAAACTGTCGCCCCTTCGGATAATCTCGACCAGCACCTGATTCTCCTCTCCTACCGGTGCGATCAGCACACCACCATCGGCCAGCTGATCCAGTAATTCCCGGGGCACCTCTATCGGCGCCGCCGTCACAATAATGCCCTCAAACGGACCTTTCTCGGGCCAGCCCATGCCACCATCGGCATGTTTGAGCATCGCATTACGAATATTCAGTTGCCGCAAACGCTCCCTGGCCCGATCCTGCAGCGGCTTGATACGCTCCACGCTGAAGATTTCACGGAACGCCTGGGACAACACCGCAGTCTGGTAACCGGACCCGGTTCCCAATTCCAGCACACGCTCCGGTTCGTGGGCCAGTAACAATTCCGTCATCCGGGCGACGATATAGGGTTGCGACAGGGTCTGCCCGTAACCGATGGGCAATGACGTGTCTTCGTAGGCACGGTGTGACAAGGCCTCGTCCAGAAAGATATGCCGCGGCACCTGGCCGATAATCTCCAGCACCCGGTCCGACTCGATACCCGCTTCCCGCAATCGCTGCACCAGGCGCAAACGGGTGCGCCGCGAGGTCATGCCGATGCCTTCAAGCGGGGCATTCATTGCGCCACCTCCCCGAAGCCCTCAAGGTCATCGACCCAGTCTTGCAGTCGGCTCATTGCCTCGTGTCGGGTCATATCGATGTGCACCGGGGTAACCGAAACGAAGCCGTTCTGAACCGCGTGGAAATCCGTGCCCGGGCCGGCATCGCCACCGCCACCGGCGGCACCGATCCAGTACCGGCGCTTGCCCCTCGGGCAGGTTACCGGCACAACACCCTCGGCCCGGTCACGATGCCCAAGCCGGGTCACCTTGATACCAGCCAGCTCACTCCAGGGCAGGTCCGGTACATTCACATTGAGAATCGAACGGGGGCCCAGGGCCAGGTATCGCTTGTGTTCCAGCAGCAGCCGAACCACCCGCGCGGCGGTTTCATAATGGAAGTGACCGTTATTAACCAGAGACACTGCAATAGCGGGCAGGCCAAGGTGACGGCCTTCTGTAGCCGCGGCCACCGTGCCGGAATAAATAATGTCGTCGCCCAGGTTGGCGTGGGTATTGATACCGGAAACCACCCGGTCAAAAGGCTTGTCGAAAAGACCGTTAACGGCCAGGTGAACGCAGTCGGTGGGTGTGCCATCTACCGACCAGAAGCCGCTGGGGTGCTTTTCTACCGTCAGGGGCCGGCTGAGGGTCAGGGAATTGCTGGCCCCGCTGTGATCACGGTCCGGGGCAACCACGGCAAGCTCGCCCAGCCCCTGCAACCCTTCAAACAGGGCCATCAGGCCAGGCGAATGCACGCCATCATCATTCGACAACAGAATACGCACAGTGTTCTCCGCTAGCTTTCTTAATACTTATTATCCCGGCTGAGGCTCATGTCCTGCAGCTCGAATACATCGGCCAGCACCGTGGTGGCGTACTGGCCAGGTGGCAATGTGAACTGTAACCGCAGGGTGTTGTCGTCCTGCCATTGCCACTGAAGCTTGTCCGGGCGCGTAACCAGCGCCCGGCGCTCGGGCTTCATACGGGTACTCAGAAACAGTCGTTCGAATTCCGGATGGCCCGCCACCACGGAACGCTCAAGCTGCTCCTGCTCACCGGTCGCTGTAGTGCCGCCATCACCCCACGAGGGGCCTGTCGGGCTGCCATGGGCCTCCGGTTCGCCGGCCATGGCCTCAAACCAGTTCCCGGCCTCTACCCTAGCGGCCAGCACCTCGTTGAACAGCCACGAACGTGCCGCCGAAAAGTACAATACGTTTTTCGAACCACTTCCGCCACCACGATGACGACTGCCTTTCTTCCGGTTCAGGCGGGAAACATCAAGATTCACCGCCCACTCCAGGTTGCCGCCCTGAAAACCGAAGCGCTGGGGCCCGAAATAATTCGGCGCACCCCGCTCCGCAAGCAACGCCAACGCAGCCTCCATCGCCTCCCTGTCGCCCTGAACCTCGCGCAACACCAGCTCGAACCCGTTGGCCTGGTGTTCGCCCCGGCGCAGCTTGCGGGCGTGGCGCCGCCAGTTCAGAACCCGCCAGCGCTCGCCAATAGCACTGAGCAATTCCGCATCAGAGGCTTCCCGCCCCGGGCAGTAAAGACTGAACCACTGAGACGTTACCGCGTGACGGTCCTTCAACCCGCAAAAGCCCACTTCGAAAGCCTTGCAGCCAGCCAGCTGGGCCAGCTCCCGGGCCACGAACTCGGTATTGTCCCCGGACTTTTCCAGCCGCACACAGAGATGCTCACCGGCACCTTCGGCACCACCGGCCTGGCCTTCGACCTCCGGCCACAAACACTCGGTCACCCGGAAATCTTCAGGGGACACCTTCAACTGGGCAGAACCTACCCGCTGCCCGGAAGAAACCGGCCACTCCAGCCGCCAACGTGGCTCTACCGAAGCATCCGTCACAGGCTGACCGCCTCAAGCAGGCACACCGCCTGGCAAGCAATCCCCTCACCCCGGCCAGTGAACCCCAGCTTTTCGGTGGTGGTGGCCTTAACACTGACCCGATTCACCGGCACCCCCAGGTCCTCGGAAATATTCATTCGCATGGCCTCCACATGGGGCGCCATCTTCGGAGCCTGGGCAATAATGGTGGTATCCACGTTCACCACCGAAAAACCTTCCTCCAGTACCCGCGCCATCACCCGCCGAAGCAAATCCCGGCTATCCGCACCGGCCCATTCGTCACTGGTATCCGGGAACAGATGCCCGATATCCCCCAGCGCGACCGCGCCAAGCAACGCATCCGCCAGCGCATGCAACAACACATCGCCATCCGAATGGGCTTTCAGGCCGTGACTGTGGGGAATCTCAACACCACCGAGAATGACAGCATCACCCTCACCAAAGGCATGGACATCAAAGCCCTGACCAATGCGCATGATCGTCTCCGAAAAAAAACAGAAATAAACGAGAGGCGGGAAAACCCTACAGCCGGCCCAGAATAAACTCGGCCAGAGCAAGGTCAGACGGCACCGTAATCTTCAGATTATCCGGCCGCCCTTCCACCAGAACAGGCATCTTACCGGAAAACTCCATGGCAGAGGACTCATCGGTGACCGGCTGATTGTTTTCAAGACAAGACTCCAGCGCCGCCCGCAATGCACCAAACCGGAACATCTGCGGCGTCAACGCCCGCCACAACCGGCTCCGATCTACCGTTTCCTCAACTTCGGGCTGCACACCGCCACCCGCCAGCTTCAACGTATCCGCCACCGGCGCCGCCAAAAGCCCACCAACCGGGTGCTCAGACAGGGTATCAATCAGATTGGAAAGGTCATGGCCATGCAAACACGGCCGAGCCGCATCGTGCACCAGCACCCAGTCAGAATCCTCCGCTTGCTCCGCCAACGCATGCAACGCCGAAAGCACCGAATCCGCCCGCTCCTTGCCACCGGTACAGGTCTGGATGCGATCATCTTTAGCCGACTCACTATCCGGCCACCAGTGATCCGCCGGGTTCAACGGCACCATGCACCCCTTGAACGGTGCGTTATCCAGTAAACGGGAGAGCGTGATATCGAGGATAAAACGGTTATTGATCTTGAGGTACTGCTTGGGACATTCAGCTTTCATGCGCTGGCCTATGCCGGCGGCAGGAACAACAAGCCAAAGTTGAGATTTCATAATCGGAAGGCCCGCACTATGTCAGGAGAGCGCCGGGGAGTGTCTCTCCGGGAATTTCGAAGGCCATGGATGGCCTGAGAGAAGCGCACATGGATGTGCTCGTAGCGGTTCCCGGAGAGACACTCCCCGGTGCTCGGAGCACCCAATGCCGAAATCAGTTCTCGACTACGAGAAAAAAAGTCTCGTCTTCGCGAATAAGACCCAGATTCATGCGGGCCCGCTCTTCCACAGCACCCTGCTCATTACGAAGGTTCCGCACCTCCGCATACAGCCGGTCATTACGCGCCGCCAACCCGGCATTCTCCGCCCGCTGCTCAGCAATCGAATTCTCCAGCGACCAAACCTGCGCAAAGCTACCCTCCCCGATCCACAGGCGAACCTGCAGCAGGAGAATCAGCACAACCAGAATGGCCCAAAGCGTTTTCATGCCAAATCAGCTCAGAATTTAACCAGATTAAACGGTATCTACGACCGTAAAGTATAGACCTTATAGTAGATTAGCAACAAATTCGCGTAAGTCACTGTGCAAAAAGGCCATCGTTTCCGAATTTTCATCCGGAACGCGATGGCCTTAACACTTTGTTACCTGCCAGCGAGTGCCGACAGGTCAAAGTTTATCGGTAAAACTCAGCCCTGACCCTTGATTTCGCTCAGGCCGCGGTAAGGTGCCTTGCCTTCCAGCGCTTCTTCAATGCGCAGCAGCTGGTTGTACTTGGCAACCCGGTCAGAACGGCACAGAGAACCAGTCTTGATCTGGCCTGCACAGGTAGCAACCGCCAGGTCAGCAATGGTGGTATCTTCGGTTTCACCGGAACGGTGGGAAATCACCGCCGTGTAGCCGGCGTCCTGAGCCATCTTGATAGCGTCCAGAGTCTCGGACAGGCTACCAATCTGGTTGAACTTGATCAGGATGGAATTGCCCACACCCTTCTCGATGCCCTGCTTCAGGATCTTGGTGTTGGTTACGAAAAGGTCATCACCCACCAGCTGAACCTTGCTGCCGAGCTTATCAGTCAGAACCTTCCAACCGTCCCAGTCACTCTCGTCCATACCGTCTTCGATGGACACAATCGGATAGCGCTCGCACAGGCCGGCCAGGTAATCAGCAAAGCCTTCTGAATCAAAGCTCTTGCCTTCACCGGACAGCTGGTACTGACCGTCCTTGTAGAATTCGGAAGAGGCACAGTCCAGGGCCAGGGTCACGTCTTTTCCCAGCTCATAGCCCGCATCTTCAACCGCCTGCTTGATGGCAGCAAGGGCTGCTTCGTTAGACGGCAGGTTCGGTGCAAAACCACCTTCGTCACCTACGGCCGTGTTCAGGCCCTGAGCCTTCAGCACCTTCTTCAGACTGTGGAAGATTTCAGCACCAACACGCAGGGCTTCAGCGAAGCTGGTTACAGAAACCGGCTGAACCATGAATTCCTGGATGTCGACGTTGTTATCCGCGTGCTCGCCACCGTTCAGAATGTTCATCATCGGTACCGGCATGGAGAACTTGCCGGAAGTGCCGTTAACATCGGCAATGTGCTCGTAAAGCGGCTTGCCCAGAGAGGTTGATGCAGCTTTGGCGGCAGCCAGGGAAACCGCAAGGATGGCGTTGGCGCCCAGGTTGGCTTTGTTCTCGGTGCCGTCCAGATCGATCATGATCTGGTCGAGGCTGCGCTGGTCTGCAGAGTCCTTGCCTACCAGAGCTTCACGAATCTGGCCATTTATGGCTTCAACGGCTTTGCGAACACCTTTACCAAGGTAACGGGATTTGTCGCCGTCACGCAGTTCCAGCGCTTCACGGGAACCGGTAGACGCACCGGAGGGCGCACAAGCGCGACCCAGCGTACCGTCTTCCAGAATCACGTCGGCTTCAACGGTAGGGTTACCGCGTGAATCCAGAACCTCACGAGCTTTGATGTTGGCAATCTTGGTCATTCGGTTGTTTCTCCAGTCTTAACTTTTAATTTGGTGCCGGAGCGAACAACTGGAAAGCCTTGGCGAAAACCGCTACGAGCACATCCATGTGCGCTTCTCTCAGGCCACCCTTGGCCTTCGAAATTTTCGCCAAGGCTTTCCAGTCATTCGCTCTCGTAGTCCGCAGTATGCCGTCAGGTTTGGCAACCTCAGGAATATGCGGTCTTTCAAATAGCCGACACCGCCAATCAGGCGGTGTCGATAGGTTTAAAACTTTTTACCAGGTCATCCACAGCTTTCACGCGCTCCAGGAACGGCTCCAGCTGGCTCAGGCGCAGGGCACAGGGGCCATCACACATAGCTTTGTCCGGGTCAGGATGGGCTTCCAGGAACAAACCTGCCAGGCCCTGGGACATACCAGCCAGTGCCAGGTCGGTCACCTGGGCGCGTCGGCCACCGGCCGAGTCGGCCCGGCCGCCAGGCATCTGCAGGGAGTGCGTGACGTCAAAGAACACCGGCACGTTCATCTGCTTCATGATGCCGAAGCCCAGCATGTCGACCACCAGGTTGTTGTAGCCGAAGCTGCTGCCGCGCTCGCACAGGATAACCTGGTCGTTGCCGGCTTCTTCGCACTTGGTGATGATGTGCTTCATTTCCTGGGGAGCCAAGAACTGGGCTTTCTTGATGTTGATGACCGCACCGGTCTTGGCCATGGCCACCACCAGGTCGGTCTGACGGCTCAGGAATGCCGGCAACTGGATGATGTCGCAGACTTCAGCTGCAGGCGCCGCCTGCTCCGGTTCGTGCACGTCAGAGATGATGGGCACGCCGAATTTGCTTTTGATGTCTGCCAGGATCTGCAGCCCCTTCTCGAGGCCGGGGCCCCGGAAGGAGTTGATGGACGAGCGGTTGGCCTTGTCGAAGGAGGCTTTGAACACGTACGGGATGCCCAGCCTGCCGCAGACATCCACGTACTTTTCGGCCACTTCAAACGCCAGTTCCCTGGACTCGAGTACGTTCATGCCGCCGAACAGCACAAAGGGCTTGTCGTTGGCGATTTCGATTCCCGAGACGTTCAGGTTGCTGCGGGCCATACTCAGGATCCCTTTTTGTTGGCCAGTGCTGCCTCAACAAAGCCCTTGAACAGCGGGTGGCCGTCGCGGGGTGTCGAGGTGAATTCCGGATGGAACTGGCACGCCACGAACCACGGATGTTCCGGCGCTTCCACCACTTCAACCAGTTTGCCGTCAGCGGAGCGGCCGGAGATGATCAGGCCAGCCTCTTCCAGCTTTGGCAGGAAGTGGTTGTTGACTTCGTAACGGTGGCGATGACGTTCGCGAATGGTTTTCTTGCCGTAGCAGGCGGCGATGCTGGAGCCGTCCGTCAGTACGCAATCCTGGGCGCCAAGGCGCATGGTGCCACCAAGGTCAGAGGCTTCGGTGCGTGCTTCGGTAGCACCGCTGGCGTCGAGCCACTCGGTAATCAGGCCGACGACCGGCTCCGGGGTGTGCTCACGGAACTCGGTGCTGTGGGCGTCTTTCAGGCCGGCCACGTTACGGGCGTATTCGATAACCGCCACCTGCATACCCAGACAGATGCCCAGATACGGAACCTTGTTCTCACGGGCATACTGAACCGTGCGGATCTTGCCTTCCACGCCACGCTCACCAAAGCCACCGGGCACCAGGATTGCATCAGCAGATTCCAGCACGGCGGTGCCGTCACGCTCGATGTCTTCGGAGTCGATGTAGCTGATGTTCACCTTGGTGCGGGTCTTGATGCCGGCGTGCAGCAGGGACTCGATCAGGGATTTGTAGGCGTCCAGCAGCTCCATGTACTTGCCGACCATGGCGATGGTGACTTCCTGCTGCGGATTCATCAGGGATTCCACAACAGCGTCCCACTCACCCAGGTCTGCTTCACGGGCATCCAGGCCGAAGCGCTCGATAACCAGCTGGTCCAGTCCGTATTCGTGCAGCATGCGCGGAATGGCGTAGATGGACTTGGCATCCTGCATCGGGATGACCGCACGCTCTTCCACGTTGGTGAACAGAGCAATCTTGCGACGGGAGCTGGCATCCACTTCGTGCTCGGAACGGCACAGCAGAATGTCTGGCTGCAGGCCGATGGAGCGCATTTCTTTCACGGAATGCTGGGTCGGCTTGGTTTTGATCTCGCCGGCGGTGGCAATGTAGGGCACCAGGGTCAGGTGCATGAACAGGGCACGCTGGGAGCCTACTTCCACCTTCAGCTGGCGACAGGCTTCGAGGAACGGCAGGGATTCGATATCGCCCACTGTGCCGCCGACTTCAATCAGTGCCACGTCGGCACCGGCTGCGCCTTCAACCACACGGCGCTTGATTTCGTCGGTGATGTGCGGGATCACCTGCACAGTACCGCCAAGATAATCGCCACGACGCTCTTTGCGGATAACTTCTTCGTACACCCGGCCGGTGGTGAAGTTATTGCGCTTGCTCATGGGGGTACGAATAAAGCGTTCGTAGTGGCCCAGGTCAAGGTCGGTTTCCGCGCCGTCTTCGGTGACAAAAACCTCACCGTGCTGGAACGGGCTCATGGTGCCGGGGTCCACGTTGATGTACGGGTCCAGCTTGAGAATAGTGACCTTCAGGCCGCGTGCCTCGAGGATGGCTGCCAGTGAGGCAGACGCAATACCTTTGCCTAATGAGGACACGACACCGCCGGTGACGAAAATATAACGCGTCATGCAGATTCCGTGATTATCTGGTTCGGTGAAGGAGGGAGATTGTTCATCTCAAGATGGGACGCCAGACTACCAGAAAGCCCCTCTGTACTCAATCACAATCCCTCTCCACAATCAGCCGCCAGCCGGTGGCAGGGGCGCCTCCCGAGTATTGTTCAGAACACCACAAATCGCCAATCCCGATCAGCTCTTCGCCCTCGCTGGTTTGCCGCCAGACCAGCGGTAATACTGAGCGCTCCCAGGGTGGAACGGACTGTTCCTGCAGCCAGGTTTTCAACGCACGGGAGGGCTTACCCGGGGCCAGCCGGACCCGCTCACCACCCTGCCTCGTAGATACCCTTATTGGCGGCGGCGTTGTTTGCTGTTCTGCCGGGGCAACCGATTTCAGCGACAGCAACCAGCCGGGCCAACGCACTGGCGACCCGGGGGTAAGCGCTACTGGGTCTGGCGCGGGAGGATTATCCGGCACCAGGTAAATATGCCCCCGGTAACGGCGCAGGCTGAATCCATCGCCCCGGAGCTCCGGCTCCCGATCCTCTCCGGCTTCAAGCAGTTCAGCCAGAACCTGGTCCCAGCCTGCCAAAGCCGGCGGCGGGAAACCCTCGCGCTGAATCCACCAACGCACCAGGTTACGGCGCTCGGGGGCACTCAGGGCGGAGAACGGCTCAATCGCCAGGCGGCCGCTATCGGAACAGATCTGCCACTGAAGTTCCGCCAGGCGTTGATTCAACTGGTCACTTTCGGCGCAGGATCGGGCACTGTGGGCAACCCGCTTCAACAAACCGGGCCAACGATCCTTCAAGCCCGGCAGAACACTGTGGCGCAGGTAATTGCGGTCGAACTGCCGGCTCTGGTTGCTGGGGTCTTCTACCCAGCGCACACCAAGTTTCGTCGCCACCTGCTCCAGCCTGTCGCGACTGACCCCGAGCCAGGGCCGGTACAGGGTGCCCTTGCCTAACGGCCGCGTTTTCGGCATTCCGGCCAGCCCGCTGACACCGGAGCCCCGCAACAGCCGGAAAAGGACCGTTTCTGCCTGGTCATCGGCGTGGTGGGCCATCAATAACATGTCGCCCGGGTTCAGGGTGTTGTGAAACACCTCATAACGGGCTGTACGGGCCGCATCTTCCAGGCCGCCAGCACCCCTGGCACCAACCGGGACATCCACCCGCGCAACGGACAATTCAACACCCAGCTGCTCGCAGACATCCCGGCAGAATTGCTCGGTCTGCTGATGATTGGGCTGGAGCTGATGATTGATGTGCAGGGCAGTAACAGAGGGGTGGCAGGCAGAGGCAGCCTGCAATAACAGCGTGGAATCCAGGCCGCCGCTGAAGGCCACCCAGAGACGGGAATATTCGGGAAGTTGACTGACCGGCCCGAGCAGGTCGCCGGGCCAGCCAGAAGCCCGGGCGGTGTTACCGCCCGCCTTCATACTTGGTTAAGCGCTCGTAACGGCGGCTTACCAGCTCGTCCAGGGGTAAACGGCTCAGCTCGTCAATGCCCTGACCCAAGGTCGTTTTCAGGGTCTCGGCCATTTTTTCCGGATTGCGGTGGGCACCACCGAGGGGCTCCGCAATCACGTTGTCCGCAACACCCAGCTCTTTCAGGCGCTGGGCAGTTACACCCATAGCTTCCGCAGCCTGGGAGGCATACTCCGCACTCTTCCACAAAATCGACGCGCAACCCTCAGGGGAGATAACCGCGTAGGTGGAGTACTGAAGCATGTTCAGCTGGTCGCACACGCCAATGGCCAGTGCACCACCGGAACCACCCTCACCGATCACGGTGGAGATAACGGGGGTTTTCAGGCGCGACATCACCGCCAGGTTAAAGGCGATGGCTTCACTCTGGCCACGCTCTTCGGCGCCGATACCGGGATAGGCGCCCGGGGTATCGATAAAGGTCAGGATCGGCATCTTGAAGCGCTCGGCCATTTCCATCAGGCGCAGGGCCTTGCGGTAGCCTTCCGGGCGCGGCATGCCGAAGTTGCGCTTGACCTTGTCACGCACTTCGCGGCCTTTCTGGTGACCAATCACCATCACGGGCTTGTTGTCCAGGCGAGCGGTGCCGCCAATGATGGACAAGTCATCCGCATAGCGACGGTCGCCGTGCAGTTCGTCAAAATCCTCAAAAATCAGGTCGATATAGTCCTGGGTGTAGGGGCGGCGCGGATGGCGGGCCAGGCGAGCTACGTCCCAGGGCTTGAGGTCTGAAAAGATGGTTTCCGTCAGGCTGACGCTTTTCTTCTTCAGACGACTGATTTCATCAGTGATATTGATGTCGGTGTCGTTACCCACCATGCGAAGCTCTTCAATCTTGGCTTCCAGGTCGGCGATCGGCTGTTCGAAATCCAGGTAATTAGGGTTCATGATGTTCCATCATTTGCTTGCCAGGTGGGCGGTCAACCCACCATAACCAGAATTTGGGACAAAGATAGCAGCGCAAAACGCTCAACTAAAGCGGACATTGGTCTTAATCATAGACCAACTCCACCGACTTCTCTCCCACCAGGTGTTTCAACTCGAACAACAGGTTGTCATCGGGCTGCACCCGCCAGGATGGCCCAAGCTCAATCCGGGTGCTGGCCTCGGCACTGCTGTATTCGATCCACACCGGGCTGCCTTCGTTACGGAAAGGCCGCAGCGTGTCGTCGAGTTTGTCCAGCAGGCCGTTCTGCAGCTGGTCAGCATGCAGGGCCAGCCGGATACCCCGGCTGAACTGCTGCCGGGCGGTGGCTACGTCCATCACCGAGCTGACCCGCATTTTCATCTGGCCGGAATAATCGTCGTGGCTGACCTGCCCTTCCACCACAATCACCTGGTCCGACTGCAGCAGCTCGCGGTTTTCGAAAAATGCTTCCGAGAACAGCGTGGCCTCAATACGGGCGCTGCGGTCATCCAGGGTGATAAAGCACATGGTGGAGCCGGTACGGGTTTTCATGGTGCGCTGGGCCACCACCAGCCCGGCCACCCGCTGGGGCGACTTATTGGGCTTGAGGTCGGCAATGGAGTTACGGACAAAGCGCCGCACTTCCCGCTCGTATTCGTCAAACGGGTGGCCGGTAAGGTAAATACCCAGGGTGTCTTTCTCACCCTTGAGCCGTTCTTTCTCCGGCCACTCGCGCACGTTGGCCACATCTGCGTAGGGATCACCGTCTTCGCCGCCGCCTTCGAGCATTTCGCCGAACATATCCACCATGCCAGCGGCATCGTTACGGGATTGCTGGTCGGCTTGCTGTATGGCCTTCTCGATGCTCGCCATCAGCTGGGCACGGCCCGCGCCTAACTTATCCATCGCACCGGAGCGGATCAGGGCTTCCATGGCCCGCTTGTTCACCTTTTTCAGGTCGATGCGACGGCAGAAATCGAAGATATCCTGGAACGGGCCGTCTTTGGCCGCCTCAACAATACTTTCGATGGGACCTTCACCCAGGCCCTTGATCGCGCCCAGGCCGTAAACAATCTGGCCATCGTCATTCACCGTGAAGGTGTAGGCAGAACGGCTGACATCCGGCACCAGCAGGTCCAGCTTCATGTTCCGGCACTCTTCCACCAGCGTGACCACCTTGTCGGTGTTCTGCATATCGGCAGTAAGTACCGCAGCCATGAACTCGGCCGGGTAGTGGGTTTTCAGCCACAGGGTCTGGTAGGACACCAGCGCGTACGCTGCGGAGTGAGATTTGTTGAAGCCGTAGCCGGCGAACTTTTCTACCAGGTCGAAGATATTCTCGGCCAGGGTTTTATCGATGCCGTTGTTCTCACAACCGTCCAGGAAGATGGCTTTCTGCTTCTCCATCTCCTCCGGCTTTTTCTTACCCATGGCCCGGCGCAGCATGTCGGCACCGCCCAGCGTATAGCCGGCCATCACCTGGGCAATCTGCATGACCTGCTCCTGGTACAGGATGACCCCGTAAGTGGGCTCCAATACCGGTTTCAGGCCTTGATACTGATAATCCGGGTGCGGATAAGACATCGGCTGGCGACCATGCTTACGGTCGATAAAGTCATCTACCATACCGGACTGCAGCGGCCCCGGGCGGAACAGGGCCACCAGGGCGATCATGTCTTCCAGGGAGTCCGGCTGCAGGCGTCGGATCAGGTCTTTCATGCCGCGGGATTCCAGCTGGAACACCGCGGTGGTTTCGGCCTTTTTCAACAGGTCGAACGAGGGCTTGTCATCCAGCGGAATGGTGCTGATGTCCAGGTCACCAAGCCCGCGCTCTTGCCGGCGCGGGTTGATCATGCCCAAGGCCCACTTGATGATGGTCAGGGTCCGAAGGCCCAGGAAGTCGAACTTCACCAGCCCGGCGTCTTCCACGTCGCCTTTATCGAACTGGGTGACCAGGCTTCCGCCCTCATCGTCGCAGTACAGCGGCGAGAAATCCGTAATCTTGGTGGGCGCGATCACCACACCCCCGGCGTGTTTACCGGCGTTCCGGCACACGCCTTCAAGCTTCAGGGCCATTTCCCAGATTTCCTGGGCTTCTTCATCCTGTTCCAGGAATTCCTTGAGCTGGGGCTCCTGTTCGATGGCCTTGTTGAGGGTCATGCCTACTTCAAAGGGAATCAGCTTGGAGAGCTTGTCTGCCAGGCCGTAGGATTTGCCCTGCACCCGGGCAACGTCCCGCACCACCGCCTTGGCGGCCATGGTACCGAAGGTGATGATCTGGGAAACCGCTTCCCGGCCGTACTTCTGGGCGGTGTATTCGATGACCCGGTCCCGGCCTTCCATGCAGAAGTCGACGTCGAAGTCGGGCATGGATACCCGTTCCGGGTTCAGGAACCGCTCGAACAGCAGGTCGTATTCCAGCGGGTCCAGGTCGGTGATCAGCAGCGCATAGGCGACCAGGGAGCCGGCACCGGAACCCCGGCCCGGGCCCACCGGCACGCCGTTATTCTTGGCCCACTTGATGAAGTCCATAACGATCAGGAAGTAACCCGGGAACCCCATCTGGATGATGATATCCAGCTCGAACTTCAGGCGTTTGTAATAGTCTTCGCGCTTCTGGTCGTATTCCGGGTCGTCCTTGCTCAGGGTCTTGGCAAGGCGCGCTTCCAGCCCTTCTTCGGACACATGGCGGAAGTAATCGTCCATGGTCATGCCATCCGGGATCGGATAGTTGGGCAGGAAGTACTCGCCCATGCGCACTTTCACCGAACAGCGTTTTGCGATTTCCACGGTGTTCTCGACGGCCTCGGGAATGTCCGAGAACAGCTCGATCATTTCCTCGGCGCTACGCAGGTATTGCTGATCGCTGAAGCGACGATCCCGCCTGGGGTCATCCAGGGTCCGGCTTTCACCAATACAGACCCGGGCCTCGTGGGCTTCGAAATCGTCCGCCTGCAGGAAGTGCACGTCGTTGGTAGCTACCACCGGCAGGCCCAGTTCAGCTGCCAGTTCCACGCTCATATGCAGGCAGTCTTCATCACCGCCCCGGCCGGTACGCTGCAGCTCCAGGTAGTAGCTGCCCGGGTACAGGTTCATCCAGTATTCGGCACGCTCCCGGGCCAGTTCCGGCTTGCCCGCCAGCAAAGCCTTACCCACATCCCCCATCTTGGCACCGGACAAGGCAATCAGACCCGCCGGCCGGGCTTCCAGCCATTCCCTGCGGATAATCGGCTTGCCGTAACGCTGGCCTTCGGTATAACCGAGAGAGATGATTTCGGTGAGATTCAGGTACCCGTCATTGTTGCGGGCCAGCAGGGTCAGGCGGAACGGGTTCTCCGGCTCATCCGGGTTTTCCAGCCACAGGTCCGCACCGATGATCGGTTTGACGCCGGCGCCCATGGCGGCCTTGTAGAAGCGCACCAGGGAGCACATATTGGATTGTTCGGTCAGGCCGACGGCGGGCATGCCCAGCTCCGCCACGCGGCCGATCAGCGGCTTGACCCGAACCAGGCCATCCACCATGGAATATTCGGAATGTACGCGCAGGTGAACGAAAGTGTTTGCCATGGTCAGTTGCCAATCAATGTGCGGATGTCTTCTTCGGTTTGTGGCCCGAACCGGGTTTCAACCAGGTTGCCGGAGGGGTCAACAATAAATGTGGCGGGCAACCCTACAGGCATTTTCCAGCCGAATTCCGGGCCCGGGTCCTGGCCCAGCATCAGGAACTCGATGCCCATTTCCTCTCCCAGCTGTTCCAGTGCCGGGCCGGTAACGCCGTCAAAATTCACACCCAGCACCGAGATGTCCGGCGCCTTGTCCAGTTCATTCAGCTCGGGAATTTCCTCCAGGCAAGGCTTGCACCATTCTGCCCAGTAGTTCACCAAGACCCAGCGGCCACGAAAATCATCCCAGTTCACGGCCGTACCGTCGGCACGCTGCAGCTCGGTTTTTTCACAACCGGTGATGGTCGCTGCCGCTAAAACCAGCGTAATTAAAGCCAGAGAACGCATGAACGGCCGAGGGTACTGCAAGGGATATCCTCCTGTTAGACTACCGCCCTTCGAAAGGACAGCAACCATTACTGTAAACCGGGCATGACCATGACAGAACCAACCCGCATTTTCCATAACCCACGGTGCTCCAAATCACGGCAGACCCTTGAGCTGATTCAGCAAAAGGGCATCGAACCGGAGATTATACGCTACCTGGAGACGCCTCCGACAGAGCAGGAACTGTTACATATCCTTGACCTGCTGGGCTGCGAGCCCCGCCAGCTGATGCGTACTAAAGAAAGCGAATACAAGGAACAGGGCCTGGATAACCCGGAACTGAGCCGGGAACAGCTGGTGAAAGCCATGGTGGCCACCCCCAAACTGATCGAGCGGCCGATTGTACTGGCCAACGGCAAGGCGGCCATCGGCCGGCCACCGGAAAGCGTACTCGAGATTCTCTGAAGCATTACCCAGGAGCCAGGCATGAGCGATACCAGCCCGTACATTCTTGTTCTTTATTACAGCCGGAACGGCCAGACCGCCGACATGGCTACCCAGATTGGCCGGGGCGTGGCCCGGGTAAGCGGGATGGAAGCGAAGATCCGCACCGTTCCGCCGGTGTCGCCGGACACCACCGCCAGCCTGCCCCCGGTTCCGGATACCGGCGCTCCCTATGCAACCCGGGAAGAGCTGGCCAACTGTGCCGGCCTGGCACTGGGCAGCCCTACCCGCTTCGGAAATATGGCGGCACCGCTCAAGCACTTCCTGGACGGCACCGGAGACCTGTGGCTGAACGGCAAGCTCGCCGGCAAGCCTGGCGGTGCGTTCACCTCCACCGGCAGCCTGCATGGCGGTCAGGAAACCACCCTGCTCACCATGATGTTGCCTCTGCTGCACCACGGCATGGTGCTGTGCGGCCTGCCCTACTCGGAGAGCGCCCTGAATGAAACCAGCACTGGCGGCACCCCCTACGGGCCTTCACACTGGGCCGGCACCGGCGCCCAGCAAGGTTTGAGCGAACACGAGAAAGCCCTGTGCCAGGCCTTTGGCGAACGGCTAGCCCGGCTGGCCGTGAAACTGGCTGACTGATTCGAACTCCACCACCCGGAACCTTCTATGCTCCACAACGACAAAGCAAAAACCACGGCACGCCTGACCATCGCCCTGTACATCTCGGTGCTGGCCGGCTTGCTGCTGACTACCTTCTACCCGGCACCCGTGGAAGGCGTCTCGATTTCCCTGATGCTGACGGTCAAACTCCTGCCGCTGCTGGCGTTTGCCGTGCCGGTTTTCCGCGGTCATAACCGGGGCTATATCTGGATGGCCTTTGTACTGATCTTCTACTTTACCCAGGCGGTGGTTTCGGCCTGGCTGAGCGAAGGTGCTGCAGGGCCAGTAATCATGACCATTCTCACCTTCCTGCTGTTCACCGTGGCCATGGTGCACCTGAAAGTGAACCGGCCAGTGGCGGCGGGCTAACGCCGGCTATAGCCAGTGCGGGCTGTCAGGCACCCGGCCTCAGCCCGCATTGTTCCAGCAGTTGCTGCCAGTGGCGTGTGTGGCGCATCATTGCGCCATCAAGCTGATGCCAGAGGCTGCCTTCCTCACCAGCCTGCAGGTGCCGGCGAGCCCAGCCACCAAAGACTTCCGGCATTTGCGCTTCCTGCTTCGCCGCCAGCTCTGCGAAACCCGCAATCAGGGTATCGGCCGCCCGGCTGACATCACTCATGTAGGGCTGAACCTCACCGATGTACACACTGAAGAAAAAACTGCGAACGATGTCGGACTGGTTGTTCGGTTTCCCGTTAAGGCATAGCGGCCGTTCTGCCAGCCTGGCCTGAAGCACTTCGGTGCCGGTATCCAGCGTGGCAATGAGCAAGCGGGCACTGTTAACCAGTTGCCCGGCCCGGTATTCGGCCTGCCAGCGCTGATGGATGGCACCCAGGTTGTCCAGGGAAACGTCAAGCTGCTGCCGCGACAAGGCCCTCACCGTCTCGTTCAATTGTTTCAGATCCCGCAGCAGGTCAGACACCGGAAGCTGGCCTTCACCCACCGGGTAAAAACCTTTACTCAGGGTAAACAGGTTCTCGATTTCTTCGGTGCCCCAGGTAGCGTTCCAGACAGCCCGGGGTAACGAATCCCGCTTGCTCTCGATCGCTTCAGCCAGGGTTTCCCCAAGGTCTTCATCCTCCACCTCCGGCAGGCAGTCTTCCGCCGCGCGGATAAAACGCACTTCGTATCGCAGGCGGTTTACCGGCTGCATCACCCTGCCCATGACCGAGTTCTTCTCACCCACCACATACTGCAGCTCACAGCCATACAGCGACAGGAATTCGAGCATGCCGATGTCCAGTTCCGGCATGTCCAGCACGCGGTCACGGCGGCGGGGTAATTGCGATGCCGGCGGCAACTCTTCAGGCAGGGAAACAGCGGGGGCTTCAAGTACCCGGGCCAGGCGTTCCAGGTACTCGGTCATCATCGGCCTGGCTTCGGAGAACGGGTTACATCCAGCCAGAAACAGGGCACAGATACCCGGAACCAGCCATTGCAGCCTTAACAGTCCGGGCATAAATCGACCTCCTAGCGTTTACGCAGCAGCGCGTCTACCTCCGCAAAGTCCCGGGCCACGAAGCGACCGGCGTCCGGCAATTCACCCTCACGTACCAGCCAGGCGGTTTTTATGCCCGCCTGCTCGGCCGCTTCAAGCTCGGCTTCAACGTCCGAGAGAAACAGCACAGAACCCGGCTCGACACCCAGCTCATCCAGGATGTTACGGTACGACTGCGCTTCTTTCTTGCCACCTACGCCGGTATCAAAATACCCGGAGAAAAACGGTGTAAAGTCGCCTTCACTGCTGTGACCAAAAATCAGCTTCTGGGCCTTCACCGAGCCAGAGGAATATACGAACAGTCTCAGACCCCGATCATGCCAGCGCTGCAGGTAGTCCGCCGCATCCGGGTAGATATCGCCCTTCAGCTCGCCGCTGTGATAGCCCTGCTCCCAGACCATGCCCTGCAAGGCCTTGAGGGAACCTTCCTTGCGGTCCTCGCTGATCCAGCCTTGGAGCACTTCGATAAGGGCTTCCACGTCCTTACCGTCGACACCGCTTTTCTGCGCCACAATCGCCAGCTGCTCTGCAACCGCCGGCGTGGTGTGGTGATGGGCCCGCACAAACGCCGGCAGGTGTTCGCTGGCGTAGGGGAACAGCACCTCGTGTACAAAGGAGATAGAGCTGGTGGTGCCTTCGATGTCGGTCAGAATCACCCGGATCATCAGGCCACCCCCGCCAGCGCTTCATACCTGGGCAGGGCGGAGGCAATCTCCTCACCGGTGAAGCTGGCCACCCAGCCTTCCGGGTTAGAGAACAGGCGAATACAGGTAAATTCCGGCTCCGGGCCCATATCAAACCAGTGGCGGGTGCCATCCGGCACGCTGATCAGGTCATTCTTTTCGCACATCAGGGCATACACCTGATCACCAAAATGCAGGTAGAACAGCCCCTGCCCGCGCACAAAGAAACGCACTTCGTCTTCGCTGTGGGTGTGCTCGTCGAGGAACTTCTGGCGGAAGGCGTCTTTATCCGGGTGGTCCGCGGTCAGGCTGACCACATCGGCGGTCTGGAAACCGCATTCCTGCTTCAGGCTGGCGACCTCATCCGCGTAGGCTTCCAGAATCTGTTCCTGGGTGGCCGAAGCCGGCAGCTCCCGGGTTGGCCATTGCTCAAAGCGCACACCCTGGCTGGCCAGCGTATCGCGAATCACCTGCGGGTCGGTGGTTACGGTGTGGGCCGCTTGCGGCTGGTTCTGCTGGAAAATGCTCAGGGTGGTCATGGGCGGACTCTCATGGTTTCAAGTTCACATTCAAACAGGAATTCAAAGGCTTCCACATGGCGCAGGCAATCGGCCATGGTGGCGCCCCAGGTATACAGGCCATGGCCCCGAATCAGGTAACCCGGCTGTTCCGGATGAGCCCGGAACCATTCGCCGGTCTGTTCCGCCAGGGCCGGAATATCCTGGGTGTTGTCGAATACCGGTATCGATAGCCGCCCCTCATGGCTGGTTACCCCGGCAAAGGCTTTTTGCAGTTCATAGCCTTCCAGTTCCAGGGATTTGCCCGGCGGGATCAGGCGGCTGAGCACGGTAGCCTTCACCGAGTGGGTGTGCAGCACTGCACCCGCATCCGGAAACACCTGGTACAACACCGTGTGCAACAGGGTTTCTGCCGAGGACTTGCAGTTACTCTGGACCGGGTTGCCGTTCAGGTCTACCACCATCACATCACCGGCAGCGAGCTGGCCTTTATGACGACCGGACACGGTAATAGCAACGTGGTCGCTGTCGATGCGGGCAGAATAGTTGCTACTGGTGGCCGGCGACCAGCCCCGGTCATACAGGAAGCGCCCGGCATCCACGATGGACTGGGCGGCAATAGCGTATCGGGTCACATCAAACACTGGGATTCTCCGTCTATTACACCAAACCGCTTGATCATACGGTAAGCGGCAACCGGCGCTGACGCTTACCGGTCAGTGCAAACAGCGCATTGCCCAGAGCAGGAATCACCGGCGGCACACCCGGCTCGCCCACGCCGGTGGGGGCTTCATCGCTGTCGACAATATCCACCACAACCTCAGGCACCTGGTGCATCTGCAATAGCCGATAATCGTGGAAGTTGCTCTGCTGGACTTCACCCTTGTTAAAGGTGATTTCACCAAACAACGCCGCCGTCAGGCCGAAAAGAATACCGCCGGAAATCTGGTCTTCCACGATGCGCGGGTTCACCACCTGGCCACAGTCCACGCTGGCGGTCACCTTGTACACACGGATCTCGCCGTTCTCGATACCGGCTTCCACCACCTGGGCTACGTAAGTGCCAAAACTCTGGAACAGCGCTATGCCGCGCGCTCTGCCTTCGGGGAGCGGCGTGCCCCACTGCGCCAGATCCGCCGCCCGCTCCAGAACCCTGGCGTGGCGCGGCTCTTTGGCCAGCAGTTTTCGGCGGAATTCCAGAGGATCCTGCCCGGCCTCGTGGGCCAGTTCGTCCATAAAGGTTTCAACAGCAAACCCATTGTGGGAGTAGCCTACTGAGCGCCACCAGGTAATGGGCACGCCGGGGTCGGTATGGGTGTGTCGCACGCTGACATTCGGAACCTGATAGGGATAGCCGATAGATCCTTCTATGGCAGACACATCTTTTGGTGTAGCCAGGCCCTCAACCATCAAACCCACTTTACCGAGGGTGTTGTAGAGAAATTTTGGTGCCCAGGGATACTGTGCCGGCGCAGCGTTGCGCACGTACCAGTCCAGAACCTGCGGGCCGACAATCTGGTGATCCCAGCCGGTGAGATCAGAACCGTCCAGGCTGGCAGTCATACGGTGCAGCATGGCGGGGCGCCAGAAACCGTGGCGCATGTCTTCTTCCCGGGACCAGATCAGTTTGACCGGCACCTTCAGCTCATAGGCAACCGCAGCGGCTTCCTCGATGTAATCCTGGGTCAGCCGGCGACCGAATCCGCCACCCAGGAAGGTGGTGTGTACGGTCACGTCATCCGGTGAAAGGTCCGAATTCCGGCAGGCCGCAATGCGCCCGAGATCCGGTGCCTGCGTTGGTGCCCAGATCTCCATGCCGCCATCGTGGTACCAGGCGGTGGCATTCATGGGTTCCATCGGCGCGTGGGCCAGGTATGGCTGTTCGTACTCGGCTTCCACCACGCGCCCAGCTTTGCTGATGGCCTCTTCCACATCGCCTTCAGAGCGTTCCTGCTCGCCAGGGTCTTCGCTGGCGGCTTTACGATAGCCCTCGAACACCTCATCAACCGTGGTATCCAGGGCCTCGGAGAAATCCCACTCCACGCGCACAGCCTGCTGTGCTTTCCGGGCTTTCCAGTAACTGCCTGCCACCACGGCGACACCGCGTTCAGTGATAAACGCCGCCTGCACGTCAGCCATGGCCAGGATCTCATCGCGGTTAAACGATTGGGCACGGCCTCCGTAGCGAGGGCTGCGGGTCATCACCGCGTACACCATGCCCGGCAGCTCGACATCAATGCCGTAAACCGCGTTGCCCGTGGCCTTGGCCCGGGCGTCCAGTTTGCCGGCCTGCTTGCCGATGTATTTCCACTCCGAACGGGGTTTGAGGGGCACATCGCCCCGAATCACTTCTTTGTCCGCCAGCTCAACCAGCTGGCCATAACGCAGGGAATCCACCCCGTTGGGATGAAGCACCCGCCCGTTGTCGGTACGGCAGTTATCGGCGTCCACCCCCCAAACCCGGGCGGCGGCCATAACCATCATCAACCTGGCAGACGCTCCCGCCTCCCGCAGGGGCTGCCAGCTACTCGCTACGCTGGTACTGCCGCCGGTCAATTGCAGGCCAATAAACGGGTTACGGTATTCCGGCGCTACCGGGGCGAACTTCACCTGAATCCGGGCCGGATCCACATCCAGCTCTTCCGCAATCAGGGTCGTCAGGCCGGTATAGGTGCCCTGACCCATTTCAACCCGGGCCAGGGTGAAGGTAATTTCGTCCTGCTTGTTGAGCTCCAGCCAGACATCCGGCGTCCATTCACCGGTTTCCGGCTCAAAGCCGGTTTGTACCGAGGCACAGCCCGGGAGCGACAAGGCCAGCACCAGACTGCCGGAGGCACCAGTGCTGACTTTGATAAAATCACGGCGGTTCATGGTCATATCAGGCGCCCTCCTGCCCAGGCTGATAATGGCCAACACCGCCGGCCACCGATTCCACCGCGGCCACAATGCGGGCGTAGGTACCGCAGCGGCACAGGTTGCCGGTCATGGCGGCCACGATGTCATCCCGGGAGGGCGAAGGGTTATTTGCCAGCAGGTGGGCAGCGGTCATAATCTGGCCAGACTGGCAATAGCCGCACTGGGGAACGCCCTCGCTGATCCAGGCCTGCTGCAGGGGATGCAGGTTGCCGTCCTCTGACAGCCCTTCGATGGTGGTAATCTCGGCACCATCCACCAGCTCAATGGCGGTGGAGCAGGAACGGGCCGGCTGGCCATTCACGTGCACAGTGCAGGCGCCACACAGGCCGGCACCACAACCAAACTTGGTACCCTTCAGGCCCAGTTCATCCCGGATGACCCACAAAAGGGGCGTATCCGGATCTACATCCACCGTGTGCCGGTTTCCATTCACTGTCAGGCTGAACGCCATGAGCCGTTCCTCTAGTTTTTGTGTCGTGGTTTGAAACAAGCCCGCGGGCTTACTTGACCACTTCCTTACCGTCTTTATTCACCCAGATCTTGCGCTCGCCGGAATCGACCTGGCCATTGGTGTTCCAGACTTCCCGGTCCTGGGTTGCCTCATCCACCTTGCCGTTGTCGTTCCAGATCACCCGGTCTTTACAGCCGGTCAGGGCAAAAAGGCTTGCTAACATCAACACTGCTACAGAACGCTTGGTCATATTACTTTCCTCGTTTGTCACACTGTTCAGGCACCCTAGCGGCTGCCGTGTACTTCCCGGTTATGCTGTTTGTCCCGTTCGCTTTTGCGCACCATCACGTAGACGGCACCGGTGCCACCGTGGTGCTTCTGGGCCGAATGGAACGCCAACACGCTATCCAGCTCCGGCAGCCACTTGGCCAGGTAACTCTTCAGCTGGGCGATCCCGTCCGGATTACGCTCCCCTTTGCCATGCAGGATAATCACCGAGCGCAGGCCATAGCGCACGCAATCGTTAATAAAGGCGAACACTTCCCGCCGGGCCTCTTCTACGGTCATCCGGTGCAGGTCCAGCCGGGCTTCAATGGGATACTGGCCCAGCCGCAACTTGCGGAACACGCCATGCTGAATGCCCGGACGCATCCAGCTCAGTACATCGTGGGCCGTCAGCGGCTCCACCATGTCTGAGGTCAGCGGGTTCAGGTCGCGCACCGGGGTCTCTACCGCAGCCTGCTGGCGTGCCAGGTGGCCCGGCGTCAGTTCCCGTGGAACCGCCACTTCCGCTTTGTTGGGTTTACGGATCCGCCGGACATCCTTCATCTCTTCGAGGAAAGCCAGGCGTTCGTCTTTACTGGTCATGACACTAACTGCTTCCGGATTGACAAGTATCAGAACTCTACCACTGCCCGGGGCTACCATAAAGCAGACAACCGACAAGGTTTGCGACGAAAATCGTAAGGTACAACAACGACCTGCTGCACTACACTGCAGAAGGACAACAATAACGAATGAGCGCCGGTAACCCGCCGCGCCACCAGGACCAGGACGAACTCCGCTATGGCCGCAGCAAACCAGGACACCACCCGCCCCCAGAATACCCGCGCGATTATGTCGTTCCTGCGGGAACACGCTCCCTTTTCAAGCATGGACGACACCCACCTGGCGCACTTTGCCGAACATGCCACCCTCAGCTTCTACGCGGACGGTGATGTGGTGCTGTCGCCGGAAGACGGTCAGGCCAAGCAATTCTATGTAGTCAAGCAAGGCCGGATCCGGGGCGAGCGCCAGCACAAAACCGAAGAGCGAACCGAAACCACCTTCGAAATCAGCCAGGGCGAATGCTTCCCCCTGGCCGCGCTGGTGGGCGAGCGGCCGACCCGCACCCTGCACCGGGCGGCCGGGGATACCTTCTGCCTGAGCATCGAGAAGAAAGATTTCGTAACCCTGATTTCTGAAAGCGAGCCGTTCCGGGATTTCTGCCTGCGCGGGGTCAGCAGCCTGCTGGAGCAGGTCAACCAGCGCCTGCAATCCAAGGCCATGGCCTCCATCGGCTCCAGTAACAGCCTGGACACCCCGCTGGAACGCTATGCCTTGCGCAATCCAATCGTCTGCTCCCCGGACCTGCCGGTGCGCAAAGCCGTGGCCCGGATGCACGAAAACAACGTGGGCAGCATCATCATTACCGATGACGGCCGCCACCCCACCGGCATCTTTACCCTGCGCGACCTGCGCACCATGGTTGCCGAAGAAAAGGGGCCACTGGACACCCCCATCAGCCAGGTAATGACGTCGAATCCCTGCTGCCTGCCGTCAACCGCCGATGCCTTCGAGGCAGCCATGCTGATGGCTGAACATCACTTTGCCCATTTGTGCGTGGTGGACGAAGAACAGCGACTCATCGGTGTGGTCTCCGAGCGGGACCTGTTCTCCCTCCAGCGGGTAGACCTGGTCAACCTTGCCCGCACCATCGGCACCGCTACCCACCTCCGCACCTTGGTGGCCCTGCGCACCGACGTTTCCAGGCTGGTGGATGCCATGCTGGCCCATGGCGCGGACTCCGGCCAGGTGGTCAAGATCATCACCACCCTGAATGATGTCACCGTGCGAAGGGTGCTGGAACTGAACCTGAAAAAGAACGATCCGGGCATTCCGTTCACCTGGCTCACCTTCGGCAGCGAAGGCCGGCAGGAGCAGACCCTGCTGACCGACCAGGACAACGGCATCCTGTTCGAGACTCCGGAAGGCATGACCCCGGAACAGGTTCGTGAAAAGCTGCTGCCCTTCGCCCGCAAGGTCAATGATGAGCTGGCTGAGTGCGGCTTCACCCTGTGCAAGGGCAACATCATGGCCAGCAACGCGAAACTGTGCCTGAGCATCGGCGAATGGGACGACTGGTTTATACGCTTTATCGATGCATCGACCCCGCAGAACCTGGTCTATTCGTCGATTTTCCTGGATATGCGCGCCGTCTTCGGCCCGTCGGAACCGCTGCACCGTTTACTGGAAAACGTACTGGCCCGCATCCGCAAGAACGCCCTGTTCCAGAAAATGCTGGCCGGCAACGCCTTGCAGCGCAAACCGCCGCTGACCATGTTCCGCAACTTCCGTTACCTGAACGACGAGAAAAAGCACTCCCTGGACCTGAAACGCCAGGGGCTGGCGCCGTTTGTGGAATCCGTCAGGGTCTTCGCCCTGGCCCACGGCGTTGAAACCGCCAACACACTGGAACGGATTGATGCACTGGCCCGCAAAGATGTGTTCGACGCCAAGGATGCCAATGCCTGGAAAGAAGCCTACAGCCTGATTCAGGCCATCCGCATGCGCGCCCACCAGGAAATGCTCGATAAAGGTGAAGAGCTGACCAACTACATAGATCCGGATGACCTGAACCCGCTGGACAGACGGATACTGCGGGAATCTTTCCGCCAGGCCCAGCGGCTGCAGCAAAAACTGGAAATCACCTACCAACTATAGGCCGGCAACCATGCTCGAACAGATCAAACAATGGCTGGCCCAGCGTCGGGGCGGCGTTACCGGTGACCACGACACCGACAGCCTGCCGGCCCCGAAAACAGCCAGCGACCAGCTGCTGACCCGTTCCCGGCTGGTCGTGCTGGACCTGGAAACCACCGGGCTCAATTTCTCGAAAGACGAAGTCATCGCCATTGGCGCGGTGGCCATCGAAAGCGGCGTCATCCACCTGAATGACCAGTTTGACCTGATCCTGCGCCGTCCGGAGCTGGATATCAGCGAAACCGTGCTGATTCACGGCATCGGGCCAGAAGCCCTGACCCAGGGCCATGAGACCGAAGATGCCCTGCTGCACCTGCTGGAGTGGATGAACGGCGATCCCATCCTGGCCTACCACTCAGCGTTCGACCAGAAATTCCTAGAGAAGACCCTGAAAGCCCAACTGGGCTACACCTCTCAGCACCTGTGGATGGATGTGGCGGAGCTGTTACCGGCGTTTTTCCCCCACGCCGAGACCAAGGGGCGCGGGCTGGATAACTGGGCCGACTACTTCAATCTTCAAATTAGTGAACGGCATCACGCTGCGGCAGATGCGATGGTAACGGCCGAATTGACCCTTGCAGCGCTCAATATGGCTCAGAAGAAAGACGTAAAAACCCTGAAAGAACTGGTCGATAAACTGCATTATCAACGCCGTTTACAGCAGATGCACCGACTTTGATTTAGCTCGGCTTATCGTTGATGTCCTTGATCAAATGCAAGGCAAGTTACTGAGACTTAGACTATTTGCCAATATCCTCAAACGCATTGACCGGTAAAGTCGGAGATGACAACAAGTCGGAGAAGTATTACATGAATAATAAATTCTCTTTCCGCACCACCCCAGCAAAAACCCAGCAAAGCTCTACAACAACAATACAGGAGTGATTTTGTATGTCAGGTCATAGCTACGACGCTGAGAACTACTGGAAGGCGAACCTACGCCTTATCTTTGGCAGTCTGATCATATGGGGCCTGTGCTCCTATGGTTTTGCCATCCTGCTACGCCCCATGCTGGCCGGCATTGAAGTCGGCGGGACCGACCTCGGTTTCTGGTTTGCCCAGCAAGGCTCGATTCTTACCTTCATTGTTCTGATTTTCTTCTACGCCTGGCGCATGAACAAAATCGACGAACAATTCGGCGTACACGAGGAGTAAGAACCAATGAGCCAATTTGCAATTAACCTATTGTTTGTAGGGGGCTCGTTCCTCCTCTATATCGGCATCGCCATCTGGGCGAAGGCCGGTAGCACCAGCGACTTCTACGTTGCCGGTGGCGGTGTTCACCCGGTAACCAACGGTATGGCTATCGGTGCCGACTGGATGTCTGCGGCATCCTTCATCTCCATGGCGGGCCTGATTGCCGCCGGCGGTTACGCCAACTCCACCTTCCTGATGGGCTGGACCGGCGGTTACGTGCTGCTGGCCATGCTGCTGGCCCCGTACCTGCGGAAGTTCGGCAAGTTCACGGTACCCGAGTTCATCGGTGACCGTTACTACAGCCCCAACGCCCGCCTGGTCGCTGTTATCTGCCTGATCGTAGCATCTGTCACCTACGTTATCGGCCAGATGGCTGGCGCCGGTGTTGCGTTCTCCCGCTTCCTCGAAGTTGAAGCGACCAACGGCCTAATCATCGCAGCCGTGGTTGTATTCATCTACGCGGTACTCGGCGGTATGAAAGGCATCACCTACACCCAGGTAGCCCAGTACTGCGTTCTGATCGTTGCCTACACCATTCCGGCGGTGTTCATCTCCCTGCAACTGACCGGCAACCCGATTCCGGGCCTGGGCATGTTCTCTACCCACGCCGAATCCGGCATGCCGCTGCTGGCCAAGCTGAACCAGGTTGTTACCGACCTTGGCTTCCGCGAGTACACCGCAGATGTGGACAACAAACTGAACATGGTTCTGTTTACCCTGTCCCTGATGATCGGTACTGCAGGTCTGCCCCACGTAATCATCCGCTTCTTCACGGTTCCCAAGGTTGCTGACGCGCGCTGGTCCGGCGGCTGGGCCCTGGTCTTCATCGCACTGCTGTACCTGACTGCGCCGGCTGTAGCGTCCATGGCTCGTCTGAACCTGATGACCACCATCTATCCGGAAGGCACTGCTGCCCAGCCGATCGAGTACGATCAGCGTCCGGGCTGGATTGCCACCTGGGAAGAGACCGGTCTGATCACCTACGAGGACAAGAACAACGACGGCCGTATCCAGTTGTATAACGACAAGAACGCTGACTTCGCCGCTACCGCTTCCGAGCGTGGCTGGGAAGGCAACGAGATGGTTGTTAACAACGACATCCTGGTACTGGCCAACCCTGAAATCGCCAACCTGCCGGGCTGGGTTATCGGCCTGATCGCCGCAGGTGGTCTGGCAGCAGCCCTGTCGACTGCAGCGGGTCTGTTGCTGGCAATCTCCTCGGCGGTGAGTCACGACCTGATCAAAGGCCGACTCAACCCGAACATCAGTGAGAAAGGCGAACTGATGGCGGCCCGTATCTCCATGGCGGTTGCCATTGTGATTGCTACCTGGCTGGGCGCCAACCCTCCGGGCTTCGCAGCCCAGGTGGTAGCGCTGGCATTCGGTATCGCGGCAGCCTCCCTGTTCCCGGCGCTGATGATGGGTATCTTCTCCAAGCGTGTGAACAACGTGGGCGCAACCCTGGGTATGCTGTCCGGTCTGATCTTCACCCTGGTGTATATCTTCATCTACAAAGGCTGGTTCTTCATCCCGGGCACCAACAACCTGGCAGACACGCCTGAAAACTGGGTACTGGGTATCTCCCCGCTGTCCATCGGTGCAGTTGGTGCTGTGGTCAACTTTGCGGTAGCCTTCGCAGTATCCAAAGTGACTGCTGAACCGCCCGTTGAGATCCAGGAACTGGTTGAAAGCGTCCGTTACCCGCGCGGTGCCGGATCTGCCCAAGACCATTAAACTGCAAGACAGCCTGAATCATTGCCTGCAATGACAGGTTGATACCGAACGGGCTTCCTCTGTGAGGGAGCCCGTTCTTTTTTGAGGATACCGATTTATGTTCTGGACTTTTGTTGCCACTGTATTCTGCGGACTGGGTGCTGCCGGTATTGCCCTGGGCATTCGTGCCGCCACCGCCAAGCGCGCGCCCAAATGGATTATCCCGGTGTTTGCCGGTGCCGGTATGCTCGGCTACCTAATCTACGGCGAATACACCTGGTATGACCACAAACGCTCATTGCTGCCGGAACAGGCCGTTGTGGTAAACACCGAACAGGAAAAGATCTTCTTCCGCCCGTGGACCTTTATTTTCCCCTACGTAACCGCGTTTTCCACGGTGGATGTAGCCAGCATCAGCAAAGATACCCCGGATTCCAATATCGTCCGGTTTACCCTTTACCGCTTCTCCCAGACCGTTACCGATGCCGTTTCGCACCGGGTTCACCTGATTAACTGCCAGAGCCGCGAGCTGGTACCGCTGGGTTCCGACGGCAGCCCCAGGGTCGACAATATGAAACTGCTGAACCTTCAGGACCCCCTGTACACAACTGTTTGCGGGGCCTGAATAACCAAGACCGGATAGCAACCCAACATGATTAGCGCCTGGCTGCTTGTACTGATTTCGATCTCCTACATCTCCCTGCTGTTCCTGATTGCCTGGGCGGGTGACCGCCACCCCGGGCTTTACCGGAACAGGTTGGCGCGAACCCATGTTTACGGTCTTTCCCTGGCGGTTTACTTCACCTCCTGGACCTTCTACGGCGCCGTCGGCCGCGCCACCCAGGAAGGCTTTGGCTTCCTCCCCATCTATCTGGGGCCCCTGCTGGTTTTCGTGTTCTTTGCGCCCCTGTTACGACGAATCATCTACATCAGCAAGCGCAACAACAGCACCTCGATTGCCGACTTCATCGCTTCCCGTTATGGCAAATCACAACTGCTGGCAGCGATGGTGGCAATCTTCGCGCTGATCGGCAGCGTGCCTTACATCGCCCTGCAACTGAAAGCCATTGCCCTCGGCTTCAACGTACTGTCCAGCACCGGCGATACCTATCAGGAGATCAGTACCGCAGCCTGGAACGATTCGGCCTGGTACATCACCCTTGCCCTGGCCGTGTTCACCGTGCTGTTCGGCACCCGCCACCTGGAGTCTACGGAACACCACCGTGGCATGATCCAGGCGGTGGCCTTCGAATCCCTGATCAAACTGATCGCCTTTGTCGCTGTCGGCCTGTTCGTCGGGTACGGGCTGTTCAACGGTTTCGGTGACCTGTTCCAGAAAGCCGCCGAGGCGGACCTGATTGGCACCCTGACCACCGACGCTATAGAGGCACCGGCGTTCCTCACCCAAACCCTGGTGGCCATGCTGGCGATTATCTGCCTGCCACGACAGTTCCACGTTATGGTGGTTGAAAACACGGACCACCGGGATTTCGAGGTTGCCCGCTGGGCCATGCCCATCTACCTGGTGATTGCCAGCGCCTTTGTGATCCCCATCGCTGCCGGCGGCTTGCTGCACGCAGACATGGCCGGAAGTGACCCGGACATCGTTATCCTTCAGCTCCCGATCATGGCCGGCGAGCAATGGCTGGCGGTACTGGCGTTTCTTGGCGGTGGCTCTGCTGCGGCCGCCATGGTGATTGTCTGCTCGGTGGCCATCGCCACCATGGTCAGCAACGAGATCATCATGCCCGGGTTGTTGCGCTTCTTCCGTCCGCGCATGAACCGGCGGACGGACCTCAGCTTCCTGCTCTTGTCCATACGCCGGGCCGCGATCTTTGTAGTCCTGCTGACCGCCTATGGCTTTTACCGAATGGCCGGGGCCGATTACAGCCTCACCGCCTTCGGACTGCTCTCGTTTGCCGCCGCTGCCCAGTTCGGCCCGGCCCTGGTTGGCGGCATTCTGTGGCGCCGGGGTAACTACACCGGCGCAGTCTGGGGCCTTGGCCTCGGTTTCCTGATGTGGTGCTACACCCTGCTCCTGCCTGCACTGGCTGCTACCGGCTGGATATCCGCCGGGTTCATCGAGAACGGCCTCTTCGGCTGGCACTGGACCCGCCCAACTGCCCTGTTTGGCTCTGAACTGGACCAGACCAGCCATGGCATTCTGTGGAGCCTGGGGGTTAACACGGGGACCTACATCTTCCTGTCGCTGGTCACCCGGCAACGTATTCGCGAAAAGATACAAATTGCCGCGTTCTTCCATGAGGCCCAACCAAAAGCGGAAAGCGCCCAGCACCAGAGCTGGCAGGGTGAAATTCTGACCTCTGACCTGCAAGCCCTTACCGACCGCTTCATGGGCGAGGAACGCTCGGAAAGCATCTTCCGGAACTACGAGCGGCGTAATGCCATTCGCCTGTATCCGCACCGGCCTGCCTCATCGCACCTGATGAAGTATATCGAGCGGCAGCTTGCCTCGGTCATCGGTGCCTCGACCGCCCGCGTCGTATTGGAATCCACCCTGACCGGTCGCGATATGCAGATCGAAGATGTGGTCAGCATCGTTGATGAAGCCTCCCAGGCCATGACCTTCAGCCGGGAATTGCTGCAATCCGCCATCGAGAACATCAGTCTCGGGGTGTCTGTGGTGAATCACCAGCAACAGCTGGTGGTCTGGAACCACCGCTACCTGGAGTTGTTCCATTACCCGAAAGGGTTTGTCCGGGTAGGCCGGCCTGTCGAAGACCTGATGCGCTACAACCTGACCAACGCCAACCTGTCGGCCCGGCGTATCGACGAGATCATAGAAGACCGTTGCAGCGCCATGCGCGATGGCAAGCCCATGTCCTACGAACGTCAACGGCCGGATGGCACAGTGGTCAGGGTAGACGGCAGCCCTATACCCGGCGGTGGTTACGTAACCACTTTCCAGGACATCACTGCCATGCGGCGCACCGAACAGGCGCTTAAGGAAACCAACATCTACCTGGAGCAACGGGTTCGGGAACGGACCCAGGAATTGCAGGTAATCAACGAGCAGATGCTCAAGGCCAAGTCCGTGGCGGAACAGGCTAACCAGAGCAAGACCCGCTTCCTTGCCTCAGCCAGCCATGACCTCCTGCAGCCCCTGAACGCTGCCCGGCTGTTTACCTCGGCCCTGTCCGGCAAGATCACCGATGGCGAACCGAAACAGCTGGTCGAGCACATCGACAGCTCTCTCGGGGCCGCAGAAGAAATCATCAGCACCCTGCTGGATATTTCCAAGCTGGATGCCGGTGCCCTGGAGCCGGATATTACGGTATTCCCGGTTAACGACCTCCTGAAGCACCTGGCTACCGAGTTTTCCGCCATCGCCAAGGACCAGGAGCTGGAACTGCACGTGGTGCCCAGCTCGGCCTGGGTACGCTCGGATGCGAAGCTATTGCGGCGGGTAGTCCAGAATTTCCTGTCCAATGCCATCCGCTATACCGCAAGTGGCAAGATCCTTATGGGCTGTCGGCGCATGAAGGGCTTCCTGCGTATTGAAGTCTGGGATACCGGCCCCGGGATGTCCGAAGAGCAACTCGCTCACATCTTCGAGGAGTTCAGGCGTTTCCAGCACGGCCGGGACAAGAAGGGGCTGGGCCTCGGACTGGCCATCGTCGACCGTATCAGTGGCATGCTGGACCACCCGGTAACCGTGCACTCAACCCAGGGCAAAGGCAGTACTTTTGCCGTCACCGTGCCCAGGGCTCCGGCAGAGCAGGTCCATGCCAGTGCCAGCAAGGCAGGCAGCAACTCCAGAAGGGTGTCCAGTCTGGGCGGCCTGAAGGTGCTATGCATCGATAACGATGCTGCGATCCTTCAGGGAATGGTAGCGCTGCTGAGCAACTGGCAGTGCGAGGTAACCGCCGCGGAAAGCCTGGAAAGCGCCCTGAACAAGCTCGAAGGCCATAAACCGGATATCATCCTGGCGGATTACCAGCTGGATGATAACCGTAACGGGCTCGATGCCATGGACGGCATCAGAGAGGTTCTGGGAGCCGGCATCCCGGGCATCCTGATCACCGGCTACATGGCGCCGGAGGTACGTGAAGATGCGATCAGCCGAGGCTACCAGGTACTTTACAAGCCGGTTAAGCCGGCGGCATTGCGGGCACTGGTGAACAAGCAGCTCAAACAGAAGCGCTGACACTGCACAAGGGAAAAATCAAAAGGGTGTCTCAAATATGACACCCAGGCCCGTTAGTCCACTGTATATTTTCTGATCTGCTTATATAGTTTCCTCTGAGACCATAAACGGTTAACCACAGAGGGACAGGGAATGCCACGGGGCCACGCGCTTATCATCGAGGACTCTTCAACAGCGCGCATCATTCTTGCGCGCCTGCTCGAGCGTGCGGACATTTCCAGCAAAGCCGTGGCCACAGCCGAACAGGCCTTTCCAGTTCTTCAATCCGATCACTTTGATGTCATCTTCCTCGATCATATGCTGCCAGGCATGAACGGCTTCCAGGCCCTTGAAAAGCTGAAAAGCCTTCCGGATACCCGTGATATCCCCGTATTCATGTACACCTCCCAGAACGCAGGAAAATACATCGAAGAGGCCCGGGCGCTCGGTGCGGCCGGGGTTATCCGCAAGCAGGTGGACCGTGAGCAGCTGATGCGAACCCTGGATTTGATCCTCTCAGACATCCCGGAACCGGAGCACAGCGAAGCGCTCAGACTGGCTGTGGAGAACGTCGGACAACCTGTTACCGAAGCTCCGGAACAGGCACAGAGAAAGATCAGCGGACGAATGTCCACCCTGGAGGTGGCTTACGAAGAACTGGAAGAGCAACTCAGGGAACTCAAACAGCAGCAGGAAGAAAAGCATATCCATCAGGCAGAGCAAAGCAGGCGCCTGAGAAAGAACATACGATGGCTGTCCGCCGCCGTGATAACGCTGGTAATCGCCCTGGCCTGGATAACCAGCCGGCAAGCAGGGCAACTTCAGGCCCACGCAGAACGAACCAGTGACCGCTTTGCGCTGATGCAAAGCATTATGGGTGGTCTGATAGAGCTGATCAGTAAATAGCTCGGCCAGGAAGACCTTCTATTATTTTCCCAGACCTGAAATGAAAAAAGCCCAGCATCAAGGATACTGGGGCTTTGGGTATTAAGAGCCTGACGATGAC
>NZ_DFLY01000004.1:79351-82885 GCF_002375525.1 Marinobacter sp. UBA3607 | reverse complement strand
TTGGGGCCTTCGTAGCGGATCACCAGTACATCGCCGGCCACCACCGTGCCGTCGAGAATGCGCTCCTGGGCTTCTTCTTCAGAATGGAACACCCGCGCGCGGCCGGAGAAGTGGGTGCCTTCCTTGCCGGTGATTTTCGCCACCGAGCCTTCCGGCGCCAGGTTGCCGAACAGGATGCGCAAATGACTGTCGGCTTTGATGGGGTTTTCGAAGGCCCGGATGATCTGCTGGTCTTCCGGGTAGGGGGGTACGCTCGCGAGGTTTTCAGCCAGGGTTTTGCCAGTAACGGTCATGCAGTCTCCGTGCAGCAGGCCCCTCTCCAGCAGCATTTTCATCAACGGCTGAATACCGCCGATGGCAACCAGCTCAGACATCATGTAGTGACCGGACGGGCGCAGGTCGGCCAGTACCGGCACCTTTTTGCCAATGCGCACGAAATCCTCCAGCGACAGCTCAACGCCGGCGGTACTGGCCATGGCCAGCAAGTGCAGCACCGCATTGGTGGAGCCGCCCAGGGTGATCACCACGGTAATTGCGTTCTCGAACGCCTCGCGGGTCATGATGTCGGAAGGCTTGATATCTGCTTCCAATAGCTTCAGCACGGCCGCACCGGCGGCCTCACAATCGGCCAGCTTGGTGTCAGACACCGCATTCTGTGCCGAACTGCCCGGCAGGCTCATACCCATCGCCTCGATGGCCGAGGCCATGGTGTTGGCGGTGTACATGCCACCACAGGAACCCGGCCCCGGAATGGCGGTTTCCTCGATCTGCTTCACCTCAATCAGGTCCATATTGCCGCGGGCATGGGCACCCACCGCTTCGAACACCGAAATGATGTCGGTGTGATTCTCACCGGGCATGATGGTCCCGCCATACACAAACACCGACGGCCGGTTAAGCCGCGCCAGCCCCATCATGCAGCCCGGCATGTTCTTGTCACAGCCCCCGATCGCCACCAGCCCGTCAAAACCCTCACAGCCGGCCACCGTCTCAATCGAATCCGCAATCACCTCCCGCGACACCAGCGAATACTTCATCCCCTCCGTGCCGTTGGCAATGCCGTCTGAAATCGTGATGGTGTTAAAAATCAGACTCTTGCCGCCCGCTGCATCTGCCCCCTTGGCGGCTTCCCGGGCCAGCCCGTCAATGTGCATATTGCAGGGCGTCAGATTACTCCAGGTAGAGGCAATACCCACCTGCGGCTTCCGAAAGTCCTCATCCTGAAACCCCACCGCCCGCAACATCGCGCGACTGGCAGACTTGTTAATACCATCCACCACCGGAGCGGAATAACGACGTCGTTTATCCGTGGTCATATCAAAACCTCCCAATCTAAAGTCGTTAACGAAATCAGTCTCTCACCAGCAAAACCCACAAAGCCCCAAAGCGCAACCTCTGTCAAAGAAGCGCCGCAGGCAAAAAACAGCTTATACCAGAGCTGCCCGTCGGCAGTGGGGACAACTCAGGCCCGGTAAGTTTTCCTGTGAACCCGCCAATGCCCGTCGGCGCGGGGTGGCTGTTGGATTTTTTGCCGGAAAAAGATGTCTGAGCGAAGCGAGTTGTTTTTCCAAAAAAAATCCAACAGCCACCCCGCAAGCCCGCCCGCACAACCGGAAGTCTGGGAGCCAGACCCTCAGGCAGAAACCGAACGAACAGCCGCCTGTTCCTGAAGGGCCACCTCAACAACCGTATGCAGCTTCTCCAGCTGCGAACGTAACATACCGATAGGCCGGCTACCCGAAAGGGTCAGGGCGATATTTAGGTGGTCATCGGCGGCCTCCATAGACATGCGCGAAATCCGGAAACCCCGAACCCGAACCACCTGGCACAGGCGCTCCAGTGCAGCCGCTTCCTGATTCATGCGGCAGTTTAACGTGTAGCTAGGCATAGCCGTCTGGGATTGCGGGTTCATGCTACGTTCTCCTTGTTTGCAGTGCTGGTGCGCTTGGTTTCGTCGATCATGTCACGGTTGCTGCCGCCGGGTTTAACAATCGGCCATACGTTTTCTTCCCGGCTGATGGCCACGTGCAGCAGCATCGGGCCGTCGTAGGCCAGGATGGTTTCTATGCCCCGGCGGATCTGGTCGGTGCGGTCTATGTGCAGGGCCGGGATATCGAAGGCGCGGGCCATGGCCACGAAATCCGGGTTGTCGTCCAGGTTTATGTGGCTTTCCCGGTTGTTGTAGAACAGCTCTTGCTGCTGGCGCACCATGCCCAGACACTGGTTGTCGAGGATGATCAGCTTCAGGGGCAACTTGTACCGGCGGATGGTTGCCAGTTCCTGGGCGTTCATCATGAACGAGCCATCGCCGGTTACGTTGATGACGGTGCTGTTTCGGTCGGCAAACTGCGCGCCGATGGCCGCCGGCAGGCCGAAGCCCATGGTGCCCAGGCCGCCGCTGGTGAGGTGTCGGCGGGGGTGGTCAAACTCGTAATGCTGGGCAACCCACATCTGGTGCTGGCCTACGTCACAGGCGATGACCGTGTCATCCGGGGCGGTGCGGGACAGCTGGCGGATGAAGGCCGGGCCGGTGATGGGGGCCATGGGCTCTTCGTTATCCGCGGCCTTGAAACCACCGGTGGTGTGCCAGGTCTGGCATTGCTTTTGCCAGTCGGCGATGGCCAGCGACTCGCTTTCCAGAGCGGCAATGAATGCCACCAGAATGGCGTTCAGGTCGCCGCGCAGCGCCAGGTCGGCCTCCCGGAGTTTATTGATCTCGGCGGCATCGGCGTCGATGTGGATCATTTTCGCGTTGGGGGCGAAACCGTCCAGTTTGCCGGTGGCGCGGTCGTCCAGGCGGGCGCCGACTACGAACAGCAGGTCGCATTCTTCGACTGCCTTGTTGGCGGCGCGGGAGCCGTGCATGCCTAACATGCCCAGGTTATGGGGATTGTGCTTACCAGCGTTGCCGATGCCTTTAAGGGTAACAACGCCCGGCAGGCCGGAGGTTTCGGCAAAGGCGCGGAAGCTGTCTTCGGCCTGGGCCAGGGAAACGCCGCCGCCACTGTAGAGCAGGGGGCGCCGTGCCGAGCGCAGCATGGCCAGGGCGCGGGTGATGTCCGGGCAGTGGGCGTCCGGTGAGGGCGCAGTGGCCGGTGAGGCAGTCGCCACTTCCGTCAGCAGGACGTCTTTGGGAATATCAATCCACACCGGCCCCGGGCGGCCGCTTTGGGCCAGCTGGACGGCTTCTTCGATGATCACCGGCAGTGCTTCGGCATCGTCCACCAGGTAGCTGTGCTTAACGATGCCCAGGGTCATGCCCAGAATGTCGGTTTCCTGGAAGGCATCGGTGCCGATCATGCTGGTGGCTACCTGCCCGGTGATTACCAGCATGGGGATGGAATCCATATAGGCATTGGCAACGCCGGTGATCAGATTGGTGGCACCGGGGCCGGAGGTGGCGATGCACACGCCAATCTCGCCACTGGCACGGGCATAGCCGTCGGCGGACAGGGCGCAGGCCTGTTCGTGGCGGCACAGCACGTGTTCCACACCGACATCGTCCACCAGGGCATCGTATAGCGGCATGATGCA
>NZ_DFLY01000004.1:37555-79265 GCF_002375525.1 Marinobacter sp. UBA3607 | reverse complement strand
TCCACACCGACATCGTCCACCAGGGCATCGTATAGCGGCATGATGCAGCCGCCCGGATAGCCGAAAACGGTGTTGATGTTATGGCGGTGGAACGCTTCAAGAATGTGCTGTGCGCCGTTCATGGTCGTTTTTCCCTTTTTCTTTGCCGCAAAAAAGAAACCCCCGGGACCTTTCGGTGCCGGGGGTTTCTGGTGTTTGAGTCAGGTTGTCGCTATCTCACCCGCTTGTCCACGCAAAAGCCCCCGGACGGTACCACGACCACCAGGACTAGCTTTACAAGGACAATCACTGCGTTGAGATTCATAAAATCGGCAATCTGCTCTGAATTCGTAAAAACAATATGTGTAGAATCTAACCCACGTTTAAAACCGGTTGCAACCCTTTATTGCCTCAAATACGGAAGTGATGAGCATTTCATGACAAAAGCAAAACTCGGATCCCTCGGTTTATCCCTGCTGGTCATTATTCTCCTGGCTATCTGGATGGCTACCGGTGAGCTCAAAGTGGCCAGTGATGATGCCCCGGCCGACCCCGAGCAGGAACAGCGCCAGCCCACCCGGGTAGAGGTGGAAACGCTGGAAGCCACCAACTATCAGCCGGTACTGAAACTGCAGGGCCAGCTGCAGCCCTGGCAGTCGGTGATGGTAGGTGCCCGGGTGGCCGGAACGGTAGAGCAGTTGCACGTGCAGCTGGGGGACCAGGTAAAAGCCGGGGAGCCGTTGCTGACGTTGTCTACCGATGGCCGGGATGCCGTGGTTGAGCGCTGGAGAGCCACTATTCGCAAGCTGGAAGCCGACCTGGCCGGCGTGCGCCGGTTGCGTTCGAATAACCTGGCTTCCGAAACCGAAGTGTTGCGGTTGCAGAGTGAACTGGCCGCCGCCAGGGCTGAACGGACAGCGGCAGAACTGGCGTTGCAACATCTCAAACCGGCCGCTCCCTTTGACGCAGTAGTGAATCGTCGGGAAGTAGACCCCGGTACATTGGTGCAGGTGGGCACGCCCCTGTTCGAGCTGGTGCAGATTGATCGCCTGAAAGCCACCGGGCAGATTCCCCAGCAGTCGGTGTCTGCGGTCGAGCCCGGGCAGGCGGTGGAGATCAAATTGCTGGATGGCACCGCCATGGCGGGTGTGGTCAGCTTTGTCGCCAGTGCGGCATCCCCGGAAACCCGCAGCTTTGCGGTGGAAATCCTGGTGGAGAACCCGGATTTGCTGAGAGCGGCTGGCGGCACCGCTACCCTGAACATCCGCTTGCCGGAGCAAAAGGCCCAGTTCATTTCACCGGCCTACCTGACGCTGGACGACGACGGCCGGCCCGGTGTGAAGTACGTCAACGGGCAGGACCGGGTGATGTTCCAGACCGTCAAACTGCTCAACGTAGCCACCGATGGCGCCTGGGTGTCCGGCCTGCCGGATCAGATCCGGCTGATTACCCGGGGTGGCGGGTTTGTGGCCGAGGGTGAGGCCGTGCAGCCGGTCGACCGCTCAGACCAGCGGGGCTGACCAACATGAGAGCACTGATCTCTGCGGCCATGGACCGCAGCCGCACCACGCTGCTGACCTTCCTGTTCCTGCTTCTTGGCGGCATGGCGGCGTACCAGGCGATTCCCAAGGAATCGAACCCGGACGTCACTATTCCCATGATCTATGTGTCCATGACCCTGGATGGCATCAGCCCCGAGGATGCGGAGCGCCTGTTAGTGCGCCCCATGGAACAGGAGCTGAGGGCGCTCGAAGGCATCAAGGAAATGCGCAGCACCTCCGCCGAAGGCCATGCCTCGGTGATGCTGGAGTTTGATGCCGGTTTCGACCCCGACAAAGCCCTGCAGGATGTGCGCGAGAAAGTGGACACTGCCCGCTCCAAGCTGCCCCAGGAGGCAGACGAGCCGCGGGTGCATGAAATCAACGTGTCCCTGTTTCCGGTGCTGTCCATCGGCTTGTCCGGACCCTTGTCTGAACGGGAGCTAATCACCATTGCCCGCCGCCTGCAGGATGCCATTGAAGCCATTCCCGATGTACTGGAAGTGGAAATAGGCGGCGACCGGGAAGACCTGCTGGAAATCGTGGTGGATGCCCAGGTGCTGGAAAGCTACGGCATCGATTTCGACCAGCTGGCGCAACTGGTTACCCGCAACAATCAGCTGGTGGCCGCCGGCTCGCTGGATACCGGCAACGGTCGCATGGCCCTGAAAGTACCCGGGGTCATCGAGAACATTGAAGATGTGATGTCCATGCCCGTGAAGGTGGATGGCGATACCGTGGTGACTTTCGGCGACATTGCCATGCTGCAGCGTACCTTCAAAGACCCCACCGGCTTTGCCCGGATTAACGGCGAGCCGGCGTTGGTGCTGGAGGTGTCCAAGCGCTCCGGGGCCAACATCATCGAAACCATCGAGCAGATTCGCACCCTGATTGATGACGCCCGCCCGCGGCTGCCGGAGACGCTGGAAATCCGCTACATCATGGATCAGTCCGAGGAAGTGCGGGACATCCTCTCGGACCTGCTCAACAACGTACTGACCGCCATTGTGCTGGTGATTATCGTGGTCATCGCCGCCATGGGCCCCCGTTCGGCACTGCTGGTGGGCCTGACCATTCCCGGTGCCTTCCTGACCGGCATCCTGGTGATCTCGGGCATGGGCCTCACCCTCAACATTGTCGTGCTGTTCAGCCTGATCCTGGTGGCCGGCATGCTGGTAGACGGCGCGATTGTGGTGTCGGAACTGGCGGATCGAAACCTGAGTGATGGTCAGACGGTCAAGCAAGCCTGGGTAGAAGCCGCATCCCGCATGGCCTGGCCGGTGATTGCTTCCACCGCCACCACCCTGGCGGTGTTTGTGCCGCTGTTGTTCTGGCCCGGGGTGGTGGGGGAGTTCATGAAATTCCTGCCCATGACAGTGCTGATCTGCCTGATTGCGTCCCTGGCTATGGCACTGGTGTTTCTGCCGGTGCTTGGGGGCGTTAGTGGTGGCAAGCGGTCGCACCATGATCCGGAAGAAAGCCGGTTTGTTCAGGGCTACCGCAAGGCGCTGGCAACCCTGCTCAAACGCCCGGGGCTGACCCTGCTTGGTTCCCTGGTGCTGATAATCCTGATCTATGCCGCCTACGGCCGCTTCAATCACGGTGTGGAATTCTTTCCCAGTGTTGAACCGGATTCTGCCCAGGTTCAAGTGCGTGCCCGGGGCGACCTTTCCATCCGGGAGCGGGATGCCATTGTGCGTGAGGTAGAACAACGCCTGCAGAATATGCCGGAGGTGAAAGCGCTGTACGCCCGCTCCATGCTGTCGACCAGTACCCAGATGGCACCGGATGTTATCGGTGTGCTGCAGTTCCAGTTCAATGACTGGTTCACCCGCCGGACGGCCACCGAGATCCTGGAGGATTTCCGTGAACGTACCGCAGACATTCCCGGGGTAGAGCTGGAGTTCCGCAAACAGGAAGGCGGCCCCGCTGAGGGCAAGCCGGTGGAGTTGCTGGTCAGCAGCATGAACAGCGGCGACCTGGACGGCTATGTGGACCAGATACAACAGCAAATGCGCGCCCAGGGTGGCTTTGTCGACATTGAAGATGACCGCAGCCTGCCCGGCATTGAGTGGCGCCTGAAGGTAGACCGGGAGGCCGCCGCCCGCTTTGGTACCGATGTGTTGAGTATCGGCAGTGCCGTGCGCCTGGTAACCAACGGCCTGATACTGGCCACCTACCGGCCTGAAGACGTACGGGACGAAGTGGACATTGCCGTGCGGGTGCCCAACAACTGGCGTGAGCTGGAGCAGCTGCAACGCCAGACCATCAACACGCCGAGGGGCCAGGTGGCGCTGTCCGAATTTGTGACCCTGGAGCCGGGCGACAAGACCGGAACCATTGTGCGGGTAGACGGCCAGCGTACCGTTACCATCAAATCCGATGTGGCCCCCGGGCAGCGGATGGATGAACTGCTGCGCACTTTGCAGGCAGAGATGCCGGAGCCGCCAGAAGGAGTCACCATGCGCTTTGCCGGTGAAAACGAAGACCAGCAACAGGCCGCAAACTTCCTGGTGGCAGCCTTCCTGGTGGCGGTGGGGCTGATGTTGCTGATCCTGGTAACCCAGTTCAACTCCCTGTACCAGACCTTCCTGATTCTGTCGGCCATTGTGCTGTCCACCGCCGGCGTGTTGCTGGGGCTGCTGTTTAACGGCCAGCCCTTTGGCGTGGTGATGGTGGGCATGGGCATTATTGCCCTGGCCGGCATTGTGGTGAACAACAACATCATTCTGATCGATACCTACAACCAGATGAAACAGGAAGGCAAGGCCGCCTATGACGCGGCGCTGGAAACCGGTTGTCTGCGTTTCCGGCCGGTGTTACTCACCGCGATTACCACCATACTGGGGCTGATGCCCATGGTGCTGGGCATTAACGTAGATCTTTTGTCTCCGTCACTGGGGTTGGGCGCACCCTCTACCCAATGGTGGACCCAGCTGTCCAGCGCCATCGCCGGTGGCCTGGCCTTTGCCACCTTCCTGACCCTGCTGCTGACACCGGCCTTGCTGGTACTGGGTGACAAGGCCGGTGAACGGTTCCGGGCACTGATTGGCCGGAGGCAGTGATGGATTACCAGAACAATCCGCTTATGGAAATCTACCGGGACCCGTGGCTGCTGGCAGTCCACAAACCCGCCGGCCTGCTGGTACACCGCAGCCCGATTGACAAGCATGAAACCGAGTTTGCCCTGCAGTACGCCCGGGCCCTGAACGGCGGCGAGCACGTGTACCCGGTGCACCGGCTGGACCGGCCCACCTCCGGTGTGTTGCTGTTTGCCCGGGACCCGGACACCGCCAGGACAGTCGGCCAGGCCATGATGGCGGGTGAGGTGAGCAAAACCTACCTCGCGGTAGTTCGGGGCTGGACGCCGGAATCTGGCACCATTGATCACCCGCTGAAGGACGAGCCGGAAGACCGGCGTTTGCGCGGAACCGAGCAGCCGGTAAGGGAAGCGCTTACGCATTATCGCCGGCTGGCGACCACCGAAATCCCGGTGGAAATCGAACGCTATCCCACCAGCCGCTACAGCCTGGTAGAGCTGTATCCGAAAACCGGGCGCAAACACCAGTTGCGGCGCCATATGAAGCACATTAACCACCCCATTATCGGCGATGCCAACCACGGCCGCGGCCGGCATAACCGGTATTTTGCCGAGCGCTTCGGGCAGGGGCGGCTGATGCTGGCAGCGACAGAGTTGGTGTTAACGCATCCGGTAACCGGCGAGGAGCTGGCTCTGAAAGCTCCGCCGGAGCAGAGTTTCATGGATGTTCTGTCCATCTTTCCGTCGCCGGGTGCCGGCTAAACGCCCCTGCCTGTCACTCTTTGATGTGATTTGTGTATCTTTTTATATCGTTTTGCTTCGATTGGTTGGGATCGGCGGAAACACAGAACCCTTTGGTGCATACTCGAAAATAAGCTTATAACCGAATAATAAAGCTCGTTATCGAGGCTTCCCGTGCCCAGATTCTGTCTTGTCCTTGCGTTCATCACCGGCCTGTTACTGCCTGCGTTGGTCCAGGCGGAGACCGCCGTTTGGAACGAGCAGTCCGAGCGGCTGGAGTTGTCCCGGTTCGTGGATTACCGTGTTGAATCCAGCCCTATCTCGTTTTCCCAGGTGCAGGCGTTGCCGGAGGCGGAGTGGCAACAGAACGGCAGTGACAGTGTCAGCCTGGGTTATGGCGGCGATGTTTACTGGTTCCGCGTCAGTTTACGAAATGCCCGGGCGGCTGAAGCCCTGACCTTCCTGGAAATCAGCTATCCGGTGCTTGATCGTATCGAGCTGTATCGTTCGTCTGGTGCCAGCCCGCCACAGCCACTTGTTCTGGGCGACAAACAACCTTTCCACGAGCGCCCCATTCACCATCGGAATTTTGTGGTGCCTATCGCCATAGCGCCGGATACCACGGAAACCCTTTACCTGAGAGTTGAAACTACCAGCTCCATGCAGGTGCCCCTGACCCTCTGGGACCAGGAGGCCTTCTACGCGGCAGAGCAGTCCCGCAGCATGTTCGAAGGGGTCTATTACGGCATTGTCCTGGTGATGATCCTGTACAACCTGTTTGTGTACATGGCGGTCCGGGAGCGCAGTTTTCTCTATTACGTGGGCTACATAAGCAGCATGCCGTTGTTCCTTGCAAGCCTGCACGGGGTGGCGTTCCAGTACCTTTGGCCGGAGGCCACCTGGTGGAACGACCAGTCCATCATCGTGTTCCTCAACCTGGCGGTGTTGTTTGGCGGGGTGTTCAGCATCCGCTTTATCAGCGTAACCCGGCAAAAACATCCTTACCTGAACCGCTGGACCATGGCCATGGTTATGACCGCCGGCCTGCTGGCGCTGGCCGGGCTGTTTGTGCCTTACGAGCACATGATACTGCCTACCATCCTGGCGGCCTTTGTGGGGTGTTCCACCATGCTGATGCTCAGTGTGGTGCGCTGGATAAAGCGCGATCCAGCCGCGCGTTATTACACCGTGGCCTGGGTGTTCATGCTGTTCGGCGGCATTGTTCTGGCGCTCAGTAAATTCACCGTACTGCCCCGTAACCTGATCACTGAAAACGCCACCCAGGTGGGTTCGGCTCTGGGGGTTATCCTGCTGTCTGTTGCGCTGGCTGACCGCATCAACCGGGAAAAGAAACGGGCCTTCGCCGCTCAGCAGCGCCTGCTGGCCGAGGAGCGAAAAGCCCGCATGGCCCAGGAAGACTCATTGCGCGTCCAGCAGGAAGCCAACACCATGCTGGAACAGCGTGTACAGGAGCGCACCCGTGACCTTGAGGCCGTTAACCTGAAGTTGCTGGAGCTGAACGCCAGGGATCCGCTGACCGGCCTGAAGAACCGTGGCCACTTTGATGAAGTCTTCCAGCAGGATGTGGTGCGGGCCTATCGTTTCCAGCAGCCGTTGTCTCTGCTGGTGGTGGATATCGACCACTTCAAGTCGTTTAACGACACCTACGGCCACCTGGTGGGGGACGATTGCCTGCGGATGGTCGCCGAGTGCATTGGCCGCCACATTACCCGTCCACAGGATATGGCAGCCCGCTACGGTGGGGAAGAGTTTGTGGTGCTGCTGCCGGATACGCCGGAGGAGGGCGCGCTCCGGGTGGCCGAGCGCATACGGAATGAAATCGAATCAACCGGGTTCCGGGTGTCTGGCGAAGTTCTGCGGGTAACGGTCAGCATTGGCGTCTGCAGTGCCACGCCAGCGCGGGCCGACGCCACCAAGGAAATCTTTACTTGCGCGGATGATGCCCTGTACCAGGCCAAGAATCTGGGCCGGAACCGTGTGGCTTCAGACCCGCACAAGTGTCAGAGCATTTCGGCAACTGCGTTGTCATAGGCTGTTGCCGAGAACCGCGTAATCTGTGGCCACGGTTGCTCCGCTTCCAGCAGGTAGGCAAGTTCAAGCAGGGTGCGTTCATCCCCGTGGCGGGCCATGAACTGCACCGAAACCGGCAGGTTGTGTTCGGTCAGTGCCATGGGTACAGAGATCGCCGGGGCGCCTGTGGCGTTGGCCAGCGGGGTGAAGTTTACATAGCTGTTCAGCCGCTCGAACAGCAGGTCAAACGGCACCGTGGGGCTCAGATGGCCCAGCGGTGGGGTGGTCTGGCCCAGCACCGGCGTCAGTACCGCATCGTAGTTGGTCATGTGTTGGGCGTAGTCGTTCCATGAACGCTTCAGGCGCCAGATAACCGCAGGCAGGCGCCAGAAATGCTTCCGGAACATGGCATCCAGGCCATTGGTGAGGTCATCGGTTTTACGCTTGTCGAAATCCGGGTGCATCAGCTTGTGGCCCCGGGCTTTTACGCCGAAAGCCAGCATGGACCAGTACAAGGCAAAGTCCTGTGGGAAAGATTTATTGATGGGCACCGCCATGGGTTCGACCACATGCCCAAGCTTTTCCAGCAGGCGGGCGGTGTTCTCCACCGTGCTTCGGGTAACCGGGTCCGTCGGGTGGCCATTCACTGAATCCAGCACCAGGCCAATGCGCAGTTGCCGGCCGGATGGCCCGTGCACATGGCCGATTTCCTGCAACTTGCGATTGCGGAAGTAGTCTTCGGCATGGGCCAGGAAACCTGCGGTGTCCCGAACCGAGCGGGTAACCACGCCATCACTGACGATGTTGACCGGAAGATCCCTGGCGGCATCGTTATCCACCACCCGGCCCCGGGTGGGTTTCAAACCGACCAGTCCACAACAGGCCGCCGGGATGCGAATGGAGCCGCCGCCATCGTTGGCGTGGGCCACCGGTACCACCCCGGCTGCCACCAGGGCCGCAGCACCACCGGACGATGCGCCGGAGGAATAGGCCGGATTCCAGGGGTTGCGGGTAGGCTCGGCGTGGGCCGGCTCCGTGGTGGCGTTAAAGCCGAACTCCGGCAGGGTGCTTTTGCCCAGGTTCAGGTAACCCTGGGCCAGCATCTGCCGGGCGAAGGCGCCTGTGGTCCTGGCAACATTGGCAGGCACCGCGGCAGAACCATGGCCGGTGGGCAGGCCGGCGACATCGGTGTTGTCTTTGATAAACATGGGCACGCCGGCGAAGGGGGCGTCCGGGTCGGGCAGGCTGGCGGCCTGGTTCAGGGCCTGCTCGTAGTTCTCTGCCACCACACCGTTCAGAACGGGCTGTGCCAGCCTTGCCCTTTGTACCGCTGCCCGGGCTACGTCTTCCGCTGAAACTTCGCCGCTGCGGATGCGGGCGGCAAGCTCCGTGGCATCAGACTCGCCCACCGCATCATCTCGAAAACAGTGGAAAGGGGAAGAAGACGTGTGGGGCATGGTTCACTCCGAGCTTGTTGTTTGCCCTGAACCATACCGCACCTTCAAATGTGACGATATGTCATTTCGGGTATTAGCCGTTCCGGCTGCGGGCCGCCTTGACCACATCATAGGCGTGGCTGATCTCCCGGGTACGCTCTTCGGCCATTTCCCGCATGCTTTCCGGCATGCCCCGGCCGGCCAGTTTGTCCGGATGGTTTTCGCTCATCAGCTTCCGGTAGGCCCGTTTCAGTTCGGCGTCAGACACCGAGGGTGACACCCCCAGCACCTTGTAGGCATCGTCCAGCTGCTGGCTTGTGGAATAGTTGGACGCACCGCCCGCCTGGCCGGCATGGGCGCCCCGCAACATGGCTTCCAGCTGGTCTACCTGGCTTTCCGGCAAGCCCAGTTTGCGGGCAATGTGTACCAGCATTTCGTGTTCGGCCGGGTGGACCACGCCATCGGCGGCCACGGCAGAAACCTGAACCTGCAGAAACATCTGCAGGAAGGCGGGCTGCCGGCCGGTGCTGCGCAGGAACCGGTCCAGCTCGGCATCCAGGTCGAAATCCTCCGACTTGCCTCGGTTAAAGGCTTCCTTTGCCACGGCTCTCTGGGCTTCGTTGAGACGGAACCGGGCGAACATGGTCTCGGCCATGCGGATTTCATCCCGGGTGACCACGCCATCTGCCTTGCACAGGGCGCCCATCACCGCGAACATGGATTCGATAAAGCCGGACTGAAGGTTCTGAAGCTTGCCGATCAGGCGCTTTTTCATGCGCTGGAACAGGAAGGCACCGATGGCAGCCCCCACCAGGAATCCCGGAAAACGGCCAAAGGCATAACCGATCAGGCCACCAAAGATAATTGCAAACAGCATTCAGAGTTCCTTCGCTAGTAAATCAGTCCGTAGAATATACGGGTTTTTGGTCAAGGCTTCATGAACAGGCTTTCATCCACGGTATCGACCTGGTCGGAATGCAGGTGCTGCTCGGCATAGTCACGCCAGACGCCGGAGCTTACAAACAGCCGGAAAACCTCGCCGTCCAGGTGCCCGTTTTCAACCATGCCGGCCATAATGGCCAGGGATTCCGACAAAGTTTTACCCCGCTTGTAGGGACGATCCGAGGCGGTCAGGGCCTCGAACACATCGGCAATGGCCATGATCTTTTCCGGAATGCCCATGGCATCGCCGGTCAGGCGGCAGGGGTAGCCGTTGCCGTCGGTCCGCTCATGGTGGGTGCCCGCCAGTCGCGGCACCCTGGCCAGGCGATCGGGCAGGGGCAGGGCATCGAGCATGCAAATGGTTTGCACAATGTGCTCGTTGATCTTGAAGCGCTCTTCCTCGGTCAGGGTGCCGTAACGCACCGTCAGGTTATGCAGCTCGCCCTGGTTATAGGCGTATTCCGGCAACGACATATCGAAGCCCCAGCGGTTTTCCGGGTCATCTTTGCGTACCGGTGGTACATGCTCGCCCCAGGCTCTCAGGTGGCCCGGTTTGTCGGCCAGCAGGGTTTCGGTGGCAGGCAGCGGGGGCTCAGGATGGCCTTTCAGGGCCTGTTGTTCTTCCTCTGACAGCCCCAGCCGGTCACTGAAGTGACGGGTCCAGGTTTGCCCGGCAATGGCGTGGATGCGTTCGATGTCAGCATCCTCCATGCTCTCGCTGCCCTGATTAACGGCGGCCAGAAAGCGGAAGTCCTCCTGCAGGCGGGTTTGGACGTCGGCTTTGTCTTGCCGCGCTTGGTCCGGATCCTCACCGGCCAGGATGGCCTTCAGGCAGGTGATTTCGGCATCCCGGTGCAGCACTTCAAACCGGGTGCGGATTTCATGGATGCGGTTGTAGATGGTCTCCAGTTTCACTGCTTTGTCGACTACGTATTCCGGGCTGGTGATCTTGCCGCAATCGTGCAGCCAGGCCGCCAGGTGGAATTCGTAGCGCTCGTCTTCCGTCATTCCGAAGCTGGCGAAAGCGCCTTCGGAACTCTGCTCCGCCTGTTCAACCAGCATCTGCGCCAGTTTGGGAACCCGCTCACAATGGCCGCCGGTGTAGGGTGACTTGGCATCAATGGCGTTTGCTACCAGCCGGATAATGCCGTCCAGCAGGGCCTGCTGGCTTTCGATCAGTTCCCGGGTTTCGATGGCAACCGCGGCAGAGCCGGCAATCTCATCAACAAAGGTAATCAGGTCATCACTCAGGTTGGTTTGATCACCGTTTTCGATCTCGATAACCAGCACACCGATCAGTTTCCTGCGGCGGTTCCTGAGTACCGCAAACACCGGGTGCCCGGCAATGTATCGGCGAAGCTCCTGAATAACGTCGTAGTCGCTGGCGTCCGGGGCGACCGGGTTTACAGCCTGTGGCAACTCCAGCCCCCGGTTAACAGACAGTTCCAGTTTTTGCTCGCGACTGTTGAACAGATACACCGCACCCCGTTCCTGCCCGACGATGCTCACAAGCTGTTCGAGGATGTCGTTTAGCAACTGTTTGAGATCCTGGCCCCGGTTCAGCACGGTCGAGATACTCTGGAAGCTTCGAATGGTGTGGGCCATATCGTCCAGCGCGATGCTCAGCTCGGAGGCTTCGCGAATGTGGGAGGTCGACCGCATCGGCGTATCAAACCGGAACCTGGACAGCCGGCTGACCTGCCCGGTCAGCAGTTCAATAGGTTTACCGACCTGCCTGCCCAGTACCCAGCCTGCCAGCAGTAACAGCAGGGCGATGGCCCCGGCGATCAGGGTTTGCCGGGTGAGGGCGGCCCAGACATCGGCCAGTAACTCGTTGGAGGGTATGGCGACAACAATGGACAATTCCTCGCCGGGCAGAGACTCAAGGGGTTCACTGATGCCGTACCAGCTTCGCCCGTCGCGGGTGAACTGGCTGATGCGGCTATGGCTTTCCGGTTGCAGGGCCTGGAGTACTACCTCGCCTGGCTCACTATCCTGTGACGAGCCGGCCAGCAGCTGGCCCGAGGCGTTCAGGATGGCAATGCGGCTGCCGGGGGTTTGCTTCAGCTCCGCCAGCTGGGCACCAAGGTCGGTGACCGTGACATCAATGCCCAGAACGGTTCCTGCCTTTTCGCTGGCACGCTGCGACAGGGTGATGCCGGTTTCCTGGGTGGTAAAAAACACATAGGGCGCAGATAACGTCAGGGCGCCTGATTCCCGGGCGGCCTGGTACCAGGGCCTTTCGCGCGGATCAAAGTTGTAACTGGCCAGGTCCCGTTGCTCGAGCAAGTTCAGGTTGCGGTCATAGAAATGCCAGCGGCCTTGGTGATCGTTGCCGGTGCGAACCAGGCTTTGCAGCAGGTAATGACTGTTGGCCGGTGCATCCGGAAACTGCCTGGCGCTCGAATTCTGCAATTTCCGGAACAGGAAAAAGTCGCCGTTTTCATAGCCCGCGTATACGGCACTGACAATCTCGCTGCTGGCCAGGATGTCGGCCACAACCGGCAGGCGGTCCAGGCGTTGTTCCAGGGTATCGGCTTCGGTGAGTGGGTCGTGCCGGAGCACCGCAAGGGCGGTGGACGGGGGTTGGGTAATGGCCTGAATCCGGTCATCCACACTGATCGCCAGCTGCCGGGCGGTGGCCGTGGCTGCGGTGACCTTGGCTTGCTCCATGCCACGGAAACTCTGGCCCACCAGAACGATGGTCAGAATCAACATGCCCAGGGTAACTGCGGAGGCAATCAAAAAAGCCAGTGAAACCTGGGCGAGTTGACGGTGTTGCTGCATGGAGAGCCCTTGAAGGAAATGGAAGCCTACCGTCAGTTTAGACGCTTGCGCTGAAAATTCAGGCAGTTAGTTATTGAATCCACGCCACCAGCAAGCCGGCCCCCAGTGACAGCACCATGGGCCCGGCCACCAGCAGTCCGGTCTGCCGGTTGCCGATGCTCCAGGCAATACCGGACTTCACCAGGTTGTTCACCGCCGCTGCGATCACGATGCCCAGCACAGCGGTGTCCATCGCCAGTCCGTTGTTGGACATACGGGTGAGCGATAGGGTAATCGCATCCACGTCTGCCACGCCGGAGGTGGCCGCCAGCGCGAAGATGCCGGCATCGCCAAACGCATTTTTCAGGAATTCCCCCAGCAGCAGGATAGCGGTCAGCAGCAACCCGAACACCAGTGCGGAAGACAGATCCAGCGGGTTCTGGGACAAGCTGGGCTGGCTGACCTGCAGCTGTTTGGAGTTTTTCTGCCAGATGTACAACGCCGGGCCGTAGAGCAGGATAGTCATAACCAGCACCGGCCAGACCAGGCTGGGCAGCAGGGCAGTGTTGATCACCAGGCAGTACACCAGGATGCGGGGGAACATGGTGCCGCAGGCAATCAGGATGCCGGCGGCAAACTGGGGGCTGAAGCCTTCGTTACTTCGGGACTGGCGGGCAAAGTGCAGGGTCAGGGCGGTGGACGAACTGAGGCCGGCAAACAGGCTGGTGAACAGAATGCCCTTGCGGGCGCCGGCGACCCGGATGGCGAAGTAGCCGACGAAGGAGATGGATGCAATCATCACCACCATCCACCAGATTTCCCGAGGGTTCAGCACACCGCCCGGGCCCATGCGCTCGTTGGGCAGCAGGGGCAGCATCACCACGGAGATCAAGAGCAGTTTAAGGGCCGCGTCCAGTTCATGGGCCTGGAGCTTCTGCACCCAGCCGTGAATTTCTTGCTTGTTGTCCAGGATAATGGCGGTGACCACCGCCGCTGCCGTGGCAATCACCGGGTCGACCGCGACCGCCACCGCACCAAAACAGAAGGTCAGCAGCATGCCCACCAGCCCGGTGATGCTGAAATTGCGAATGTGTTCGAGCCGCTCGCTGTAAGCCACCAGCCCCATGGCCACCACGCTGAGTAGCAGCACCGGGAATGCCCAAACTGTAATCTCCGAGGCCAGCACTGCCGAGATGCCACCGAGCAGCCCCACCAGCGAGAAGGTGCGGATACCGGCGATTCGCTCCCCGGACTTCTGCTCCCGGGCATCCCAGCCCCGCTCCAGGCCAACAATCGCGCCCAGCAACAGGGCCACGGCCAGGTTAATGGTGGTCTGGTTAGAGGCAATAAACTGGCTGGCTACGTCATCCACAGGCCGCGTGTCCCTGAAAAAATAGATTTGCCTTGCATTCTAGGCAATTACCGGTGGCCAGGTCACCCTTTAGCCGGTTAGCAACATCGCGCTGCCATACTTTTCAGGCGGTTTCTGGTAACCTGCGCGGCCCCGATATGACCTCCCAATAAGTTAAAGCGATATTTCCTGCCATGATAAATGCACTCAAGCAAAACTGGTTCTCGAACATTCGTGGCGACCTGCTCGCCGGTATTGTGGTGGCGCTGGCGTTGATCCCGGAGGCCATCGCGTTCTCCATCATTGCGGGCGTAGACCCGAAAGTCGGCCTGTATGCCTCTTTCTGTATTGCCGTAATCATTGCCTTTGTTGGCGGCCGGCCGGGGATGATCTCTGCAGCCACCGGCGCCATGGCGTTGTTGATGGTTACGCTGGTGAAAGAGCACGGCCTGCAGTACCTGCTGGCGGCTACCCTGCTGACCGGTGTCATCCAGATTGCAGCCGGCTACCTTAAATTGGGTGGGCTGATGCGGTTTGTGTCGCGCTCGGTGGTTACCGGCTTTGTGAACGCGCTGGCTATCCTGATCTTCATGGCCCAGCTGCCGGAACTGACCAACGTAACCTGGCACGTCTATGCCATGACGGCTGCGGGCCTTGGCATTATCTACCTGTTCCCGCTGGTGCCTGTGGTCGGCAAGCTGATCCCTTCTCCGCTGGTGTGTATTGTGGGTTTGACGGCCGTGGCCATGATTGTCGGGCTGGACATCCGCACCGTCGGAGATATGGGTGAGCTGCCGGATACCCTGCCGATTTTCCTGTGGCCGGATGTGCCCCTGACCCTGGAAACCCTGATGATCATCCTGCCGTATTCCCTCGGCCTGGCCGTCGTGGGCTTGCTGGAATCGCTGATGACCGCCACCATCGTGGATGACCTGACCGATACCACCAGTGACCGCAACCGCGAGTGTAAAGGCCAGGGGATTGCCAACATCGGTTCCGGCCTGCTGGGTGGCATGGCCGGTTGCGCCATGATCGGCCAGTCCATTATTAACGTGAAATCCGGCGGCCGCACCCGGCTCTCGACGCTGACGGCCGGCGTGTTCCTGCTGATTCTGGTGCTGGTTCTGGATAAGTGGCTGGTACAGATTCCCATGGCCGCCCTGGTGGCGGTGATGATTATGGTATCCATCGGTACCTTCAGCTGGGATTCCATTCGCAATCTTCGGGAGCATCCCCTGTCCACCAACATTGTCATGCTGGTGACGGTGATTGTGGTGGTGGCCACCCACAACCTGGCATTCGGCGTGCTGGCCGGTGTTTTGCTGGCAGCCCTGTTCTTCGCCAACAAGGTGGGCCATTACATGCTGGTGACCTCCGAGCTGGACGAGCAAACCGACACCCGTCGCTACACGGTTGTAGGCCAGGTATTCTTCAGTTCTTCGGAAAAGTTGCTCGAATCCTTTGACTTCAAGGAAGCGGTGGATAATGTTGTGATAGACCTGAGCCGCGCACACTTCTGGGATATTACTGCCGTAGGTGCGCTGGACAAGGCGGTCATCAAGTTCCGCCGTGAGGGTGCAGACGTTGAGGTAATCGGCCTGAACGAAGCCAGTGCCACCATCGTTGACCGTTTCGGGGTGCATGACAAGCCCGAAGCCGTTGACCAGCTGATGGGAGGGCACTGACCATGAATCAGAAAGGCGAGGCGAACATGTTACGAGTAGTGGCCTGTATCGACGGTTCCCGGGCAGCCCCCGCGGTGTGTGATTACGCCGCCTGGGCCAGCCGGCACATGGAAACACCGCTGATGTTGCTGCACGTTCTGGATGAAGAGCGCTACCCCGCTGAACCGGACCTGGCTGGTAGCATCGGGCTGGGTAGCCGGGAGCACTTGCTGGACGAGCTGGCAGACCTTGACCGGAAACGCTCCAAACTGGCCCTGGAGCACGGCCACCACATGCTGGATGAAGCCGAAGCGCGGGTACAGAAGGCCGGCATTGCCGAAGTGGTAAAGCGCCAGCGCCATGATAATCTGACCGATTCGCTGCTGGCCCTGGAGAAAGAAACCCGCCTGTTCGTGATGGGTCTGCACGGTGAAAGCAGCTCCGACCGGGATATTCACATCGGCAGCCAGCTGGAAACCGTGATCCGCAGCGTTCACCGCCCGATTCTGCTGGTGCCCGACGAATTTACCCAGCCGAAGAGCGCCATGTTGGCCTTTGATGGCAGCGAAACCGCCTTCAAAGGCGTGGAAATGGTGGCCGCCAGCCCGGTTCTGAAAGGCATGCCCCTGCACCTGGTGATGGTAGGGGCAGATACGGCAGACCGTTGGGAACAGCTACGGAAGGCCGAGAAAATGCTGGCAGGCCTGGATGTGGAGATCACGCTCGCCATCCGCGCCGGCGATGTGGAGCCCACGCTCCATGCCTATCAGGACGAGCACGACATCGACATGCTGGTCATGGGCGCTTATGGCCATTCCCGCATTCGCCAGTTCCTGGTGGGCAGCACCACAACCACCATGCTGAAAACCGCGAAGAAGCCCCTGGTTATCCTTCGCTAAGGAGCCCAGCCTATGCCCGGTCAGCGATTACTTTCGCTTGTCGCCAGCCTCTGCGCCTTGCTGATGCTGGCCGGGTGTTCCACCGCCCTGAAACCAGTCGTGCATGACCCGGATTTCCGGCTATCCTCGGTGAAGGATTCCTTCATAACGGACCAGCGCCGGATGCACCTTGCCCCAGACTCCCCGAACACCGGCTTTCAGCTGCTGAACAGTGGCCGTGATGCCTTCCTGATGCGGGCTGCGCTGATCGAAACCGCCGAACAGTTTATCGACGCCCAGTATTACATCTGGAATAACGATTCCACCGGGCGCTATCTGGCCGGCCGGCTGGTAGCCGCTGCAGACCGTGGCGTTCAGGTGCGCCTGCTGCTGGACGACATCAACGTGGCTGGCAAGGAGCCGCTGTTTGCTGCGATGGCAATACACCCCAACATCCGGGTGCGTATCTTCAACCCGGCCCGTTCCCGCAGCGGGGTGGGGCGCTGGTTGTCGCTGATTACCGACTTCGACCGCATCAACCGGCGCATGCACAACAAAACCTTTGTGGTGGACGGCCAGGTGGGCATCGCCGGCGGGCGTAACATTGGTGACGAATATTTTGACGAACATCCCAGCCTGAATTTCCGGGACCGGGATGTGATGGTTCTGGGGCCGCTTGCTGAAGATATGACCGCCAACTTCGAGGCCTATTGGAATAATCAGTGGGCCTATCCGCTGGCTACCCTCTATGACCTGCCTGACAACCTCGCTGGCCGCGATGCACTGTCACAACTGCTCAGGGAAACGGCGGCTGATCCGGGTATCCGGGCAGTTCCGCACCAGGAACAGGGCGCGGCGGAAACCTATCTGAGGGGCTGGTTTGCCGGTATGGTGCAGGCCCCTGGCGAACTGGTGTTTGACCCGCCACCGCAAGATCCCCAGGTTCCGGCGGATTCCCCCCAGAATACCGCCAGGGCCTTGTACGGACTGGTTCAGGCAGCGCAATCCGAAATCCTGATTGAATCCGCTTACCTGATCCTGGCAGACAACCAGCTCGACAACCTCGGAGCGCTGGACAACCAGCCGCTGAAGGTGGCGGCGTTAACCAATTCCCTGGCAACCAACGACCTGGTGACCAACCACTCCGGCTATGCCCGCTGGCGCCGGGAAATGCTGGAGCAGGGCATCGAACTATACGAACTGCGCCCGGATGCGCCGGCCTGCCAGCACTGGGTAGCCAGCCGCCCGGCCTGCGAACAGGGTGCTGTCAGCCTGCATTCCAAGGCAGTGGTGTTTGACCGGGAAACCCTGTTCATCGGCTCGTTCAACGTCAACCTGCGCTCGATCTACCTGAATGGCGAAACTGTGCTGATTATCCATAGCCCGGAACTGGCCACCGCCGTTGCTGAAGACATCCGCTATGCCATGTCGCCGGAAAACAGCTGGCAGGTAACGCTGGACGAGCAGGGCGACCTGGTCTGGCAGTCTAAGGGCGAGCAGGTTGGCCATGAGCCGGGCGTCGGTTTCTGGCGCCGGGCGACGTCGCGGTTCCTGTCCTGGTTACCTATCGAGAAGTATCTGTAACCGGCTCAGGCCTCGTTGCCTGCTGCCACGCCGGACGCCCACGCCCATTGAAAGTTATGCCCGCCCAGATGGCCGGTCACATCCACCACCTCGCCGATAAAGAACAAGTTGGGTTGCTCCAGCACGGCCATGGTTTTTGAGGATAACTGCCGGGTATCCACCCCACCTAACGTCACCTCGGCGGTCCGGTAACCTTCGGTCCCGGCGGGTTTGATGGTCCAGTTGCCCAGGGTGTCGGCAATCTGCTCGATGTCCTGGTTACGGTATTCCTGCAGCGGCCGGCTCCAGCCCTGCAATTCATTAAAGGCCTGGGCGAAGCGCTTGGGCAGGTGCTGGTTCAGGTACTGCGCCATGGTGGACTGGGGCTTCTGCTTGCGCAGCGCAAACAGGTCGTCCTGGACGGTTTGTGCCGGTAGCAGGTTGATGTGCAGCTCGTCTCCCGGCTGCCAGTAACTGGACACCTGTAGCATGGCGGGCCCGCTCAGGCCCCGGTGGGTGACCAGCATGGGCTCGCGAAAATGCTGCTTGTGGCAGCTTGCGTCTACGGGGCAACTTACGCCGGCCAGGGGCGACAGCTGTTGCTTCAGCTCCGGGTGCAGGGTGAAGGGCACCAGCCCGGCGCGGGTGGGTAATACCGTCAGTCCGAACTGCTTTGCCAGTTCGTAGCCGAAACCGGTCGCGCCCATGGTGGGGATGGACAGGCCGCCGGTGGCAACCACCAGCGATTCGCACTTCAGGCTGCCGGCACTGGTTTTGACCGTATAGCCGGAACCGGAGGCCTGAACGCCGGAAACAGCGGTGTTCATGCGGATTTCCGCACCGGCCCACTCGCACTCGGTTAACAGCACATTGAGAATGTCCTTCGCGCTGTCCTTGCAGAACAGCTGTCCCGGTGCTTTTTCTTCGTATTCCACCCCGTGGCGGTCCACCAGTTCGACGAAATCCTGCGGGGTATAACGCTTCAGGGCAGAAACGCAGTAATGGGGATTGTCCGAGAGGAAGTTCGCCGGCGTGCTGTTCAGATTGGTGAAATTGCAGCGCCCCCCGCCAGACATCAGGATCTTCTTGCCGGGCTTGTTAGCGTGGTCAATCACCAGCACCTTTCGCCCGCGATAGCCGGCGGTGGCCGCGCACATCAACCCGGCGGCACCGGCGCCGATGATGATCACGTCATACTGGGATGTGGATACTGCCATTGCCTGCCCGCCGCTGATAGAAAACCGGCGGGCAGTATATCAGCTACGCCCGCAGGTGCACCGGGTCCAGCAACCCTGCCGCGATGGCAATGCCGGTCACATCCGGCAGGCGTTCAGCGCCCAGGCGCTTCATCACGCGGGCCCGGTACAGGTCGATGGTTTTTACGCTGACGTCCAGCTGCTCGGCAATTTCCTTGCTGGTGTAGCCCTGGGCCAGGGGCAGGAAAACGTCTTTTTCCCGGCGGGTGAGGGTGGCGATCAAGGCTTCGGTATCGCCATTGGCGGCCATCTTGCCGGTGACATCACCAGTGTCTTGCAGGGCCTGCTGCACGCTGTCCAGCAGCAACTGTTCGTTGAACGGTTTTTCGATGAAATCGAAGGCGCCGGATTTGAATGCGCGCACCACAATGGGCACATCGGCATGGCCGGATACGAAGATGATGGGAATCTCCAGCCCGCGTTTCTGCAATTCTTCCTGTACGTTCAGGCCGCCGAGCCCGGGCATGCGGATGTCCAGCACCACACAGCCGGGGCGGTTTTCGGCCACATCGTTCAGAAACTGGCGGCCGTCGCTGTAGGCACGCACCTGTAATCCAACCGATTCCAGCAGCCATTGGGTGGACTCGAGCATACCGGCATCGTCGTCTACCACGAACACGGTGTTGGCTTCGGCAGGAGTGCTAGCGGACATCAGGGGATCTCTCCGTATTATTGTTGGCGGCGGTCATTCTAGAGCCCCCGCGGCTGTTGTTGAAGGAAAGGTTGGCCGGAAAGCGGCAAATCAGTGACAGGCCACCGGTGTCGGCGTGAATGGCATCCAGGAAGCCGCCAAAGCCTTCGATGATGGAGCGGCTCATGGACAACCCCAGCCCGAGGCCTTTGGGTTTGCTGGTGTAGAACGGCTGGAACATCTGGCGAATGCCTTCGTCGTTCAGCCCCGGGCCTTCGTCGGTAACCTGGATCAGGGTTTCCTGCTGGTCGTTGATGCAGGTGCATACGGTAATGCGGGACGGTTCCCGGTTCTCGCTCTGGCTCGCAGCTTCCACGTTGGCTTCAATGCCGTTACGAATCAGGTTAATCAACACCTGCTCCAGCAAAATCGGGTCTGCGGTGATCACCGGGGAATTCTCCGCCAGGTTCTCTTGCAGCTTCACGCCGTTCTTTTCACCTTCCCACTGGCACAGGCGCACCACGTCGCTTACCACGGCGTTCAGTTGTACCGGGGCCATCTGTTTCTGGCCCTTGCGCAGGAAGGCCCGCAGGCGCTTGATCACTTCCGAGGCCCGGTTGGCGTGGTGCACGATCTTCTGCAGGCCATCGTCTACCTTGGCCAGTTTCTCCGGGCGCTTGTCGGCTTCTTTCAGAAAGCGCTGGCTGGCGCTGGCGAAATTCACAATCGAGGCCAGCGGCTGGTTCATCTCATGGGCAATGCTCGAGGCCAGTTCGCCCAGGGTGGCCAGCCGGGCGGTGTGGGCCAGCTCCTCGGCCAGCAGGCGGTTCTGTTCTTCCTGCTCGATACGGGGCGTGATGTCGCGGGACACGCTGATCACTTCCACCACAGCGCCTGTGTAGGTTTCCCGGATGGCCCGGCTGGCAATCTCGAACCAGCGGCGGCTGCCGTTGCGGTGCTGGATTTCCAGGGTCAGGGTGGCGTAGCCGTCTTCCTGCAGGCGATTGCGGGTGTGAGTCAGTTGTTCCGCCACCTTGTCGTTGCCGAAAACCTCTTCAAGGGATTTGCCCCTGAGCTCTTCCGGCCAGTAGCCCAGCAGCCGCCAGGAGGCCGGTGTGGCGTCGATAAACCGGCCGTCCGGGGCGTGGCGGGAGATCAGGTCTGTGGTGTTCTCGGTAATCAGCCGGTAAAGCCGGCTGGAACGCAGGGCTTCTTCCTGGGTGAGTACATCGGTGGTGGCGTCTCGCCCACGAATCATGACCTGCTGCTTGTCGGAGTGCGGAATGAACGTCCAGAGGCAGATCTTGTCGGCAAACCGGGATTCCACGTTCTCGATGGCCCGGTCCTGATTCAGGGCCGAGGCGGCAAGGGCTGGGGCGTTTACCGGCAAGAGTTCCCCGGCTTCGGCCAGGCGTGCGGCTTCCATCAGCTGGCGGGCGGCGGCATTGCAGCTTAAAACCCGGGCATCGGCGCTGGTCACGAGTGTGGGTTGGGGGTCTTTCTCGGGGATTTTCATAGATTATAGTAGTGGTCCTATAATACCATGGTAGAGTTTCTAGTATTGATTTCGTTAACTACCATTGTTGTTAATGCAAAGTATAGCTGCTTTGGCGTTTCTACTGAACACGCATAAGAACAACATAAGCATACGAGGACCACACCAATGACTTCGATCTTTGATCAGGGCCTTGAGCCCCGGAACGCAAACTACGCGGTCCAGTCCCCCATTGATTTCATCGAACGTACCGCCAGTGTTTACCCGGATTATCCGGCCATTATCCACGGTGCCATCCGTCGCAACTGGGCCGAAACCTACGATCGCTGCCGCCGGCTGGCCTCTGCCCTGAAGGGGCGCGGAATCAGCCGTGGTGATACCGTTGCGGTGATGCTGCCGAACATTCCGGCCATGGTGGAATGCCACTTTGGTGTGCCGATGATTGGTGCGGTGCTGAACACCCTGAACGTGCGCCTGGATGCCGAAGCCATTGCCTTCATGCTGGAACATGGTGAAGCAAAGGTGGTGATTGCCGACCGTGAATTCGGCCAGGTGGTCAAAGATGCTGTTCGTCACCTGGAACACAAGCCGCTGGTGATCGATGTTGATGATCCCGAGTACGGTGAAGGCGTTCAGGTAAGCGACCTGGATTACGAAGCCTTCCTGCAGGAAGGTGACCCCGAATATCAGTGGAGTTTCCCCGCCGACGAGTGGGATGCCATTTCCCTGAACTACACCTCCGGTACTACCGGCAACCCCAAGGGCGTGGTTTACCACCATCGTGGTGCCTATATTAACTCGCTGGGTAACCAGGCGGTCTGGTCTATGGACATGCACCCGGTGTACCTGTGGACCCTGCCGATGTTCCACTGCAACGGCTGGTGTTTCCCCTGGACCATCACCGCCATGGCCGGCACCCACGTGTGCCTGCGCCGGGTAGACCCTGAGAAAATCCTCAAGCTGATCCGCGACCACCAGGTAACCCACATGTGTGGTGCGCCGATTGTCCTGAACGCGCTGCTGAATGCCTCGCCGGAAGCGAAAGCCGGCATCGATCACGAAGTGAAATCCATGACCGCCGGTGCGGCGCCCCCAGCCCAGGTGATTGGTGCCATCGAAGAGATGGGCATCAAGGTAACCCACGTATACGGCCTCACCGAAGTGTACGGCCCGGTTACCGTGTGTGCCTGGAAATCCGAGTGGGATGCGCTGCCATTGCAAGAACGTGCCCAGGTCAAGGCGCGCCAGGGCGTTCGCTATCACACCTTGGGCGGCACTATGGTGGCAGACCCCAACACCATGCAGCCGGTGCCGAAAGACGGCAAGACCATCGGCGAGATCTTCCTGCGCGGTAACACCGTGATGAAGGGCTACCTGAAGAACCCGACCGCCACCGAAGAAGCCTTCCGCGGCGGCTGGTTCCACACTGGCGACCTGGCGGTATGGCACGAAGACGGTTACATGGAAATCAAGGATCGTCTGAAAGACATCATCATTTCCGGTGGTGAGAACATCTCCACCATCGAAGTTGAAGATACCCTTTACCGCCACCCGGCGGTGATGGAAGCCGCGGTGGTTGCCCGGCCAGACGAGAAGTGGGGCGAGACACCCTGCGCCTTCGTTACCCTGAAACCGGAAGCCGGCAACGTAACCGAGGAAGACATCATCAGCTTCTGCCGCGAGCACCTGGCCCGCTTCAAGGTTCCGAAAACCGTGGTGTTCTCGGAGCTGCCGAAGACCTCAACCGGCAAGATCCAGAAGTTCGTGCTGCGGGATCAGGCCAAAGAGCTGAACTGATCCGGCAAGGCTGCGCCACCGGGCGCAGCCACACCTCTTTTCCACAAAAACAACATTGATTGGCACCCGACACCGGCGTGCCCGGAGGTAGTTTTATGCAAATGTTCCACAGAAAAAACGGTGAAGAACAGCCGTTCTGGCCGGCTGGCCCCTTCAAAATCCGTCTTCCGTTTGTCCACTATCGCTGGGAATTTGCGGAGATGGTGCAGGCACTGATCATGTTCGTGGTCAGCCTGGCGATGATTCCCCTGCTGGAAAAATACCTGGGCGTTCCCTACGACGTGGCCCTGGCCTACGTTGTGGTGTGTGGTATCGGCTTCATGCTGCCGGCCCTGCTGGGTGTGCCGCTGGTGCCCGGCTGGATTACCCCGGGTATCCCCGTGGTGTTGCTGTTCCTTTCAGACTACGAACCCGGCCCCGAGGCCATCCAGGCGCTCTTTGCCCTGCAATTCCTGGTGTTCCTGATCTTCCTGGTTCTGGGTGTTACCCGCCTGGGCAGCAAGCTGGTGGAGTGGATTCCCCGGTCCATGAAGGGCGGTATCATCATCGGTGCCGGTATTGCCGCGCTGATGGGTGAAATCGAAGCCGGCGGCCGCCTGGCCAACACACCGATCTCCCTGATTGTGGGTGGCCTGGTGTGCCTGTACCTGATGTTCTCAGTTTCCTTCAAAGGCTTTGTGGACAAGAGCAACATCGCCCGCAAGATTGCCAACTACGGCATGGTGCCGGGTATGGTTGTGGCCATCCTGGTGGGCTTTGCCGTTGGCGAGTATGAAGTCCCCGACGTACAGTGGGGCATCACCAAGCCGGCCTTTGACCAGCTGTGGAACTACCTGCCGTTCAGCGTGGGTTTCCCGGACCTGAACATCTTCCTGTATGCCATTCCGACCGCGGTGATCGCCTATGTCATCGCCTTTGGTGACATCGTGGTGGGGCAATCCCTGATGAGTCGTGTCGACCACCTGCGCAAAGATGAAGACATCGACAACAGCATCGACCGCGCCCACCTGGTAACCGCCATCCGTAATGGTGGCCATGCGTTCTTCGCGCCGTACCCTGGCCTGGCCGGCCCGATCTGGACCGCCGTAACCGCCACCATGGCCGAGCGCTACAAGTACGGCCGTAACGCCATGGACTCCATCTACAGCGGTGGTGGCACCTTCTGGATTACCGGCTTCATTGCACTGTTCGTGCTGCCGCTGGTGAGCTTCTTCCAGCCGGTGCTGCCGATTGCCCTGTCGCTGACCCTGCTGCTGACCGGTTACATCTGTTTGATGGTGGGCCTGGAGCAGTTGGAGAACAACACCGAGCGTGGCATTGCCGGCACCATGGGTGTGGTACTGGCGGTGTACGGCGCAGGCTGGGGCCTGGCCACCGGTGCCATCCTGTACTACCTGATCGAGCGTACTCACTTGTTGAAGTTTACCTCTGACCCGGAAGCGCCGGGCGCCGAGACGAGCGAGTAATTCTGAACCCGGTGCCGCTGAGCTAGCAGCGGTACCAACCCACTGTGTGTCCTTGGGAGGCTTCGGCCTCCTTTTTTTTGTTTTCGGTTACCGGATTTGTTGTCGTGGGCCTTTTTGTTAACTGATTCACGGGGCGGCTGAAATTATCGCCGGCATGTGCAAGACTTGTGTCTCCAGAATAATCACAAGAAAGGGTGCTCCCGCCTGAGGAAACACCCGAACCCCGGAGGCTTTTGCACATGCGAGTTGGTTTGATCGTTGATTCCGCCTGTGATCTACCCTATGAATTTTCCCGCAAACACGATCTGTTTGTGCTGCCGGTAACGGCCATTATTGATGGCCAGACCTACATCGATACCCACGATCCGGTGCGTACCCAGGAGTTCTACCAGAGCGGCCTGCTTGATAAAGGCCACCAGGCGGAAACCGAAGCCTTTTCCGCAGAACAGATCCACAACCTGTTCATGGAAAAGATTGTCACTCAGTTTGACGTGGCCATCTGTGAAACCGTCACCCGAAGCCGCAGCCAGATTTTCGACCACGCCTCCGAAGCCATGAACACCGTGATGGCCAACTACGAAGGCGCCCGCAAGGCCGCCGGCCGGGAAGGCAAATTCTCCATGCGGGTCATCGACAGTAAGCAGATCTTTGCGGGCCAGGGATTGCTGGCGGCCCACACCCTGCGGCTGATCAACCAGAAAGTCTCCAAGAATGCCCTGCGCCACGAGGTGGAAACCTTCACTGACAAGATCTACACCTGCGTGATCCCCCGCGACCTGCATTACATCCGTGAACGGGCCCGGCGCCGCGGCGACAAGAGTGTGTCTGCGATGGCCGCCTTCATGGGCAAGGTGCTGAACATCAACCCGGTGATCTTCGGGCAGGGCGTTGAAGGCAAGCCCGTGGCCAAAACCCGCGACTTCAACGTGGCGGTCGAGAAAGTGATGAATTACGCCATCGGCCGCCTGGAAGCCGGTTTGCTGACACCCTATGTGAGTTTGTCCTGCGGCCTGAGCTGGACTGAGATCGAAGAGCTGCCGGGCCTGAATCGCCTGCGCGATGCCTGTGAAAAGCACGGTGTAGAGTTGCTGTTGTCGCAGATGGGCATTACCAGCTCCATCTACGTTGGCCCCGGCAGCCTGTGCCTGGCGCTGGCGGCGGAACCCCACGAGTTTTCAGACTTCCAGTAACCGTCTGTTTCTGTCGGGCTGGTCGCCGGACTGGCCCATAATCACGGGTCCGCCGGTAATTCCGGCAAACCCCAGCTGCCTGCTTCCGTGTTAGCCTCACCGGCATACTTCAGGAATTCAGCCAAAGGATGCCAGCTCTATGAGCAAAACTGCCCCCAGTCTTGTCGATACCCTGTTTGAAGCCCACGTAAAGCACGAAGTGGCCGCCCTCAAAGGCGCCAAGCTGAAGAAGTTCCTGGAACAGGAAGTGGACGAATTGCTTGGCTATGCCGAAAAAGTGCCGCTGGGCCGGCTGATCAGCCCCGAGCAGGTAATGGGCGTGATCAAGCGCATCGCCGTGAACATGGAGCTGGATGCCGGCATTCCGGAACTGGCTGCGGAGATGGCGGCAGAAGTGCTCAAAGCGCCGGTTCAGGCAGACACCACGCTGGGCGAAATCCTGTCACGGGAGCAGGCCAGCGGCTTTATCGAAGAGGCCCTGGAGCTTCGCCAGCAGCGGGAGCGGATCATCAGCGAGATCATGGCACACCCGGTGTACCAGGAGCTGGTGTCGAACGTGGTGTACCACGGGCTGGTGAATTACCTGTATGAAGACAACCTGATTACCCGCTCGGTGCCGGGAGTGGGTTCGGTGATGAAGTTCGGCAAGAAAATGGCCAACAAGGCCGTGCCGGGGCTGGATGAAACTTTCGAGCGGCGCATCAAGGCCTGGCTGGCCGACAGCCTGCCAGGGCTGATTGTGCGCAGCGAGCAGTTCCTGCATCGGGCACTGACCGATGATGAGCTTCGTGACAGTGTGATGGCGGCCTGGGTATCACTGGAGAACCAGACCATTGCCGAGCTTCAGGATGGCCTGGGCGAGGTGGAACTGCAGGAGTTTGTGGTACTGGGTTATGACTTCTGGCTGAACTTCCGCAAAACCGCCTACTTTGAAGGCTGCGCCCGGGCCGTGGTCGAGCACCTGTTTGCCAAGTATGGCGACCGGCCGGTGATGGACCTGCTGAATGATATTGGGGTGACCCGGGACGTGATTGTTACGGAAGTTGCCGAACTGGGCCTGCCGATTATCGATGTGCTGCACAAGGAAGGTTATGTGGAGGCATTGGTGCGCAGAAGGCTGGGAAGCTTCTACAAGTCTGCTGCCGCGAAGAAGTTGCTGGCAGAGGGCTAAGTCGGGCTGCACAGGCCTGATATAAAAAAAGCCGGAAGAGGATCGCTCTTCCGGCTTTTTTGTAGCTGCTGACAGCTTTTGGCCTCAGCGCTCCAGGTACTGGAGCTTGTCGGGCTGGCCGTCCCACTCGTCGGCGTCTGGCAGCGGGTCTTTCTTCTCGGTGATGTTCGGCCACTTGCCGGCCAGGTCCGCGTTGATCTCAACGAAGGCTTCCTGGTCTGCCGGCAGTTCGTCTTCAGAGAAGATGGCTTCCGCCGGGCACTCGGGCTCGCACAGGGCGCAGTCGATGCACTCGTCCGGGTCGATCACCAGAAAGTTGGGGCCTTCATAGAAGCAGTCTACCGGACACACTTCCACGCAGTCGGTGTATTTGCACTTGATGCAGTTATCAGTAACGATAAACGCCATAGTCAGATCCCTGGTTCGTAGAATATTCAGTCTCATCAGGAGCCCTGAAAATCCGGCCCCATCTATAATTTTGTGCGCGATATTGTAGGGAGCGGCCCCCGTAGCCGCAAGCATTGGGCTGCTATAACCTTATTACACAGATCAAGTTTGGCCCAGTTTTCTGTTATTTGTTCAGTAATGCCCGCAGTTCGTACAGCTGGTTCAGGGCGTCCCGGGGCGACAGGCCATCAACATCCAGCTGCTGTAAGGCCTCTTCCACCGCGCTTGGCTCCGCCATGGCGAACATATCACCCTGATAAACCGTTTCCGCGCTGGTCGGTTGTTTGACGGCTTTCGGCGCCGGTTCATGCACATGCTCCGGGGCCGGCGCTGACGGGCTGGCGCTGCCTTCCAGGTGTGCCAGCTGGGCCTTGGCGTTACGGATAACATCCTGCGGCACGCCGGCCAGCTTGGCCACCTGCAAACCATAGCTCTGGCTGGCGGGCCCGTCATGCACATTGTGCAGGAACACGATGGAATCATCATGCTCCGTGGCAGTCAGGTGCACGTTTACCGCATGTTCCAGGTCATCCGCCAGTTGCGTCAGCTCGAAGTAGTGGGTGGCGAACAGGGTGTAGCAGCGAATGTCCTTCGCCAGGTGCTCTGCCGTGGCCCAGGCCAGGGACAGGCCGTCGAAGGTGCTGGTGCCACGGCCCACTTCGTCCATCAGCACCAGGCTGTGTTCGGTAGCGTTGTGCAGGATGTTGGCGGTTTCGGTCATCTCCACCATGAACGTAGAGCGGCCACCGGCGATGTCGTCGGAAGAGCCCATGCGGGTGAAAATCCGGTCTACCGGCCCCAGCACCGCCCGGTTGGCGGGCACAAAGCTGCCGGTGTAGGCCAGCAGGGCAATCAGGGCGGCCTGGCGCATGTAGGTGGACTTACCGCCCATGTTCGGGCCGGTAATCACCAGCATCCGGCGTTTGGTGTCCATCAGCAGGTTGTTGGGCACAAAAGGCTCGTCCAGCAGTTGCTCCACCACCGGGTGGCGGCCTTCTTCCACATCAAAACCGGGTTGGTCAGTAAACTCCGGTGCGGTAAAGCGCAGGCTGGTGGCGCGCTCGGCAAAGTTACTCAGCACATCCAGCTCGGCCAGGGCCTGGGCGGCATCCTGCAGCGGCGCCAGCTGTTCGGCCACGGTTTCCAAGACGTCGTCATACAGGCCTTTTTCCCGGGCCAGGGCGCGGCTCTTGGCACTCAGGGCCTTGTCTTCGAACTCTTTCAGCTCGGGCGTGATGAAGCGTTCGGCGTTTTTCAGGGTCTGGCGACGGATGTAATCCACTGGCGCCTGGGCAGACTGGGCCCTGCTGATTTCAATGTAATAGCCGTGCACCCGGTTGTAGCCCACTTTCAGGGTAGAGATGCCGGTACGCTCCCGCTCCCGGGTTTCCACATCCAGCAGGTACTGGCCGGCGTTCTCGCTGATGTTGCGCAACTCGTCCAGCTCTTCGTCGAAGCCCTCGGCGATCACGCCGCCCTCGCGGATTACCACCGGCGGGTTTTCGATAATGGCCCGCTCCAGCAAGTCAGCAAGCTCCGGGTATTCGCCAATGGTTCCGGCCAGCCGGGCTACATGGCTGGAACTAACGGGCTTCAGGACTTCCTGAAGCTCCGACAGGGTCTGGAAAGCATCCCGCAGGCGGGCGAGGTCCCGGGGCCGGGCCGAGCGCAGGGCTACCCGCGCCAGGATCCGTTCGATGTCGCCCACACGCTTGAGCAGGTCGTGCACCGGTTCATAGTGAAAACCGTCCAGCAGGGCCGAGACTGACTGCTGGCGTTGCTGGACCACCTCCACATTCCGCAGCGGGCGGTTCAGCCAGCGGCGCAATTCCCGGGCACCCATGGCGGTGGCCGTGCGGTCCATCACCCAGGCCAGGGTGTATTGCTGGCCGCCCATCAGGTTGGTGTCGATTTCCAGGTTGCGGCGGCTGGCGGCATCCAGGATCACTGCGTCTTCCCGGCGCTCCCGTGTCAGTTTGCGAATGTGGGGCAGGGCGGTGCGCTGGGTTTCCCGGGCGTACTGCAGCAGGCAGCCGGCGGCACAAATCGCCAGGTGCAGGTCTTCGCAGCCAAAACCGGTGAGGTCACGCACCTGTAGCTGCTGGGTAATCACCCGCCGGGCCGAATCCAGCTCGAACAGCCAGGGGCCTTGCCGGCGCACACCGGTGAAGCCTTCCAGCAGGTCACCGAAAGGGAAGTCTTCGCTGATCAGTATCTCGGCCGGGCGCAAGCGCTGCAGTTCGCCCTGCAGGGCTTCCAGGCTGTCCAGTTCAGACACTGCAAAGCGACCACTGGAAATATCCAGCGAGGCAAAGCCGAACTGCTCTTTATGGCTGAAAATTGCTGCCAGCAGGTTATCGCACCGGTCTTCCAGGAAGGCTTCATCACTCAGGGTGCCGGGGGTAACAATGCGCACCACCTTCCGCTCCACCGGCCCCTTACTGGTGGCCGGATCGCCAATCTGTTCGGCAATGGCAATGGATTGACCTGCGCGCACCATGCGGGCAATGTAGCCCTCAGCGGCGTGGAAAGGCACGCCGGCCATGGGTATAGGATTGCCGCCGGATTGCCCCCGGGCGGTCAGGGTAATGTCCAGCAACTCGGCGGCTTTTTTGGCATCGTCGTAAAACAGCTCGTAGAAGTCACCCATGCGGTAGAACACCAGCTCGTTCGGGTGCTCCCGCTTGATCTTCAGGTACTGCTGCATCATGGGGGTATGCTTGGAAAGATCGGTCTGGGTTGCTGGCATGGAAGCGTCCGGTTGATCGTGCGTTTGGGTCAAAGCGGGGATTGTAAGAAAATAACGCCCGGGATGAAACGAAGGGTTTGGCAACAGAAGCTTGGAGATGGCTATGCAAGCAACCGATCAGCAACTGGAAACCGCCGGCAATGCGCTGGGAGACTTGTTGATACAGCAGGGCAGAACCATGGCCACCGCCGAAAGCTGCACCGGTGGCTGGGTGGCCAAGGTGCTGACAGACAGGGCGGGTTCCTCTGCCTATGTGATGGCCGGGCTGGTGACCTACAGCAACGAGGCCAAACAGGCCATTCTGGGCGTAGAAGAAAAGGTGCTGGCCGAGCACGGCGCCGTCAGCGAACCGGTGGTGCGCCAGATGGTGGCCGGTGCCGTTCGCGCCACCGGTGTGGATGTGGCCGTGGCCATCAGCGGCGTTGCCGGCCCTGGTGGCGGCAGCGAAGAAAAGCCGGTAGGCACGGTATGGTTTGCCTGGGGAACCGGCCCGGACAACACGCAAACCCGTGTTCAGCACTTTGACGGCGACCGGGAACAGGTACGCCGGCAATCGGTTTTGTATGTGTTGCAAGGGGTTACGGAGTTTCTGAAAACACTGTGATGTTTTTCACCCCGGCAGGGGTTGGTCTGTGCCAAGGCTTATGTTTTAATACTGTTCAAATATACAGGAAAACACTGGATACACCTCCGGTGTCGTCATATCGAATAGTGAGGGGCAGGTAACAATGGAAGACAACCGCAAGAAAGCACTCAGCGCAGCACTGGGCCAGATTGAACGCCAGTTCGGCAAGGGCGCCGTGATGAAAATGGGCGACCAGCCCCGTGAAGCCATTCCTGCGGTATCCACCGGCTCCCTGGGGCTGGACGTGGCACTGGGTATTGGTGGCTTGCCGTATGGCCGGATTGTAGAGATCTACGGCCCGGAAAGCTCCGGTAAAACCACCCTGACCCTGCAAGTGATCGCCGAAGCGCAGAAAGCCGGCAAAACTTGTGCCTTCATCGACGCCGAGCACGCACTGGACCCTATCTACGCTGAAAAACTGGGCGTAAACGTCGACGACCTGCTGGTCTCCCAGCCGGACACCGGCGAGCAGGCCCTGGAAATCGCGGATATGCTGGTACGCTCCAATGCCATCGACGTCATCATCGTCGACTCGGTAGCGGCCCTGACGCCGAAAGCGGAAATTGAAGGCGAAATGGGCGACAGCCACGTAGGCCTGCAGGCCCGTTTGATGTCCCAGGCGCTGCGTAAGCTGACCGGTAACGTGAAGCACGCCAACTGCCTGATGGTGTTCATCAACCAGATTCGTATGAAGATCGGTGTGATGTTCGGCAGCCCCGAGACCACCACCGGCGGTAACGCCCTGAAATTCTACTCTTCCGTACGCCTGGACATCCGCCGCATCGGTGCGGTGAAAGAAGGTGACGAAGTGGTGGGTAACGAGACCCGCGTGAAAGTCGTCAAGAACAAGGTGTCGCCGCCGTTCAAACAGGCCGAGTTCCAGATCATGTACGGCAAGGGCATCTACCACATGGCCGAAGTTCTGGACATGGGTGTGAAAGAAGGCTTCGTCGACAAATCCGGTGCCTGGTACGCCTACAACGGTGACAAGATCGGTCAGGGCAAGGCCAATGCCTGCAAGTTCCTGGAAGAGAACCTGGATATCGCCAACGAAATCGAAGCCAAGGTTCGCGACAAGCTGATGCCCAAGCCGGTGAAGAAAGAGGCGGCAGAAGCGCCGGTGGAAGCGAACGGTGAATTGCTCTAAGTAAGAACCCGGGAGGCGTTACATGAAGCGACTGTTGATAGTAGCCCATGCACCGTCTCCCAATACCCTGCGGTTACGGGAGTCTGTGGAAAAGGGCGCCCGTAACCCGGATATTGAAGCGGTGGAAGTGGTGGTGAAAGCGCCGCTCGAAGCCGGCCCCGAAGATGTTCTCGCCTGTGACGCCATCATCCTTGGCACCACCGAAAACCTCGGCTATATGTCGGGCGCCCTCAAAGACTTCTTTGACCGTAGCTATTACCCCTGCCTGGAGAAAACCCAGGGCCTGCCTTTTACTTTCTATATTCGCGCCGGCCACGATGGCACCGGCACACGCCGCGCCATAGACAGCATCACCACTGGCCTGCGCTGGAAACTTATTCAGGAACCCCTGCTGTGCCGGGGTGACTACCAGCCGGAATTTGCCGACCAGTGTGAAGAGTTGGGGCTGTTTGTGGCGGCCAGCCTGGATGCCGGGATTATCTGAAAATCCTGGCGCTACGGCGTTTAATTGGTGCTGGCCAGCGTATCTCTCATCGGGCTGCGCGGGGCAGCAGGGCGGTTGTATGCGCTGCTTGCCGGTTGTTTCGGCCTGGCGATTGGCTCCTATGCGGTGCTGGAGAATGTTCGTCGGGGTCTGATGGGTGGGCCGGGCGGTCTGGTTGAAGGTTTTTCGCTGATTGCCGGGTTGTTTTGCCTGGGATTTGGCATCGCGTTGATCATCCTGGCGCAGCGTGATTCAGGCAAACCGTTCATGCTGCGGCGAGACGGCGTAGTTGCTGGGGTGGCTGGCGTATTTGGCACGTTTGTGTTGTCGGTCATTGCCAGTTGGGGCACCCATGAAGAGCGGCACCACATTGCCCGCTCTACCATTCAGTACTATGCCAGCGAGCTAAAACTGGAGTTGCAGTCTTCTGTAGCGTTGATTGATCGGCTGGCCAACCGGTGGGCGTCGCTGGGCTTTGAAGTGCCTGAAGCTCTCGAGCAAACCGAAATGCGCTGGTATTTCAAAGATACGCCGGCCCTGAAGTCCCTGATGTTGTTCCGGGATGGTCGGTCTCCGGTGTGGCGGCGGAGTCGTAACCCTGAGGATCTGCTGTGGGTGATGGATCAGACCGTCAACCCGGAAGTGTTGGGTTGGGTTCGCAATGCGCGCGACGAACGGTTGGCCAGCGCCTGGATATTCCCGGACCCGGCTAAGCCGTTTTCGGCGATCGCCCTGGTGCGGCCAGACCTGGATTCGGGTGCGTATTTCCTCGCGGTATTTGATGTGGCGGAGTTGCTGGCGCTTGAATCATCCAGGGACTATTACGATTTCGAGATCCGGCTTGAGGGAGCGGACAGCCCGGCTGTGGAGCGAGCTATTGCACTTCATCACCTGGAACATGAGGTTTACGAGCATGTGCCAGTAAATATTCCCAACGGCCCGGACCTTGTACTCAGTGCCACGGCTGGCCCGGCATCGGTACTTTCTCTACGGGGTATTCCCGCGAGGAAGTGATAGGAGCACCGGTAAAGCAGCTCACCGGCCCGGAAAAGCTGATTCAGCAGGCTGATATGGCCATGTACAAGGCCAAGCAGCAGGGGCGTGATACCTATGTGGTGTACTCCGAAGACCTGGATTCCAAGCTGTCCAAGCGTGTGGAGTTGCGTAATGAATTACAGGAGGCCATCAAAACCGGCCAGATTGCCCACCTGGGTAAGTGGGTAACCACCCAGGCGTGTAAAGATGCACGGCGGTTGCTGGAGATGGGGCTGCTGAAGGGCCGTATGGCGGTGAACCTGTCGCCGCTGCAGTTCCACCGCCCGGGCTTTTTGACGGTGCTCAGGTCGATTCTGGAAGACACCGGCCTTGCACCGGAACACCTGGAGCTGGAGCTGACCGAAGGCATCCTGATGAAAGACAGCGAAGGCGCCATTGATATCCTCAATGCCCTGAACGACATGGGGGTTGCCACGGCCATTGATGATTTTGGCACCGGTTTTTCCAGTTTCAGTTACCTGAAAGACCTGCCGGTGGACAACATCAAGATCGACCGCAGCTTTGTAGACAACGTCACCACCAACGAGAAAGACGCGGCGGTGTGCAAGGGTGTGATTACCCTCGCCCGGGAAATGGGGCTGAACGTGGTGGCCGAAGGCGTGGAAACCCAGGAGCAGTTTTGCTACCTGAAGAGCCATGGTTGCGAGAGCTTCCAGGGCTACTACTTTGCCCGGCCCATGTTGTTCGAGGATCTGGTGCAGTGGATTGGTAAAGCCGGGTAAGCGGGCAGGCGGTGGCCTAGCCGGCCAGGCGGCTGTAAAAGCCTTCAATGCGTGACAGGGCATTGTCGACGGCCCGGGAATAGCGTTTCTGGTCCAGGCAGTAACTGAACTGAACGCTCACCCGGAAGCCGGTGCGCCATGGCTGGCAGCGGACTACGCGGGCCGCTACGCGGGGTTCGTTTATATATTTGCCGCGGATTTGCAGGTACAGGCGGGCGCCGGGTTCGACCGGCCGGGGGCACTGAACCGCCATGCCGTAGCGGTTCATATCCAGGCAGTTCACCGCCACCGGGTTCTTGCCACGGCCAAAAAAGCCGCGTTCACTGAGCTGCACGTTCAGGCAGGTGGCGGGAAACCGTTCCTTGATTCGGCGATCTGAGGGCTTACTTGCCATGGCTGCATCCACTGTCTTTTTGTCTTTGTTGTTTCCGGAAGCCATCCGGACCCTCAAGTGTAGCCAGCGCCGGGTTGTCTGAAAATTGATCAACATGAAAAGTGTGACCGGCGTCTCACCCGGCAGTTGCTCCGGCCTGATCGGATAAAACCGGAACCGGTAGGCGACAGTCTGTCTGGCAAACACTACAATGGCGGGTTCAAAACCATTCAAACCGATGTCGACGGGAAGCAAACTTGAAGTCATTGCCGCTGCACCAACTCTACAAATCCTGTGTTCTGAAAGAGCTGCCATTCAAAACCACCCGGCAACTTGAGCCGCTGGCTGAGATCGTCGGCCAGAACCGTGCCCAGGAAGCCGTGCGCTTCGCACTGGCCATGCCCCACGGTGGTTACAACGTGTATGCGGTAGGCCGGAACGGGTTGGGCAAGCGCACCATGATGCTGCGCTACCTGGAGCACCATGTAGACACCGAGCAGCAAAGCCATGACTGGTGTTACGTGGCCAATTTCGAAGAGCCTCGTAACCCGAAGCTGCTGAAGCTGCCCTCGGGCAAGGGCACCCAGTTGAAGCAGGACATGGAAAAGCTGATGGCCCGGCTGGTGAAGATGATTCCCCAGACCTTCGAGGGCGACAGTTTTCTGGAGCGTGCGGAGCAGCTGAAGAACGACTACGTCAAGCTGCAGGAAGACGAACTCGAAAAAGTAGCCAACCAGGCCAAGCGCAAGAAAGTGCGCCTGACCATCAGCACCCCCGGCGGATACCGGCTGGTGGCTATGAACGGCGAAGAGCCCCACACGGCGGAAAGCTTCCAGGCCCTCACCCAGGAGCAGCGGGACAAGTTCGAGGAAGTCATCAACAAGCTGGAGAAGAAACTCCGGCAGGTTCTGCGCAAGCTGGCAGACTGGGAGCAGGAATACGCCGAGAAACAACAGGCCCTGAACCAGGAAACCCTGGAAGGCATCTCCGGCCACCAGATTGACGAGCTGAAAGACAAGTATAAAGAGCTGCCAGACGTAACGGCCTACCTGGAAGCGGTGCGCAAAGACCTGGCTGAAAACCTGGATATATTCCTGGAAGACGACGAAGAACAGGCGGCCATTGCCTATGCGTCGCTGGACAAGAAAACACCCCGCCGCTACATCGTGAATGTGCTGGTACACCAGACCAGCAACGAAGTACCCGTGGTGGTGGAAGATAACCCCACCTACCACAATCTGTTCGGTTACGTGGAAAACGTCACCTACAAGGGCACGGTGTTTACTGACTTCTCGCTGATTCGCCCCGGCAGCCTGCACAAGGCCAACGGTGGTTACCTGCTGATGGATGCCATCAAGGTGCTGGAGCAGCCCTTCGTGTGGGATGGCCTGAAGCGGGCGCTGCGCTCCCGTACCCTTCAGATCAACTCCCTGGAGCGGGAACTGACCCTCTCCGGGACGATTTCCATCGAGGCGGAATCGGTGCCGCTGGACGTGAAGATTGTGCTGTTCGGGGACCGCGAAACCTGGATGCTGCTGCAGGAATACGATTCCGAGTTTGCCGAGCTGTTCCGGGTAACGGCGGACTTCGAGAATGAAATGTACCGCACGGCGGAAAGCCAGCTGCAGTACGCCAAGTTTATTGCCAGCCTGGTGGTGGAAAAGAAACTGCTGCATTGCAACACCAGGGCGGTGGCCCGGGTAATCGAACACAGCGCCCGTATGGCCGACCACCAGGACCGGTTATCTCTGCATGCCGCGGATATTGCCAATCTGCTGCGTGAATCGGATTTCTGGGCCCGCCAGGCCGGTGCCCGGTTGATTACCGAGGTGCACGTGGAGCGGGCGCTGGAAAGTGCCCGTTACCGCAGCAGTCGCATTCGTGACCAGTTCTACGATTCCATTCGCGACGGCACCACGCTGGTCACCACCTCCGGCACCTGCGTGGGGCAGGTGAATGCGTTGTCTGTGCTGTCTACCGGCGGTTTCGAGTTCGGCTTGTCTAACCGGGTAACGGCAACCTGCTACTATGGTGATGGTGCCGTGATGGATATCGAGCGTGACGTAAAGCTGGGTGGCAACATTCACTCCAAGGGTGTGATGATTCTCAGCTCCTGGCTGGCCTCTTACTTTGCGGTGAACGACCCCATGCACCTGTCTGCCAGCCTGACCATGGAACAGAACTATGGTGAGGTAGACGGCGACAGCGCATCGCTGGCGGAGCTGGTGGCGCTGATCTCGTCGTTGTCCGGTGTGCCGGTGCGCCAGGACCTGGCCATTACCGGTTCAGTGAACCAGTTTGGCGAGGTGCAGCCCATTGGCGGTGTGAACGAGAAAATTGAAGGCTTCTTTGCCACCTGCGAGCTCAAGGGTGGTTTGACCGGCACCCAGGGTGTGATCATTCCGGAAACCAACGTGCAGAACCTGATGCTCGACAGTGAAGTGGTGCAGGGTGCGCGCAATGGCCAGTTTGCGGTTTACCCGGTAAGCCGGGTGGAAGAGGCCGTTACCTTGCTGCTGGGCAAGCCCGCTGGCAAGGCGAATGACAAAGGCCGGTATCCCAGGCAGAGTGTTTTTGGCATTATTCAGCAGCGGCTTGAGAAAATGCGGGAACACGAGCGGCAGGAACACGCGCGGGACGAGCACAAAGACCCGTCCATCCACTGACCGGGACCATAATAAAACGGACAGGAGAATAGAGATCCATGACTGATATCCAGCAAACTGTGTACGTGGTAGAAGACGACGAAGCCGTCCGCGACTCCCTGGAGTTGTTGCTGAAATCCGATGGCAAGCCGGTGAAGACCTACGAAAGCGCCAACGCCTTTCTGAAGGACTACTCCGATAAAATGGCCGGCTGCATTGTGCTGGATATCCGTATGCCGGGTATGGACGGCATGGAGCTGCAGAAGAAGCTGAACGAAAAGCATTCGATTCTGCCCATTATCTTTGTGACCGGCCACGGTGACGTGCCGATGGCGGTAGACGCCATGAAAGAAGGCGCGGTGGACTTCATCCAGAAGCCGTACCGGGAAGAAGCCCTGCTGGAAAAGATCGAGGCGGCCCTGGAGCAGGACCTCGAGCAGCGCAAGACCCTGGACGAAAAACAGGAAATCATCCGCCGGGTGAAAAGCCTGACCCCGCGGGAAGCCGAAATCATGGACCGCATGATTGCCGGCCAGGCCAACAAGGTGATTGCCATCGAGCTGGAGATCAGCCAGCGCACCGTGGAAATCCACCGTTCCCGGGTTATGCACAAGATGGGTACACATTCCCTTGCACATCTGGTGCGTATGGTTCTGTCCGTAAAGGACCTTATCGACTAAGCCGGTTGCTGTGGTCATCATGCCAGAACGTTTATAACCGGCCACGCTTGTATGACTGAAGTTGTCAGTGAGAACTCAGAGGTGACGGTCCTGCTGGTTGATGACAACCCGCAGAACCTGAAAGTCCTCTACGAGACCCTGAAAGACAAAGGCTACCGCCTGCTGATTGCCAACGAAGGCGAGAAAGCACTGGACCTGGCCCACCGTCACCACCCGGAAGTGATCCTGCTGGATATTATGATGCCGGAGATGGATGGCTATGAGGTGTGCGAGCGCCTGAAGGCCGATCCCGAAACCGCCGACATCGCCGTGGTATTCCTGTCCGCCCTGGACGACCTGCAGGCCAAGGTGAAGGGCTTTTCCCTGGGCGGGGCCGATTACATCTCCAAGCCGTTCCAGTCCCTGGAAGTGATCGCCCGGGTGAAAACCCATGCCCGGGTTATCCGGCTCGAACGTGAGCTGCAGGCCCGTAACCGGGAACTGCAGGGCGACCAGACCCGCATCCTGGATTCCATCAGCGAAGGCATCTACGGGCTGGACGAAAACGGCCTGATCGAGTTTGCCAACCCGGCTGCCGCCGCGATTGCCGGCCGCCCGGTTGAAGAGTTGATCGGCAAATGTTTCTTTGACCTGCACTTTGCCACGGCTGAAGAATGCCGTGACAGCCTGCCGGTGATGGCGACCTGTAACAAAGGTGTGCCTGAACACCAGCGGGATATCCAGATGCTGCGTGCCGATGGCAGCAGCTTCCCTGCAGAATACCGGGCCACCCCGAAGCTTGATGGCGATGAGCTGCATGGCGCTGTGGTGGTGTTTCACGACATTACCGCCGAGCTGGAAAGCGAAAAAGCCCTGGAAGAAGCCCGTGAGCTGGTGCAGGAGCAGCGCGATCAGCTGGCCCATACGTCCCGCCTGACCACTATGGGCGAGATGGCCGCCGGCTTTGCCCACGAGGTAAACCAGCCGCTGACCGCGATTTCCAACTATGCCCGGGTTTCCAAGCGCATGATGGCCAAGGACGAGCCGGACCTTGAGCTGCTGGGTGAAACCCTGGATAAAATCGATGCCCAGTCCCACCGGGCCAGCGAGATTATCCGCCGCATCCGCCGCTTTATGAAAAAGCCTGCCACTGGCAAGGAAGAATTGTCGGTGCCCGAGTTGCTGGAAGACACCCGGCAGTTTGCCGAGGTGGACATGCGCAACAACGAAGGCGGCATTGAGGTGCGGGTAGACGACGATCTGCCGGGTGTACTGGCAGACCCCATCCAGGTGCAGCAGGTGGCCCTGAATCTGATCCGCAACGCCCTGGAGGCAACCCGCAGTGCCGGTTCGTCCCAGCCTGTGGAGGTTTCAGCACGGCGTTGTGGCGATCAGTGTGTTCGGGTAGAGGTGCGTGACCACGGTGTCGGTGTGCCGGAAGAGGCCGAGGACAAGCTGTTCCACCCGTTCTACACCACCAAGGAAGATGGCATGGGCATTGGCCTTGCTACCTGTCGCTCGCTGATGCAGGCCCAGGGTGGCGATATCGGGTACCAGCGCCCGGAAGGCGACGGTGCCTGTTTCTGGTTTGTGTTGCCCATTGCAGGCGCCGAGGGCGCGCCCTGCACCCCCGACGAAGCCTGACCCCTTATAGCCAGTCTATGCGCCCGGTAAGGTGGGGCGCGTCTCCCTTGGCATTCAGAATCTGATAGTCCCAGCCGTCTGCCCCGGTGCGCCAGTTCAGCTGCGCGGTGCCGGGCAGGAACAGCGGCTTCTTGAACTGGCAGCTGACCTTCACCGGCCCTGACTGCCAGCCTTCCTGTTGTTCCAACAGCGCCAGTGCGTGGGCCTTGGTCCACATGCCATGGGCAATCGCCCGCGGAAAACCGAAAGCCCGGGCGCTCAGGGCGTGCATGTGGATGGGGTTGCGGTCACCGGATACCTTCGCATATTGCCGGCCGATGCTTTCCGGCGCCTTGATGGCTTCAGAGAACGGGTAATGGTCCAGTTGCGGCGGATTCTTGCTGCCTCCGGAGGTTCCCTGGCCGGCCATCCGGAACAGGTTGGTGCTGGTTTCTTCCCAGATCAGCTTGCCGGCGGCCCGGGCTTCGGTAATCAGGTCGAACTCCATGCCCCTGTCTGTGCGCTGCTGGTTGCCCAGCGTTACCTGTATATCCAGGTTTTCGCCGGCACTGACCGGGCGATGCTGGATGATGGTGTTGCGCAGGTGCACCAGCCCCAGCAAGGGCAGGGGAAAGGATTTTTCCGTCAGCAGCTTCAGGTGCAGGGGGAACGCCAGGATGTGGGGCCAGGTAATGGGGGCCCGGGAGCCTGGCTTGAACCCGCATATGCGCTGATAGGTTTTCAGGGCCGGAGTGTTGGTGGCAATCCCCAGCAGGTCTGCCTGCAGGTCCGGAATGCGGGTTTGCTCGCCCGGCTTGTGTTGTTTGGGCAGCAGGGCCTTGCCATACAGTGGCAGCAAGGCCGGCGGTGCGCTGTGGTAGACCAGTGAATCCGGCATTAAGGCTTTCTCCCGATTATTAATGGTTTCAGGTACAACTGTGCGTGCGTGGCCTGATATGCTCTAATGTACGACGAAAGTCTGGCAAACCCGGCCAGAGGTGGCATTGACCCGGCGTGCTCCGAACCCTGTCCGGTGGGTCAAAGTGGTAACTGATAAATAAAAAAGCGGGACTCTATGCAGGAACTACGTGATGCGGGCGTGATGCTGCGCCTGATTTATGAGGCGATGAAGAAAAAGGGCATTGATACCAATGCTATTTTCAGCCGTCTGGGTGTAGACGAGCAGTATGTTTATACCGATCAGCTCCGAACTCCCCACAATGCCCAGCTGTATTTCTGGCAGGCGGTTGAAGATGTATCCGGTGATGAAGATGTTGGCCTGCACCTGGGGCCACTGTTGCCGGCCTACAAAGGGCAGGTACTGGAATACCTGTTCCTGAGTAGCCCCACCTTTGGCGAAGGTCTTCGCCGGGCCCAGAACTATCAGCGCCTGCTGAGTGATGCGGCCAATACCGATTTCTTTGTGGAAGGCGACGAAGCCTGCATGGTGCTGGATGCAGCCTCGGAAGAAGTCAGCCGGCTGCGGCACTTCAACGAGTGTTTTGTGCAGGGCTTGATTACCTTCTTCAAATCCATCACCGATGGCCGTTTTTATCCCTCCCGCATCGAGTTCGAGCATGAGCGGGAAAAAGGTATCGACCACGCAAAGGAAGTGCTCGGTTGTGATGTGGTGTTCGGCGCCCGTGAAAACCGTCTGTACTTCCCGGTGGAAATTCTGTCCTATGCCTCGCCCCATGCCGAGCCGGAACTGCTGGCCCTGCACGAGCGTTTTGCCAGTGAGCAGGTAGCGAGGCTCGAGAAGAAAGACATCGTAGGGCAGGTGGAGCGGATTATTGCCGAGCTGCTGGACAGCGGTGAGGTGACACTGGATGCGGTGGCCGAAAGGCTGGGTATCAAGCCCAGAACCCTGCGCACCCGGCTGACCGAAGCTGAAACCAGTTTCAACCAGGTGCTGGCGGATTTCCGCTACCGGCTGGCCCGACAGCTGCTGGCAACGACCGACGAGTCCATCGACGAGATCGTGTATCTGACCGGTTTCTCCGAACCCAGCACGTTTTACCGAGCGTTCAAGCGCTGGTCTGGCATGACGCCGATCGAGTACCGTAAAACCGCCCAGACCAAGGATGTGATGGTCGACGCCATGTAAGGCGGTTTTCTGAAAATCTGAAAAAAGTTCTTCAAAAGCGTTGACATAAACGGGGGCGTCTTTATAATGCGCCCTCGTTGTCACAGAGCAGTCGCAAGACAGCTCAGGCACGCCGCGCGGAGCGGTAGTTCAGTTGGT
>NZ_DFLY01000004.1:0-37409 GCF_002375525.1 Marinobacter sp. UBA3607 | reverse complement strand
TCGAGTCCCGTCCGCTCCGCCATTTATCTCCTCCCCCTTGTTTTCGATATCCCCTTTTTATTTCCAGCTTTTTCTCAGCTATCTGACCTGATTTGTTTTCGCCGTTCGCCCGGGCTTGTTCCGTGCCAGCGCTGGTATGCCTTGTGAAAGGCCGGCGGGTTGGCAAAGCCCAGCAGCCAGGCAATTTCCGCCAGTGATGTATCGGTTTCCTTCAGGTAATCCTCTGCCAGTTGTTTGCGGGTGTCGTCCAGCAGTTGCCGGAACCCGGTACCCTCGGCGCTCAGTTGCCGTTGCAGGGTCCAGGCCGTGGTGCCCAGCCGGGCCGCCAGTGTTTCCAGCGTAGGTGTTTCACCCCGCAGCAGGGGGGTTAACAGATGGCGCACCCGGTCGGCCACGCTCCAGCCTTTGCGGATTTGCCGCAGCTCCCGTTCACAGACTCCTGACAGCTTCTCGTACATGCCCTCATGGGCCTGGGACGGGCTTTGTCGCCACACGCTTTCCTTGAAGCGGATGGCGTTTTCCCGGGCGCCGAACTCTACCGGGCAGCGAAACCAGCTTTCGAACACGTCGTCCAGGCCAATGGATGGATACTCTATCCATACCTTTTCCAGCACGTCGTAGCGGCCGGTGATATGCCGGGCCAGTTGGGTCCAGGCCGCCAGTATGGAATCCACCACAAAGTAGTTGTACGGGTTGTAGGGCTGGATCGAGTAGAAGCGCACGGTGCGCTGGAATTCATCGACCGAGGGTTCGCCCCGGGAATTCTGGCTGGTGAGCAGGGAATAGCGAATCAGGCTACGGAAGGCCTGGCTGACTGAATTTGCAGTTTCTACGGCCAGCCCGGCCATGCCCGCATCCACCGGCCGGGTCAGGGCGCCCATGCGCAGGCCCAGGGCGGGATTGCCGGTTGCGGTGATGGCAGCATGGCCAAGACGCATAAAGCGGGGGATGCTGATGCGGGCATCAGCCGAGGCCAGTGCGGCATCATCCAGTCGGAACCTGGCTTTCAGTTTGTCGATATTGCCGCCTTCGGCCTCGGTTGCGCGCAGCAGTACTGCCGCATACAGCAGGCTGATATTGCCGAGGGCGTTATGTTTTGGGGTGTTAGCTTCAGGCATATCGGTATTATTGCTGTTATCCAGAGATAATAAAATGTTTGGTTTGGATATTGTTGGCGCCTTCGGTGCTGGGTAGTGTAGGCCCATAACAACGGGAGCCTCGACATCCCGCCTGATAATCCGATGAGGAGCACCGCAATGACCGCAACACCTGGCACCAGCAAGTACCCGCACCTGCTTGAGCCCCTGGACCTGGGCTTTACCAAACTTCGCAACCGTACGCTGATGGGCTCCATGCACACGGGCCTTGAGGAAGTGAAGGGTGGCTTCGACCGGCTGGCGGCATTCTATGCCGAGCGTGCCCGTGGCGGCGCCGGGTTGATTGTGACCGGCGGCATCGGCCCCAACAGCGAAGGCGCGGTGTTCCAGCACGCGGCCAAGATGAGCACCGAGGAAGAGTCTGACAAGCACAAGGTGATCACCCAGGCCGTGCACGAGGCCGATGGCAAGATCTGTATGCAGATCCTGCACGCTGGCCGTTATGCCTATTCTCCGGAGCTGGTAGCGCCCTCTGCCATCCAGGCACCCATCAACCCGTTCAAGCCCAAAGAACTTGATGAAGCGGGTATCCAGAAGCAGATTGACGACTACGTGAACTGTGCCGCCCTGGCCCAGCGCGCCGGCTACGACGGCGTCGAGATTATGGGCTCCGAGGGTTATTTTATTAACCAGTTCATCGTCAAACACACCAACCACCGTACCGACCAGTGGGGTGGCAGCTATGAAAACCGCATTCGCCTGCCGATTGAAATCGTGCGCCGTGTGCGTGAGCGGGTGGGCGAGAACTTCATCATTGTGTACCGCCTGTCCATGCTGGACCTGATCGAAGACGGCAGCACCTGGGAAGAAGTGGTGCAGCTGGCCAAGGAAATCGAAAAAGCCGGCGCCACGATTATCAATACCGGTATCGGCTGGCATGAAGCCCGTGTGCCTACCATTGCCACCTCGGTACCCCGCGGTGCCTTTACCAAGGTAACTGCCCACCTGAAAGGCGAGGTAAGCATTCCGCTGGTAACCACCAACCGGATCAACATGCCGGATGTGGCCGAGAAGATCCTGGCCGAAGGCGATGCCGACATGGTCTCCATGGCCCGGCCGTTCCTGGCGGATGCCGAGCTGGTACTGAAAGCAGCCGAAGACCGTGCCGAGGAAATCAACACCTGCATCGGCTGTAACCAGGCCTGCCTGGACCATACCTTCAGCGGCAAGCTCACCACCTGCCTGGTGAACCCGCGCGCCTGTAACGAAACCCTGCTGACCTATGTGAAAACGGCTCAGCCCAAATCCATCGCGGTGGTGGGTGCCGGCCCGGCAGGCCTCGCCTTTGCCAGCGTAGCCGCAGAGCGTGGCCACAAGGTGACGGTGTTTGATGACGGCAGCGAGATCGGCGGCCAGTTCAACGTGGCCAAGCGGATTCCGGGTAAGGAAGAGTTCTACGAAACCCTGCGTTATTTCCGTGTGATGCTCGACAAGCACGGCGTGGATGTCCGCCTGAACACCCGGGTCAGTGCAGACGACCTGAAAGCCGGTGGCTTCGATGAAGTGGTTATGGCCACCGGTGTCGAGCCCCGCACCCCGGATATCGAAGGTATCGACCATCCGAAGGTGATCGGCTACCTGGATGCCCTGATGGGTCGCAAGCCGGTGGGCCAGCGTGTCGCGGTAATCGGTGCTGGCGGTATCGGCTTTGATGTGTCCGAATTCATCGTGCATCAGGGTGAATCGCCGTCCCTGAACACCGAACACTTTATGAAAGAGTGGGGTGTCGACCTGACCGTGGCGCATCGTGGTGGTATTCAGGGCGTACAGCCGGAAGTACCGGCCCCGGCCCGTGAGGTGTTCCTGCTGCAGCGCAAGGCTTCCAAGGTCGGCAAGAACCTGGGCAAGACCACCGGCTGGATTCACCGTACATCTCTGAAGAACCGCAATGTGCAGATGGTTCCGGGTGTGTCTTACCGCAAGATTGACGACGAAGGCCTGCACATCACGGTTACGCCCAAGGGCGCGGAGCAGGGCGAAGACAAGCTGCTGCCGGTGGATACCATCATCGTGTGTGCCGGCCAGGAGCCGTTGCGCGAACTGCAGGCAGGCCTTGAAGCCGCAGGCCTGCCGGTGCACCTGATTGGTGGTGCCGATGTCGCCGCCGAGCTGGATGCCAAGCGGGCGATTGATCAGGGCAGCCGCCTGGCAGCGGAGATCTGATCACAAATCGTTGCAGTTTTTCTCTGTGTTTTGGGGCCGGTCTGGCTAGACTATGGAAATCCGGCAAGGGGGTACGGAACCCTCAGGCCGGCCCTGTCGTTCGAATAACAAGTTACAAGCATGGAGAAGGTTGATGGTCAGTGCCGCCCAGGCAGCCGAGGGTAACTCAGCTGTCTTCTTGATGGATGGTAGCCAGGTATCCCGGCAGATGCGTTGGTCGGAGTTTGGTGCCTTTCTGGATGGCTATGTTGGGCTTTCGGACCTTGCCGAAACCGATGTGCGCGCCGTGCTGGTCAATCTCAACCCTGACCTGACAGTGGCCTCCCTGGTGTTCTTCCGGATCTGGTTTGACGAAGAAGGCCGCGCAGACAGCAGTTGGAACGTGCCCATCGAAGCGCTGGCGGAAAAGGGTGCCAAGGGCCCCGACCTGGGCGGTGGCGCTATCCGCCTGGTGTGTCGCAGCCAGTGTCCGGACCCTGCTTTTGCCGAGGAACTCTGGGACCCGGATATGACCCCGGGCAGCAACCATTTCCACTCGATTCGCAAGGCTGTTGAAGCCAATACCCTGCATTTCCGCCAGGCCGAGCCGGCAGAAGAGAATATCCCTGTTCTGGTGAATTCGTCGTCTGCAGCCACCGACGAGCGTGTCGATATCGAACGTGCCCGCCTGGCCCAGGTGCTTCGGGAGCAACGGCTGCGCATCAAAACCCTGCAGAGCGTGCACCGGGATGCGGTGTCTGACCTGCAGCGTGACCATCGCCTGGAGATGCAGGCTTTGCGTTCGGAGATGACCGAGCTGGACCAGAAGTACGAACGGCTTCGGGTCAGTAAGGAGCAGCTCAAGAATCGCCTGCAGGAGCGTAATGAGCAATACCTCGCGCTACAGGAGCAGCTGGGTGAAGAGACCCCGGCCGATCCGGACGCAGGGCCCGACGTTGAGGGCGGCAAATCGGATGCCGAAACGGTCCTGCTGAGGGAGCAGCTGGAGCGCAAGGAGCGGGAGCTTGAGCTGCGGGAGGAAAGGCTGGTTGCCCTCGAACAGGAAAACCAGGAGCTCAGAAATCGCGAAGTGCCGGAAGATTCGCTGCTGGAACAGTTGCGAAACCAGGTGGTGTTCCTGGTGGCTTATCACCCGGGTGTCGGCCACATCACACTGCCGTACGATGATATCGAAACCTACTTTGCCAATCCCCAGGCCTACGCCGCTGACCAGTGCGGCATGAATGAGGCCGCCTACCGGGAGTGGCTGGCCCACTATGAAAACCCGGTGTGCAACCATGCTGGTGCCGACGGCAATGCGTGCGGCGAACCGATCATGAGAGTGTCCCAGCCGGCGGATTTCGAGGCCGGCAAAGACGACCGCTGCGAACTGCATAAAGCCTGATCCCGCGAAGTTTTTTCAGTATCCGCCCGAGTTTCGTTAAACTGTGGGTCTGTTCGTCTCATTCAGACACCACGGGATACTTCATGGACCAGTTCAGGAATATCGGGATTATCGGGCGCATGGGCAGCGTCAAGGTAGTTGAGTCGCTGCGCCAGCTGAAACAGTACCTGACCGCAAACAACTACCACGTCATTATCGAAGAAGACACCGCGACCATGATTCCGGGCCATGGCCTGCAGGTGGCCAGCAAGAAGCTCCTGGGTGAAATCTGCGACCTGGTGATTGTGGTCGGTGGTGACGGCAGTTTGCTGGGTGCCGCCCGGGAAATGGCCAAGGCCAAGATTCCGTTGCTGGGCGTTAACCGGGGTCGCCTCGGATTTCTGACCGATATCTCCCCCAACGACCTTGAAGAGCGGCTGGCCCAGGTGCTGGCCGGTGACTACATCGAAGAATCCCGGTTTCTGCTGGACGGCCACGTAGAGCGCAACGGCCAGCCTCTTGGCTATGGCTCTGCCCTGAACGACGTGGTGCTGCACCCGGGCAAGTCTACCCGGATGATCGGCTTCGACCTGTTTATCGACGGCCACTTTGTTTACAGCCAGCGCTCTGACGGCCTGATTGTAGCCACGCCCACCGGTTCGACGGCTTATTCACTGTCTGCCGGCGGTCCGATTATGCATCCCAAGCTGGATGCCGTGGTGCTGGTGCCCATGTTCCCCCATACCCTCAGCAGTCGCCCGATCGTGGTGGATGGCAAGAGCGAGATCAAACTGGTGATCGGCGAGACCAACGAAACCTATCCGCAGATCAGTTTCGATGGCCAGATGAACATTTCCTGTGCGCCGGGTGACATCATTCGCATCACCAAGAAGCCCTTCAAGGTTCGGCTGATTCACCCCACCGACCACAACTTCTACGCCACCTGCCGTGACAAGCTGGGCTGGGCAAGCACGATTACAGCGAGTTGAGTATGGCGGGTTACGACATTATCGGCGACATCCACGGTTGCGCTAACACGCTGCAGCGGCTGCTGGATCAGATGGGCTACCGCAAGGTGAACGGGGTTTACCGGCACCCGAAGCGGCAGGCAATTTTTATTGGTGACATTATCGACCGCGGCCCGCGCATCCGCGAGGCCCTGCACCTGGTGCGGGATATGGTGGAGCATGGCGCTGCCCGTATTGTCATGGGCAACCATGAGTACAATGCGCTGGGTTACTGCACCCGGGCCCGCCCGGGCAGTGGCAAGCAGTTCCTTCGGGAGCACAACCCGCGGCACGACCGGCTGATCAAGGAAACCCTTGAGCAGTTTGATGCGTATCCTCATGAGTGGAATGAATTCCTGGAATGGTTCTATACCATTCCGCTGTTCATCGACGATGAGGATTTCCGGGTGGTGCATGCGTGCTGGGACCAGGACCTGATCGACAAGTTCAGGCAAAACCAGGGCGGAGCCTGCATTGATGAAGACTTCCTGCATGCCTCTGCAGCGATCGAGTCGTTTGCCGGGCAGGTGATGGATACCTTGCTGCGGGGAACCGACCTGCGCTTGCCGGAAGGCATGTCGATTACCGGCAAGGACGGTTATGTACGGGAATTCTTCCGCACCAAGTTCTGGGCCGATGATCCGAAAACCTACGCCGACGTGGTGTTCCAGCCAGACCCGCTGCCCCCGGAAGTGGCCCGTATGGAGCTGACGGATGCCGAGTACCGGCAGCTGATCACCTATCCGCTGGATGCGCCCCCGGTGTTTGTGGGCCATTACTGGATGGATGGCAAGCCGGCGCCGCTGAAGACCAATGTGGCCTGTATCGATTACAGTGCGGTGAAGTACGGCAAGCTGGTGGCGTACCGGATGGACGGCGAAGACGTGCTGTCGAAAGACAAGTTTGTCTGGGTGGATGTAGACCGGCCGGAACAGCCGGATTATCCCACCAGTGAAGACAGTGTGGCACGCTGAGACGGGGAGAGCAGGTGGATAACGAAAGGTCTTACCCGATTACCCCGGACGGCCGCTGGCAGCCCGCGCCCCGCCACGCCCCGTTTGTGATCGCAACCATAGTGATCGCGGTGGTGATGGTGTGGTTTACCGGCATGGGCCAGAACGCCCTGGCGGCAAACCTGATGTTTGTGGATCCCCGGCCATTCAGCTGGGAGGTGTTCAGCTCGCTGGCTGGCCGCCTGGAGGCGCTGTCGGCGTCCCTGGCCAGTGGCCAGGTGTGGCGGCTGATTACCCCGGATTTCCTGCACTTCAGCTGGACCCACATCATCTTCAACTCGGTGATGTTGTGGTTTCTGGGCAGTCAGATTGAGTGGATAGACGGCCGTGCCCGGCTGGCGGTGCTGTTTGTGGTGGCAAGCCTGCTGTCCAATGGCCTGCAGTACCTGGTGTCCGGCCCGCTGTTTGGTGGCTTGTCCGGTGTGGTGTACGGCATTCTGGGTTACTGCTGGATGAGCCAGCGCAGGCGCCCGCGTTTCCAGTTCCCGCCGGCACTGGTGACCTTTGCGCTGGTGTGGATGGTGATCGGCTTTACGCCGTTGCCGGAAATGCTTGGTCTTGGCCGCATGGCCAACGAAGCCCATCTGGGCGGTTTTGTGGCAGGGTTGCTGGTGGCCGCGTTGTCGCCCTTGCGGGGCAAGCGCTGGCGATAAACCAAAAAAAAGCCCCACCGGAAGGTGGGGCATAAAAAGAGCGTTTTAGCTCCTGATGAGAGAGACCAAATGATACGACCGTCTGTCATTTGGTGAATTAATGATAATTGTTATCATTTGCGTCTGTCAAACGGATTTGCCGATTTTTCAATGAACAAATTTTCAGGAGGTGGGCAATGACCTACGAAGAGTTGATCGAGCGGCTGGATCCGAACGTGTACCGCAATCTGAAACAGGCGATTGAGCTGGGCAAGTGGCCGGACGGCCGTGCCATGACCCGTGAGCAGCGGGAAATCAGCCTGGAAGCGGTGATCTATTACGAAGAAAAGCACAAGGTGCCGGAAGAACAGCGTGTCGGCTACCTCGACCGGGGTGAGAAGGCGGGTACCGCCTGTGACCCGTCTGTGCAGTTCCGCAAGGATCGCCAGGGCAACGATGATGTCGATCCGGATCAGTTTGTAGAGGTCAAGGTTTGAGCGACTCCATTGATGTAACCGGCCGTCTTCGCAAGATGCCGGCGGAAGCCGGCGACCCGGTAGCCTATGCCCTGGCGGTGGGTGATGCCCGCATTGCCCTGAACGACCTGATGGGGCGAAAGGTAAGGATCGATTTCGAGGGTGTGATTCGCTGCATCCATTGTGATCGCACCACCAAGAAGAGTTTCAACCAGGGCTTTTGTTACCCCTGCTTCCGCAAGCTGGCGGCTTGCGACAGCTGCATCATGAGCCCGGAAAAATGCCATTTTCACCTGGGCACCTGCCGGGAGCCGGAATGGGGCGAAGCCAATTGCATGGTGGAGCATGTGGTGTACCTGGCCAATTCCAGTGGCCTGAAAGTGGGTATTACCCGGGGCTCGCAAGTGCCTACGCGCTGGATTGACCAGGGCGCGGTGACGGCGATCCCCATGCTGCGGGTTTCCAGCCGGTACCTTTCCGGGCTGGTAGAAGTGGCGTGCAAGAGCCATGTGGCCGATCGCACCAACTGGCGGGCCATGCTCAAGGGCGATGTGCCGGAGCTGGACCTGGCTCAGGAGCGCCAGAGAATCCTGGAGCTGATCGAAGACGACCTGGCGCAATTGCGTGCAGAGCACGGCGAAGACAGCATCCGGATTGTGGACGAGGCCTCACTTGGGCTGGGTTATCCGGTTCAGGTATGGCCGGCGAAAGTGAAAACCCATAATCTGGATAAAACGCCGGAAGTGGAAGGGCTGCTTGAAGGTATCAAAGGGCAGTACCTGATGCTGGACACCGGGGTGATCAATATCCGCAAATTTACCGGCTATGAAGTCCGGTTCCGGGTTCTCGACTGAGCCCGCCATGTCTTTTGTCTGGAGAGTATGAATGCGAACCAACCAGCCACAAACCATTTACCTGAGTGAATACAAGGTTCCTGCGTATCTGGTTGACCACGTGGATCTGCGTTTCGAATTGTTTGAAGACGGCGCCCGGGTGCACAGTACCCTGTCTGTGCGCCGGAATCCTGAGTCGGCAGACTCCGGTGCCCCCCTGTTCCTGCACGGCGACAGCCTGAAGCTGGAGTCGGTGGCGCTGAATGGCTCAGCGCTGGCTGCCGGTGATTTCGAAGACCGTGGCGATGCGCTGATCGTGCCTTCGGTACCGGCGCAATTCGAATTGCAGGTGGTCACCTGGATCGAGCCGCAGAACAATACCCGGCTGGAAGGTTTGTACAAGTCCTCCGGAATGTTCTGTACCCAGTGCGAGGCCGAGGGCTTCCGGTGCATTACCTTCTACCCGGATCGCCCGGATGTGATGGCCCGGTTCCGCACCCGGATTGAAGCCGATAAAGGCGCCTACCCGGTACTGTTGTCTAACGGCAACCCGGTAGAGCAGGGCGAGCTCGAAAACGGCCGCCACTTTGTCACCTGGGAAGACCCGTTCCCCAAGCCGGCTTATCTGTTCGCGCTGGTCGCCGGAGACCTGGTAGAGAAAAAAGACACCTTCACCACTTGTTCCGGCCGTAACATTGACCTGCGCATGTACGTGGAGCCCCGCAACGCGCAGAAGTGCGATTTCGCCATGGACGCCCTCAAGCGCTCCATGCGCTGGGATGAAGACGTCTACGGCCGCGAATACGACCTGGATATCTTCATGATCGTGGCGGTGGATGACTTCAATATGGGGGCCATGGAAAACAAGGGGCTGAATATTTTCAATTCGTCCTGCGTGCTGGCCAGCCAGGACACGGCGACCGACGCCACCTTTCAGCGCATCGAAGCCATTGTCGCCCACGAGTATTTCCACAACTGGTCCGGCAACCGGGTTACCTGCAGGGACTGGTTCCAGCTGAGCCTGAAAGAGGGCTTTACGGTATTCCGGGATTCTCAGTTCTCGGCCGATATGGGTTCGCCCACGGTCAAGCGCATTGAAGACGTTACCCTGTTGCGCACCGCACAGTTCGCGGAAGATGCCGGCCCCATGGCCCATCCGGTGCGGCCCGCGTCTTACATGGAGATCTCCAACTTCTACACCCTGACCATCTACGAGAAAGGGGCGGAAGTGGTACGGATGATTCACAACCTGCTTGGCGACGAACTGTTCCGCAAGGGCAGTGATCTGTACTTCGAGCGCCACGATGGCCAGGCGGTGACCACGGATGATTTCGTCAAGGCCATGGAAGATGCCTCCGGCCGCGACCTGAGCCAGTTCCGGTTGTGGTACGAGCAGGCGGGCACGCCGGTGGTTAGCGTGGAAGACGACTACGATGCAGACAAGGGCGTGTATGGCCTGACCATCCGCCAGAACATTCCCGACACGCCGGGGCAGACCGGCAAGAAGCCTCAGCACATTCCGTTCGCCATGGGCCTGCTCGACAGCAAAGGCCAGCCGTTGCCGCTGAATATCAGCGCTGGCGAACAGGACGGCCCGCTGGAGCGGGTGCTGGAGCTGACTGAGGCCGAGCACCGTTTCGAATTCCATGGCCTGGCTGAACGGCCGGTGCCGTCCCTGCTGCGGGATTTCTCGGCGCCGGTGCGGGTGCAGTATCCGTGGAGCCGGGAACAGCTGTTGTTCCTGATGAGCCACGATCCGGACGGCTTCAATCGTTGGGATGCGGGCCAGCGCCTGGCCGTGGATGTTATCCAGTCTCTGGTGGGTACGCCGGAGCAGGCCGAGGTTGAGCCGCGGCTGGCGGATGCCTACCGTAAATTGCTGAACGATGCCTCTCTGGACCAGGCGCTGGTGGCCAAGATGCTGTTGCTGCCGTCGGAAGCCTACCTGGTAGAACTGGCGGAGCAGGCCGATGTGCCGGCTATCCACGCGGCCCGGGAGCGGGTGTTGAAGCACCTGGCACAAGAGCTGAAAGATGACCTGCTGGCCTGTTACCAGCGCAACCGGGAGCAGGGCGATTACCAGCTGGGCCCGGATGCCATTGCCCGTCGCAGCCTGTGTAATACGGCACTGGGCTGGTTGATGAGTATTGACGATGAGCGGGCCCGGGAGCTGGCGTTAGAGCAGTCCCGCAGTGCAGACAACATGACGGATCGCCTGGGTGCCCTGCGGGCGCTGGTCAATTCCGGCTTTGCAGCAGATCGTGAGCAGGCCCTCGAGAGCTTCTACCAGCGCTTCAGCGATGATCCGCAGGTGGTGGAGCTCTGGTTCTCGGTACAGGCGTCCAGCGGCCAGGCCGGCCAGCTGCCACACATCCTGCAGCTGCTGGAGCATCCGGCCTTTGACTGGAAAAACCCGAACAAGGTGCGCTCCGTAGTGGGTGTATTTGCCGGCCAGAACCTGGCGGCGTTCCATAATCCTGATGGCAGTGGCTATCAATTCCTGGCCGGGCAGGTTTGCCGCCTGGATGACAGCAACCCGCAGATTGCCTCCCGCCTGGTAACGCCGTTAACGCGCTGGCGGAAGTTCGCACCTGCCTACTCCAGCCAGATGAAAGCGGCACTGGAAGGCATCCGGGACAAAGATAACCTGTCCCGTGACCTGTACGAAGTTGTGCATAAGAGCCTGGCAGGCTGACCTGCTGGCGGGGCCCGAGCCAGGCGCACGGGCCCGCGCTGGCTGTGTATCGTTTTGTGTTTTTTCAACCGTCGTCACAGCCTGATACAAAATCGCACTTTCGGTCGATAGACAATGTTGCTCAATCGGCTAATCTGTTGGAAAGTCTGCGATTGCATCAGACCATAACAATAAAGCCCGACAGAGGCTTCCAGACGGAAAGGTTGCACAATGAGATACAACAAAAACGTTCTTTTGGGTGGGCTGCTGGCAGCTTCCTTCGCCGCATCCCCCGTTTACGCGGCTGTGTCTGCTTCAGAAGCAGCGCGGCTGGGTAATGACCTGACCCCTTTCGGTTCGGTCAAGGCCGGAAACGCCGATGGCACCATCCCCGCGTGGGACGGCGGCCTGACAGAACCCCCGGCCGGCTATCAGGGCAGTGGCCAACACCATATCAACCCGTTTCCGAATGACCAGGTGCTGTTCACCATCAATGCGTCCAACATGGACCAGTACAGCGAGCACCTGACCGATGGCCAGAAGGCCATGTTTGAAACCTACCCGACGACCTTCCAGATTCCGGTTTACCAGTCCCGCCGTACCCATGCGGTTCCTGACTGGGTTGCCGAGAACACCCGCAAGAACGCAGTGAATGCGGAAGTGGTTGGTGAGGCTGAAGGCCTTGATGGCGCCTTCGGGGGCTATCCTTTTCCGATCCTTCATGGCAATAACGAAGAAAAAGCCTGGCAGGTGATCTGGAACCACCTGACCCGCTGGCGCGGTATATCCCTGACCCGTCGTTCCAGTGAAGTTGCCGTGCAGCCCAACGGGGATTACGGCCTGGTGACGTCCCAGCAGGAAGCCTTTTTCAACTTCTACAGTCCTGAAGGCAGCGAGAAAGACCTCGATAACATCATTTTCTACTACCTGTCTTTCACCCAGTCTCCGCCCCGCCTTGCCGGTGGTGCGATCCTGGTTCATGAAACCCTGAACCAGATTGTCAGCCCCCGTAATGGCTGGGGTTATAACGCCGGTCAGCGCCGTGTGCGCCGGGCACCCAACCTGGGTTACGACTCCCCGATCGCGGCGGCCGATAACCTGCGGACGGCCGACGACACCGATATTTTTAACGGTGCCATGGATCGCTATAACTGGAATTACGAAGGTATGCGGGAAATCTACGTTCCCTACAACAACTACAAGATTGGTGAAAAGGGCACTCCGTATTCCGAGATTCTGGGTATTTCCCACCTGAATCCTGACCTTACCCGCTGGGAATTGCACCGGGTGCACGTGGTTCAAGCCACCCTCAAGGATGGTGAACGCCACATCTACGCCAAGCGTCGTTTCTATGTCGATGCCGACAGCTGGAACACTCTGCTGCTCGACCAGTACGACGGCCGTGGTGAGCTCTGGCGCGTAACCATGGGTATCGCTAAGAACTATTACGACATGCCGGGTGTGTGGACAGCACTGGACGTGTACCACGACCTGCAGGCCCGTCGTTACCATGTTCTGGGCCTGGATACCGAAGAACCCAACACCCGAGTGTTCACTGACGACGTGCCCAGCAAGCGTTACTTCTCGCCGGCTTCCCTGCGCAGACGAAGTGTACGCTGAGTTTTGGCGCGGGCTCAGGCCCGGGCCGGCAGCTTTCTGATCTAACCAACGTAAAGGCAATCTGAATGGCTAATAGGTTCATGTGCGAGACACTGGGTTCTGCCTGTCTTGGTCTGTCCATGGCATTGGCAGCACCTGCGGCGTTTGCGCTGACAGATATCATCGAGACCCCGGCTTTAATGTCGGACCTGGCTCCGGAATCCCTGCTCAACGATGCCACCCGTGCGGGTGACCGCATTGTTGCCGTTGGCGAGCGCGGGCATGTGATTTACTCCGATGATGAAGGGCAAACCTGGACCCAGGCCGAGGTGCCTGTATCGGTGACACTGAACGCCGTGGATTTTGGCAGCGACAGCAGCGGCTGGGTTGTTGGCCACAGTGGTGTGGTGCTGCATTCCGGGGATGCCGGGGCTACCTGGCAGCTGCAGTTCGATGGCCTGCAGGCGGCTGAGCTGGTGATCGAAAGCCGGGAAGAGCAGATTGCTGCGATGGAAGAGCGTATCGAACAGGCTCCGGAAGCCGAAAAGGGCGACCTGGAATGGGCGCTGGATGACCTGTTCTTTGCCCTGGAGAACGTGCAGGCAGACATGGAAATCGGCCCGGTTAACCCGTTACTGGATGTGTGGTTTGAAAACGACCAGCACGGCTTCGTGGTGGGTGCCTACGGCATGGTCCTGCGCACGCAGGATGGAGGTGAAACCTGGGAAGACTGGGGCCCGCAGCTCAGTAACCCGCAGAACTTCCATTTGAACAGCGTGGCCCGGGTAACCGGTGGTGCGCTGGTGATCGTGGGCGAAGCCGGCCAGGTGCATGTATCCGTCGATAACGGTGATACCTGGGAGCGGCGCGAGAGCCCCTACGATGGCTCACTGTTTGGCGTGATGGGTACCGGCAAGGTGAATGAAGTGCTGGCCTTCGGTCTTCGCGGCAACACCATGTTATCGACGGATCTCGGCCGCAGCTGGACCATGGTTGCTAACGAAGGCGGCACCACCCTGAACAACGGTTCGGTTGCAGACGATGGCCGGGTCACCCTGGTGGGTAACAGCGGCGCGGTGCTGATGAGCAGCAACGGTGGTGAAAGTTTCCGCGCGCACTTCCGGAACGACCGGGAGGGTGTCATGGGTGTGGTTCCACTGAGCGGAACCAATCTTCTTCTGGTAGGCGAGGGCGGTGTGATGATCACCGATTCCCGCGGCCGGGACCTGTAATAGCGCCCTGGTGTGGCATCAACGGATTTAATGGATAGAGGGGTTTTTTAATGTCTGACCCGATGCATGACAGGGGTGAACATTACCTGACAACGCCCAAGGCGGAGCCGTTCCTTGAGCGTTTGATTTTTAATAACCGGGCGCTGATTCTTATCGCGTTCTTTGTGCTGACGCTGTTCCTCGGCTACAACGCCGTGAAGATCCAGCCAGACGCCAGCTTCGAGCGGATGATTCCGCTCGAGCATCCGTACATTGTGAATATGCTCGAACACCGGGACGACCTGGAAAACCTGGGTAACTTCGTGCGTATTGCGGTTGCGGTGGAAGACGGCGACATTTTTACCGCCGAATACATGGAAACCCTGAAGCAGATTACCGACGAGATGTTCTACCTGAACGGTGTTGACCGTTCCGGCCTGAAGTCTCTCTGGACCTCCAACGTGCGTTGGGTGGAAGTGACCGAGCAGGGCTTCCAGGGTGGTACCGTGATTCCGGACACTTACGACGGCACTCGCGAGAGTCTTGAGCAGTTGCGCCAGAACGTACTGCGTTCGAACGAAGTAGGCCGCCTGATTTCAGACAACTTCCGTTCCACGATTGTGTACGCGCCGCTGTACGAGACCAACCCGGAAACCGGCGAGCCGCTGGATTACGCCGCGTTCTCCAAAGAGCTGGAAGAAAAGATTCGCAGCAAATACCAGGAGCAGAACCCGGAAATCAGCATCCACATCGTTGGCTTTGCCAAGAAAGTGGGCGACCTGATTGAAGGTATCGGTTCCATTGCCTGGTTTGCCGGCATCACCATTCTGCTGACCACGTTGCTGCTGTTCTGGTATTCCCGCTGCATCGCCGGCACGCTGATCCCGGTGCTGACCTCCATCATCGCTGTGTTCTGGCAGCTGGGTACTCTCCGGCTTCTGGGCTATGGACTGGACCCGTACTCGGTGCTGGTGCCGTTCCTGGTGTTTGCGATCGGTATCAGCCACGGCGTACAGATTGTTAACGCCATGGCTGTGGAAGCGGCCAAGGGCTTTGATGCTGTCACTGCAGCCCGCCTGGCATTCCGTGCCCTGTATATCCCGGGCATGCTGGCGTTGATTTCCGATGCCATGGGCTTCCTGACCCTGGTGTTCATCGAAATCGACGTTATCCGTGACCTCGCCGTTGCTGCCGGCCTGGGTGTGGCGTTTGTGATTATCACCAACCTGGTGTTGCATGTTCTGATCATGTCTTATATCGGCATCTCCAAAGGCGGTGTCCGGCACGTACAGAATCATGGTGAAAAGCAGGATCGCAAGTGGCGGGTCATGTCCTATTTCGCCCATCCGGGGGTTGCGCCGATTTCCCTGCTGATTGCAGTGATTGGCCTGGGTCTTGGCATGTACTACAAGCAGGATCTGAAAGTAGGTGACCTGGACCAGGGTGCGCCGGAGTTGCGTGCAGATTCCCGCTACAACAAGGACAACGCCTACATCATCAACAACTACTCCACCAGTGCCGATGTATTGGTGGTGATGGTGAAAACCCCGGAAGAGCAGTGCACCCAGTACAACGTGCTGCGCGCCATGGACAGCCTTCAGTGGCAGCTGCAGAACACCCCGGGTGTACAGAGCTCTGCTTCCCTGGCTGATGTCTCCAAGCTGGTGACCAAGGCCCTCAACGAGGGTAACTGGAAGTGGTATGAGATTTCCCGCAACCAGACCATCATCAATGCGTCTATCCGGGACGCGCCGGCCGGCCTGATCAACACCAGTTGCGACCTGACTCCGGTGCTGGTGTTCCTGGAAGATCACAAGGCGGAAACCCTGGAAACCGTGGTCGAGCGCGTTGAAGCCTTCGCCCAGACCAACAGCAACGAAGAGCACACCTTCCTGCTGGCGGCCGGTAACGCAGGTATCGAGGCGGCCACCAACGAGGTAATTTCCAGCGCCAAGGATATGATGCTGATGCTGGTTTACGGTGTTGTGAGCTTGCTGTGCTTCCTGACCTTCCGTTCACTTCGTGCGGTGGCCTGTATCGTAATTCCGCTGGGCCTGACCTCCATTCTGTGTGAGGCGATCATGGCGGTGTCCGGTATCGGTATCAAGGTAGCGACCTTGCCGGTAATCGCGCTGGGCGTGGGTATCGGTGTCGACTACGGTATCTACATCTACGCCAAGCTCGAGAAGTTCCTGCTGGAAGGCAAGACGCTGCAGGAGGCTTACTACGAAACCCTTCGCTCCACCGGTAAGGCCGTTATCTTCACCGGCGTGACCCTGGGCCTTGGTGTAGTGACCTGGATCTTCTCGCCGATCAAGTTCCAGGCGGATATGGGCTTCCTGCTGTTCTTCATGTTCCTGTGGAATATGGTGGGAGCGATCTGGCTGCTGCCAGCACTGGCCCGGTTCCTGCTGAGACCGGACAAAATGCTGGCGAAAGCCCGCGCAGCCAAGTCTTAATGATTGGCTAAAGCCCCGAAAGCCCGCGTAAGCGGGCTTTTTTCTCGAATACTCAGCTGGTTAGCGAACTAATCCTTTCTTTATTTATCGCCCGAAGTGTTCTATGTTTTAAAACGAACCGGATGTTTGTCCGTATTTCTGGGCGGGCAATTGATTACAACGACCAAGAAAAAGGAAGAGCACACATGACACTGAAACTCAAAGCGTCCGCTTTTGCCATGGCTGCAGCTGTTTCTCTGGGAGCTGCATCGACTGCAGTTTCTGCCCAGGAGCAGCGCTTCGTCACCATCGGCACTGGCGGTGTAACCGGCGTTTATTACCCGGCGGGTGGCGCGATCTGTCGTCTGGTGAACATGAATCGTAAGGAACACGGTATCCGTTGCTCGGTAGAGAGTACCGGTGGTTCTGTCTATAACCTGAATGCCATCCGTGCCGGCGAACTGGACCTGGCGGTTGCCCAGTCTGACTGGCAGTACCATGCTTACAACGGCACCAGCGAGTTCACTGATGCAGGCAAGAATGAAAAGCTGCGCGCGGTATTCTCCATGCACCCGGAGCCGTTCACCGTTGTCGCCAGCAAAGGCTCCGGCATCAAGAACTTCGAAGACCTGGAAGGCAAGCGGGTTTCTGTGGGTAACCCGGGTTCCGGCCAGCGCGCGACCGCAGAAGTCCTGATGAAGGAAATGGGCTGGGAGATGGACAAGTTCTCCCTGGCGGCCGAAATCAAGGCAGCAGAGCAGTCCCAGGCCCTGTGTGATGGCAACATCGATGCCTTCTTCTATACCGTTGGCCACCCATCCGGTGCCATCAAGGAAGCCACCACTTCCTGTGACAGCGTACTGGTGAACGTGGATAACGCAGCCACCAAGAAGCTGATCGACGATAACCCATACTACCGTAAGGCGGTTATCCCCGGCGGCATGTACCGTGGTTCCGACAATGACGTAACCACTTTCGGTGTGGCAGCTACCTTTGTGTCTTCCACCGATGTGCCGGACGATGTGGTATACGAAGTGGTCAAGGCGGTATTCGAGAACTTTGACAGCTTCAAACGCCTGCACCCTGCGTTTGGCAACCTGAAGAAGGAAGAAATGGTCTCTGATGCCCTGAGTGCACCGCTGCACCCGGGTGCGGCCAAGTACTACCGTGAAGCTGGTCTGATCGACTGATCAGCCGGGTAGAGAGCAGAGCGGGCGCCAAGCCCGCTCTGTTGATTCAGTCAGACTGTTTTTTATTTGCAGGAACGTTCTATGGCAACGAATGACCCGGGCACCGGGGCAGGTGCGGATGCCGCAAAGGTAAGTGAGGTACTGCAGACCGAAACCGGTGGCCGTGCCCTGCAAGGCCCAGCAGCGGTGCTCCTTTTCATCATTCCGGTATGCTGGTCTTTGTTCCAGCTCTGGATCGCATCACCCCTGCCGTTCATTCTGAACTTCGGTATTTTCAACTCGACAGAAGCCCGCTCCATTCACCTGGCGTTTGCGGTATTTCTGGCGTTTTCGGCATTCCCCATGATCAAGGGGGTTCATGCCAACAAGGTGCCCGTCTATGACTGGGTGCTGGCCCTGGCCGCGGCCTTTGCGGCGTCTTATCTCTACGTTTTTTACGATCAGCTGGCGACGCGACCGGGTGCCCCTATCACCGCGGATCTTTGGGTGGCGCTGTTTGGTCTTGTGCTGTTGCTTGAGGCAACCCGGCGGGCGCTGGGTCTGCCGTTGACGATTGTTGCAGCGGTGTTTATAGGCTATTCCCTTGCCGGCCCCTATATGCCGGATGTCATCTCCCACAAAGGGGTCAGCCTGAATAAACTGGCTTCACACCAGTGGCTGGGCACAGAAGGCGTGTTCGGTGTTGCTCTCGGGGTTTCCACCAGCTTCGTCTTCCTGTTTGTGCTCTTCGGTGCTCTGCTCGAGCGGGCGGGCGCCGGCAACTATTTCATCAAGGTTGCCTACGCCATGCTCGGCCATATGAAGGGCGGCCCGGCCAAGGCGGCGGTGGTGTCCAGTGGCCTGAGCGGTGTGATTTCCGGGTCTTCCATTGCCAACGTGGTGACCACCGGTACCTTTACCATTCCGCTGATGAAGCGGGTGGGTTTCCCGGCTACCAAGGCCGGTGCGGTTGAGGTGGCTGCGTCCACCAACGGTCAGCTGACCCCGCCGATCATGGGTGCTGCGGCGTTCCTGATGGTGGAATATGTCGGCATTTCCTACCTGGAAGTGATCAAGCATGCGATTCTGCCGGCGCTGATTTCCTACGTGGCATTGATCTACATCGTGCACCTGGAAGCCTGCAAGCTGAAGATGCACGGCATTGAGCGGCCGAACCGGCCCTCCCTGGCCCAGCGCATGCTGAACTGGGTGGTGGTGCTGATCGGGCTGATTGTGCTGACCTTTGCCGTCTATTATGGCGTCGGCTGGACCAAGGGTGTGCTTGGAGAAGCGGCACCCTGGGTACTTGGCCCCATCCTGGTTGCCATCTACGTGGCGTTGATTGGCTATGCCACCCGCTTCCCGGAGCTTGAGGAAGATGATCCCGACAAGGCCATGGATGAACTTCCGGAAGTCGGCCCTACAGTGAAAACCGGGTTGTATTACCTGCTTCCGGTGGTGGTACTGGTCTGGTGCCTGACGGTTGAGCGTTTCTCGCCCCAGCTGTCGGCGTTCTGGGCCACCCTGTTTATGGTGTTCATTGTCATCACCCAGCGCCCGCTGAAGGCGTTTTTCCGCAAGCATGGTGGCTTCATGGGCGAGTTCACCGGTGGTATCGGTGATCTGTTCCACTCCCTGGCCACCGGTGCCCGGAATATGGTGGGTATCGGTGTGGCAACGGCCACTGCGGGCATCGTGGTGGGTACGGTTACCCTGACGGGTATCGGGCTGGTGATGACCCAGTTCGTGGAATTCCTGTCTGGCGGTAACTTGTTGCTGATGCTGATGTTTACCGCGGTGATCAGCCTGATCCTGGGTATGGGTTTGCCCACTACGGCCAACTACATTGTGGTGTCCACCCTGATGGCGCCGGTGATTGTGACTCTGGGGGCCCAGAACGGCCTGCTGGTGCCGTTGATTGCGGTGCACCTGTTTGTGTTCTACTTCGGCATACTGGCGGACGACACGCCGCCCGTGGGGCTGGCCGCCTACGCGGCGGCCGCCATATCCGGGGCAGATCCCATACGAACGGGTATTCAGGGCTTCACCTACGATATCCGGACCGCGATCCTGCCGTTCATGTTCATCTTCAACACCCAGTTGTTGCTGATCGGGCTGACCGGCTGGGTGGATCTGTTGATTACAGTCTTCAGTGCGGTGACCGCCATGCTGGTATTTTCTGCGGCTACCCAAGGCTACTGGTTTACCCGCAGCTACAAGTGGGAAACCGTTTTGCTGCTGCTGATTACCTTCACCATGTTCCGGCCCGGCTTCTGGTGGGATATGGTTTATCCGCCATACGAGGAACGCCAGGGCGAAGCCATCATGGAGTACGTCGAGCAGGCTGAGCCAGACGAGAAAGTGGTGTTCCGTGTTTCCGGTATGGCACTGGATGGCAGTGATACCACAACCTACACCCAACTGGAGATTCCTGCCGGCGATTCGGCAACTGAGCGGTTGTCTGCTGCAGGCCTGGAGGTGTCTGTCAGTGGCGACATGCTGGCAGTCGACTTCGTGAACTTTGGCAGTGCCGCGGAAGAAGCCGGTATCGATTTCGGCTGGAACATCGAAGCGGTGCAGGCCAAGCTCGACAGGCCGCCGAAGGAAGTGATGTTCATCCCGGCCCTGTTGCTGCTTGCGTTGGTGGCCTTTGGCCAGTTTAAGCGGAAAGCCAGGGAGGATGCCCAGCCCCAGGCTGCGTAACCTGAATCGGCGTTCGTACAAACCCGGCATTGTTGCCGGGTTTTTTTCTGTTAAACTCGCCTCCAAACCGACCCGCGGTTTGTATCGCGGCAGCCGGCCACCATGTGATCTTTGGTATAGATCACCGCTGAGAAACCATGAGGAGATCATCATGCCCGTTATTACTCTGCCCGATGGCAGCCACCGTAGTTTTGCCGAACCCGTAACCGTTCACGACGTTGCCGCCGATATTGGTGCAGGCCTTGCCAAGGCCGCCCTGGCTGGAAAAGTGAATGGCAAACTCGTGGATACCAGCTACCTGATCGAAAACGATGTGGATCTGGCCATCGTAACCGAGCGCGATGAAGACGGCGTAGACGTGATTCGCCACTCCACGGCACACCTTATGGCCATGGCGGTACAAGATCTGTTCCCCGGCGCCCAGGTAACCATCGGGCCGGTGATCGAGAACGGTTTCTACTACGACTTCAAATACGAGCGCCCGTTTACCAACGAAGACCTGGCGCGCATCGAAAAGCGTATGGAAGAACTCGCCAAGCAGGACCTGCCGGTCTCCCGTTCCATCATGTCCCGGGAGGAAGCGGTCAAACTGTTTGAAAAAATGGGTGAGGAATACAAGGTTCGGATCATCGAGGATATCCCCGGTGAGGAAGATCTGTCGTTCTATCGTCAGGGTGATTTCATCGATTTGTGCCGTGGCCCCCATGTGCCCAGCACCGGCAAGCTCAAGGCCTTCAAGCTGACCAAGGTAGCCGGCGCCTATTGGCGTGGCGATACCAGCAATGAACAATTGCAGCGTATCTACGGCACGGCCTGGGGTAACAAGAAAGACCTGAAAACCTATCTGCATCGCCTGGAAGAGGCCGAAAAGCGGGATCACCGAAAGATTGGCAAGAAGCTGGGCCTGTTCCACATGCAGGAAGAAGCTCCCGGCATGGTGTTCTGGCATCCGGATGGCTGGTCCTTGTACCAGGAAGTTGAGCAGTACATGCGGGCCAAGCAGCACCAGCATGGCTACCAGGAAATCAAGACTCCGCAGGTGGTGTCCCGTACCCTGTGGGAGAAATCCGGGCATTGGGACAAGTTCAAGGACGGCATGTTTACCACCGAGTCCGAGAAACACGACTATGCCATCAAGCCCATGAACTGCCCCTGCCACGTGCAGGTGTTCAACCAGGGCCTGAAGAGCTACAAGGATTTACCGCTGCGCCTGGCGGAGTTCGGTTCCTGCCACCGGAATGAAGCTTCCGGCGCACTGCACGGCCTGATGCGGGTGCGTGGATTTACCCAGGATGATGCGCATATCTTCTGCGAAGAAGATGCGATCCAGCAGGAAGTATCGGCATTTATCGAAATGCTGCACGAAGTCTATGCAGACTTCGGCTTTAACGAGATTCTGTACAAACTGTCTACCCGCCCGGAAAAGCGCGTAGGTTCCGATGAAGTCTGGGACAAGGCCGAGGCCGCCCTGGAAGAAGCCCTGAATCGCGAAGGCGTTGACTGGGAATTGTTGCCGGGTGAGGGTGCTTTCTACGGGCCCAAGATCGAGTTCTCCCTGAAAGATTGTCTCGGTCGGGTGTGGCAGTGTGGTACCATTCAGGTCGATTTCTCCATGCCGGGTCGCCTTGGCGCCCAGTATGTGGCCGATAATTCCGAGCGGAAAACGCCGGTTATGCTGCACCGGGCGGTGCTCGGGTCTTTTGAGCGGTTTATCGGTATACTGATCGAAGAATACGAAGGGGCTTTCCCCACCTGGCTGGCACCAACGCAGGTTGCGATCCTGAATATCACCGATAATCAGCGTGACTACTGTCAGAAACTGGCCGAAAAGTGGGATTCTTTGGGGTATCGGGTTAATGCTGACTTGAGAAACGAGAAGATCGGCTTTAAAATCCGCGAGCATACTCTTAACAAGGTTCCCTATCTTGTCGTTGCAGGCGACAAGGAAATCGAAAACAACGCCGTTGCCGTACGTACTCGCAAAGGTGAAGATCTGGGAACCTTATCGCTCGAAGCGTTTGAACAGCTGCTGGCTGACGACATTCAACGCAAGGGCAGAACCAAGACGGAGAACTGATTATTAAACAGCGAACGAATCGGGGTGGGCGCACTCCTAAAGCGCCTATCAATGAGAATATTGACGCAACTGAAGTCCGCCTGATCGATGCCGAAGGCAACCAGGTAGGTGTTGTAGCAATCGAGGAAGCCCTCCGGATGGCGGAGGAGGCAACCCTGGATTTGGTACAGGTTACGGATTCCGATCCGATCGTCTGTAAGATAATGGATTACGGCAAGAAGATCTTCGACGAGAAAAAGGCGAAGGCTGCTGCCAAGAAGAAACAGAAGCAGACGCAAGTCAAAGAGCTTAAGTTCCGTCCAGGAACTGAAGAAGGGGATTATCAGGTAAAACTACGCAACCTGGTACGTTTCCTTGAGAACGGGGACCGCGGCAAGATCACGATTCGGTTTCGCGGCCGTGAGATGGCACACCAGGAACTTGGTATGAAGCTCATGGGCCGGATTGAAGCCGATATCGAAGAGATTGCAACGGTTGAAATGCGGCCGAAAATGGAAGGCCGTCAGATGACCATGATCGTGGCTCCCCGCAAAAAGAAGTGAACCTGATCCTCTGACGGGTCCCCCGCATTGGCGGGGGATTTGTCGTTCAGGGACACAATTTGTTTTATTTAAAAATAGAATGCGGAGTTTTAAAAATGCCGAAGATGAAAACCAAGAGCGGAGCTACCAAGCGGTTCAAAAAGACCGCCACTGGCTTCAAGCACAAGCAGTCCTTCACCAGCCACATCCTGACCAAGAAGAGCCCGAAGCGTAAGCGTCAGCTGCGCGGCACCAAGCTCATCGCCAAGTCAGATGTTGCATCTATCAAGCGCATGACCGCGTGCTGATCCAGCCGCGCGAAACGTTCCTTAGAAAGTAAAGGTAGAAGGATTATAGTATGGCTCGTGTAAAGCGTGGCGTGGTAGCACGTCGTCGTCACAAGAAGATTCTCAAGCAGGCCAAGGGTTACTACGGCGCTCGTAGTCGTGTATTCCGCGTTGCCAAGCAGGCGGTTATCAAGGCTGGTCAGTATGCCTACCGTGACCGTCGCAACCGTAAGCGCGCGTTCCGTGCACTGTGGATTGCCCGCATCAACGCTGGCGCCCGTGCAAACGGTCTGTCTTACAGCCGTCTGATCGCTGGCTTGAAGAAAGCGAATGTTGAAATCGATCGTAAGGTTCTGGCTGACCTGGCCATGAACGAGCAGCAGGCGTTTGCCGCTGTTGTTGAGAAGGCCAAAGCGTCCCTGTGATCGCTTAAGCTCTTTCATCGATGACTGATCGATCCGGGTGCTTCATGTCATCGTGAATGCACCCTCTGATAGGGGAAGGGCACGCTCTTCCCCTATTTTTGTTTTAACCTACCCCATTTCTGGTTTGGAGCAGGGTCAATGGAAAACCTGGAGCAATTGGTTCAGGACGGGTTGAACGCCGTTGAAAAGGCAGACAACCTTCAGGCACTTGATCAAATTCGCGTGGAATACCTCGGCAAGAAGGGCGTAATTACCCAGCAGGCAAAGACCCTGGGCAAGCTCTCGGCAGAGGAGCGCCCTGCGGCCGGTCAGAAGATCAACGAAGCCAAGGGGCAGGTTGAACAGGCCATCAATGCCCGCCGTGCGGATCTCGAGAAGGCGGCCATCGAAGCCAGGCTGGCCAGCGAATCCATTGATGTTACCCTACCAGGCCGTGGCCAGGACCTGGGTGGCCTGCACCCGGTAACCCGCACCCTGCAGCGTATTGAAGAGATTTTTGCCCGCGCCGGTTACAGCGTGGAGCAAGGGCCCGAGATCGAAGACGATTACCATAACTTCGAGGCCCTGAATATTCCCGGGCACCACCCGGCCCGCGCCATGCACGATACCTTCTACTTCAATCCCGGTACCCTGCTGCGCACCCATACCTCTCCGGTCCAGATCCGTACCATGGAAGCCGGCAAGCCGCCGTTCCGTATGATCTGCCCGGGCCGCGTTTACCGCTGCGATTCCGACATGACCCACACCCCCATGTTCCACCAGGTGGAGGGGTTGCTGGTTGAGAAGAACGTCAGCTTTGCGGATCTGAAAAGCACGGTGGAAGAATTCCTGCGGGTGTTCTTCGAGCGTGACCTGAAAGTACGTTTCCGTCCGTCTTATTTCCCGTTCACCGAGCCATCCGCCGAGGTGGATATCGAGTGGGGCCGGGAAGCAGACGGCAGCATCAAGTGGCTGGAAGTCATGGGCTGCGGCATGGTGCACCCGAAAGTGTTCGAGCATTGCGGCATTGATGCCGAAGAATATCGTGGCTTTGCCTTTGGCCTGGGCGTAGAGCGCCTGGCCATGCTGCGCTACGGCGTGAAAGACCTGCGCATGTTCTTCGAAAACGACCTGCGTTTCCTGCGCCAGTTCCGGTAAGCCTCAGGGCAGAACGGCGTACGCAGAGCTCAGAATCAACCGCACAAATCGCATCAGGACAAGGCAAGAACGATGAAATTCAGTGAACAGTGGCTGCGCGAATGGGTTAACCCGAATCTGGGATCCCAGGAATTGATGGACCAGATCACTATGGCCGGGCTGGAAGTGGACGGCTTCGAACCGGTGGCTGGCGAATTCACCGGCGTGGTGGTTGGCGAGGTGATCTCCGCCGAACCCCATCCGGATGCTGACAAGCTGCGCGTGTGCCAGGTGAGCGATGGTACCAACACCGTGCAGGTCGTGTGTGGTGCGCCCAATGTGCGTGCCGGCCTGAAAGTGCCGTTCGCGGTTGTCGGCGCGGTGCTGCCTGGCAACTTCAAGATCAAGAAAGCTAAGCTGCGTGGCCAGCCTTCCGAAGGCATGCTCTGTTCCGAGTCCGAGCTTGGGTTGTCCGAGAACCATGATGGCCTGATGGAGTTGCCTGCCGATGCCCCTGTCGGCCAGTCCGTAGCGGATTACCTCAAGCTGAACGACATCGCCATTGATGTAGATCTCACGCCGAATCGCAGTGACTGCCTGTCCATCAAAGGCCTGGCTCGTGAAGTGGGTGTTCTGAACAGCCTGCTGGTGAACGCGCCGGCGATCGAACCAGTTGAGGCCGTGCATTCAGAGGTTCCTGACATTCGTGTGGAAGCTCCCGCCGGCTGTCCCCGCTATCTGGGTCGGGTACTGCGCAACGTGAACCTGCAGGCGGAGACCCCGCTGTGGATGCAGGAAAAGCTGCGTCGTTCCGGTATCCGTTCCATTGACGCGGCGGTGGATGTCACCAACTACGTCATGCTGGAGCTTGGCCAGCCCATGCACGCGTTCGATCGCGAAGAGATCCAGGGCGGCATTGTGGTGCGCATGGCAAAGCCCGCTGAAAAGCTGGTGTTGCTGGATGGCCAGGAAGTGGAACTGACTGAAAACACCCTGGTGATTGCCGATCACGAGAAGCCGGTGGCCATTGCCGGTGTGATGGGTGGCGAACACTCTGGTGTGAGCGCCAAGACCCGGGACCTGGTGCTGGAGTCTGCCTATTTTGACCCGATCACCCTGGCCGGTAAGGCGCGCGAGTATGGCCTGCATACCGATGCTTCCCACCGCTTCGAACGTGGCGTCGATTACGAGTTGGCCCGGGATGCCATGGAGCGGGCTACCCGACTGTTGATGGACATTGTCGGCGGTGAGCCTGGCGAGATTGTTGAAGTATACAGCCAGAAGCATTTGCCAAAGGCACGTGAGATTGACCTGCGTGAGCAGCGCCTGGCGGATGTCCTTGGCCTGGCGATTGATCGCACCACCGTTGAAGAAATCCTCACTCGCCTGGGCCTGCGAATTGAAAAGCTGCTGAAAGACGGCTGGCGCATCAGTGTGCCCAGCTTCCGCCCGGATATTTCCATCGAGGAAGACCTGATCGAGGAAGTGGGCCGGATTTATGGTTACAACAACCTGCCGGTCACCGAGCCGACAGGTTCCCTGGGGCTTCGTGCACGGGAAGAAGCGGTTCGCCCGCTGTCTGCTATCCGCAATTTCTTTGTGGCGCAGGGCTACCAGGAAGCCGTGACCTACAGCTTCGTAGACCCGAAGGTTCAGCAGCTGCTGGACCCCGAGCGTGAGGGCATCGCCCTGGCGAACCCGATTTCCGCCGATCTCTCAGTCATGCGTACCACCCTGTGGAGCGGCCTGCTGAAGACAGTTGCCCATAACCAGAACCGTCAGCAGCCACGGATTCGCCTGTTCGAGACCGGCCTGCGCTTTGAGCAGAATGGTGATGCCATCGATCAGCAGCCGATGCTGGCCGGTGTCGTGGTTGGCAACCAGGTACCGGAAAACTGGGTAAACGGTCGCAGAACCGCCGACTTCTTTGATGTAAAAGGGGAGTTGGAGAGCCTGTTCAAAGTGCTGGGTATCGAGATTCAGTTCCTCGCCAGCCAGCACCCGGCTCTGCACCCGGGCCAGACCGCCGAATTGCTGCGCGACGGCGAGCATGTGGGCTGGTTGGGTACATTGCACCCGCAAGTGCAGAAAAATCTTGAACTTAATGGCACGATCCTGATGTTTGAGCTATTCTTGAATTCGATCGTTACCGGATATGTGCCTAATTTCAAAGATATTTCGAAATTCCCGGAAGTTCGTCGGGATTTGGCTATTATTATCGGGAGCGATGTGGCGTTTGCTCAGGTTGAAGAAGTCGCCCGCAAGCATGCCGGCGAGCACCTGACAGCGATGCGTGTGTTTGATGTCTACGAAGGCGAAAGCCTGGGCGAAGGCAACCGCAGCCTGGCGGTCAGCCTGTTCTGGCAGCATCCGGAGCGCACGCTCAACGAAGACGAAGTGCATTCGCTCTTCAACGGGGTAATCGACGCCCTGAAGGAAGAGTTGGGGGCAACACTGAGGAGTTGACAGATGGCGGCTTTGACGAAAGCGGACATGGCGGAACGTTTGTACGAGGAATTGGGTCTTAACAAACGGGAAGCCAAGGAAATGGTGGAAGCTTTCTTCGATGAGATCAGGGGCGCACTCAGCCACAACGAACAGGTGAAGTTGTCGGGATTCGGCAACTTCGACCTCAGGGACAAGAAACAGCGGCCGGGACGGAACCCGAAAACGGGTGAGGAAATCCCAATCAGTGCCAGGCGTGTCGTGACTTTCCGGCCAGGCCAGAAACTCAAGCAAAAAGTAGAAACGTATGCTGGAACCGAGTCATAACAACGAACTCCCCGCCATTCCGGGGAAGCGCTATTTCACCATCGGTGAAGTAGCCGATCTGTGTGCGGTGAAGGCCCATGTACTGCGGTACTGGGAGCAGGAATTCCCGCAGCTGTCGCCGGTGAAACGCCGGGGCAACCGCCGTTACTATCAGCGGGCAGACGTTATCACCATTCGCCAGATTCGCAGCCTGCTATACGATCAGGGCTACACCATTGGCGGTGCCAAGCAGAAACTCAGCAGCAGTGAGGTGAAAGACGATACCTCCCAGTACAAGCAGCTGATCCGCCAGATGATTACCGAACTGGAAGAAGTACTGGATGTGCTGAATTCGCCGGCGTCCTGAGGCGAATATCCCGCAGCAAGGTACTGTAACGAAAAGGCCGTGGCATTTTGCCCCGGCCTTTTTGCGTTAAGGCTGAGCCAGGGCTTACTTGTTCTTGCAGGTTTTGATGCCGAAGATAGAGTAGGCCGGGCAGTTGCCCATCAACGCAGTGGCCAGTGGCACAATACCAATCCAGCCCCAGGGGGTTTGCGGGCCCACAAATACCAGGGCAATCAGTACAATGCCCACAACTGCGCGGATAATCCGGTCTGCTGATCCCATATTAACCGTCATCGTTCTCTCTCCTGTGTGATGTCGGATGTTGAAACAACTATAGTCCGCAATCCGTGACTGTTCAGTGATAAAGTCACACAGAACCTGATAAACCGAGCAAACAGGGCGCCATTCATGGCAAGGCACAGCATTCTGGACACCCTCAACGATTCGCTGCGAAAAGATACGCTAGCCGGCATCAGCACCATGCGCTTTCCTCCCGGGCAGGTGCTGTTCAGTGCCGGTGAACATTGCCGTGGCCTGCCGTTGGTACTGGGCGGAAGCATTAAAGTCCAGATGACCGGGTTGTCCGGCCACAGCATCGTGCTGTACCGCATGGGCTCTGACGATATTTGCACCTTGTCCATCGGTTGCCTGATGACAGGCCGCGGCTACCGTGCCGAGGCCATTGTGGAGGAAGAAACCGAGGCCGCCATTATTCCCCGGGGGCTGTTTGACCGCCTGATGGACCAGTCTGCGGAATTCCGCCTGGGCATCATGGAATCCTATGGTCGGCGGCTGGACGACCTCATGCTGCTGGTAGAGGAAGTCGCCTTTCACCGCATGGATGAGCGCCTGGAAGAGTGGTTGCAGGCGAGGGCGGCGCAGGGGCAGCGGACACTGACCATCACGCATCAGGAGCTGGCAACGGAACTGGGTACCGCCCGGGAAGTGATCAGCCGCTTGCTGAAAGAGCTGGAGCGCCGGGGCCAGGTTGGCCTGGCCCGCGGCAAGATTGAGCTGACAGGTTTAAAGAAGCGTTCAGCGACGGCCTGACAGGCCGTGAATCAGCCGGGCCAGTTGCTCGGCGGATTGCTCCAGGTTGGCCTCGGCCTGCTGGTAGGCTTGCTGGAGGTCCATTGGGGCAGGTGTGATCGAGAACGCTGCGGTCAGGCCAAGCTGGTGTAGCTCCCCCAGTTCCGCGCCCAGTTTGCCGGCCAGGCCGATCACCGGTACCCCGTGTTTGCTGGCAAGGCCGGCCACGCCGGCCGGTGTTTTGCCGTAGGCGCTCTGGGCGTCGATGGCCCCTTCGGCCGTGATTACCAGGTCTGCACCTTTCACATGGCTTTCCAGTTCGACGGTTTCCATCACCAGCTCGATGCCCGGGCGCAACTGTGCACCGAGTATTCCGGCCACCATACCGCCAATACCGCCGGCCGCGCCGCTGCCCGGAAAACTCGCGATATCAAAGCCCTGCTGTTGCACCAGCCCGGCAAAGTGCCCCAGGCTGGCATCCAGCTGCACAACCTGTTGGGCATTGGCGCCTTTCTGGGGCCCGAAAACGGCGGCAGCACCGTTAGGGCCAAGCAGGGGATTATTCACATCGCAAGCGACGACCAGGCGCACTCCGGACAGGCGGTCAATAGCAGGTTTAAGGTCTACACTGGTCAGTTGCTCCAGGCCGGTTCCGCCGGCAGGAATGTCCTGGCCCTGGGCGTCCAGCAGCCGGGCGCCCAGTGCCTGAAGAATTCCCGCACCGCCGTCGGTGGTGGCGCTGCCACCCAGCCCCATGATCAGGGTTTTGGGCCGGTGAGCCAGTGCGGCAAGCAGCAGCTCTCCGGTGCCCCGGCTGGAGGCGGCCATGGCATTCCGTTCATTGGCGGGCACACAATGCAGGCCGCTACCTTCAGCTACTTCCACAATCGCCGTCTCGCCATCATTCACCAGCCCGTAGCGGGCAGTCACCGGCTGTCCGAGCGGGCCGGTGACCGTCACCTCATGCAGTTCACCCTTACGCGCCTCGGTGAGTGCAACGGTAGTACCCTCACCACCATCGGCCAGCGGTACTTCAGTAATCTGGTCCTCCGGCGCTGCCCGGCGCCAGCCACGGGCGATGGCACTGGCTACCTGCTCGGCAGCCAGGCATTCCTTGAATGAGTCCGGGGCGATGACGATGCGCATGTTACAAAGCCACCAGGGATGTCAGCCAGACTGCGGTAATGGTCACAAGGCCCATAATCAGGGTGGCTGTTGTGTGGGATTTATAGGCCGTGGCCACGTTCATTTTGCTGAACTGGGAGACTACCCAGAAGTAGCTGTCGTTAGCGTGGGACACCGTCATTGCGCCGGCACCAACGGCCATAACTGTGAGTACCCGGCCCATATCCGAATCCAGCCCCAGCTGAGGAAGCAACGGTGCGACCAGGGCAGACGCTGTAACCAGTGCGACCGTGGACGAACCCTGGGCTGACTTCAGGGCGGCAGCAACAATAAACGGCATCACAACACCAAGGCCAAGCGTTGAAAGGGTATCACCCAGATACTCGCCAAGCGGTGTGGCGGCGAGAACTGCACCAAAGGCGCCGCCTGCACCTGTGATCAGGATGATCGGCGCGGCCACTTCCAGGCCTTTGCTGGTGTGGCGTCCAAACTCTTCCAGCTTGCCTTTGCCTTGTAGCAGAGTCAGCGCGAAGCCTAGGCCAATCAGCAAGGCGTTCAGGGGTTTGCCCAGGAAGTTCAGTGTCTCGTACAGCAGGCCGTCCCCCAGCGGAGCCGTGGGATAGCTTGCGACCGAGCCCAGGCAGATCAGGAGGATCGGGATAAAGATCGGAGCAAAGGCTTTGCCGGCGGAAGGCAGTTCACCGTAGTGCTGCTTTGCTTCCTCGAAGGCTTCCTCTGCCTGTTCCAGTTCGGTGCTGCTCAGGTTTTTACAGCGCGAAGCCCAGAACAGGCCTGCCATTGCGGCGATGATGGCGAAAACCAGGCCAACACCGATGACCATGCCGAGGTTGTCCTCCAGCCCGAGGTTGCCCGCTGCAGCGATAGGGCCGGGGGTGGGGGGTACCAGCGTATGGGTTGCGAACAGGCCGGTAGACAGGGCAACGGTCATCGAGACCGGCGATACGCTCAGGGAGCGGGCCATGGAACGCTTCAGGCTGTTAAGAATGACATAGCCGGAGTCGCAGAAGACCGGTATGGAAACAATAAACCCGACCAGTGACATGGTGAGGGTAGGAAACTTCTGGCCCAGGATCTTGATAATGGTTTCGGCCATCACGATGGCTGCGCCAGTGCGTTCGAGGATAACGCCGATAATTGTGCCCAGCACGATCACCAGGCCAATGTAGCCCAGAATGTTGCCGAAGCCGGCGCGGATGGTTTTCTCGATATCTTCAAGTGGTAAACCAAACGCGAAGGCAGCCAGGAAGGATGCCAGTAACAGGGTGATAAACGGATTCAGTTTCAGTCGGCTGGTGGCGAACACAATGAAAATTATGATCGCGACCAGGATCAGTACCAGATGCATCGGCAATCTCCAGAATAGGGCCGGGTTAATATCCTACTAATCAGGTTGGTTATTCGGCGCCAAGTTTAAAGTCAAACATGGCTCTGCGCACCCCCGCTTTGTGGGATTTCCGTAAACGGGGCTATTTAATCCCTACAACCCCCGATCCTTTACATTCTCCATCACCGCAAATGAACTGGTCTGCAGCACATGGGGCAGGCTGGAAATCTGTTCTCCCAGTACCTGCCGGTACTCGGCCATGTTCTTTGTTCTCACCTTCAGAAGATAGTCAAAGTTGGCGGCCATCATGTGACATTGCTCGACCGCAGAGATCTGTTTGACCGCAGCGTTGAACGCCGCTAGGGCTTTGCTCGAAGTGTCGTTAAGGGTTACCTGGGCGAAGGCGACGTGGGACTGGCCCAGCTTGGTCTGGTTCACCATGGCGCTGTAGCCGGTGATATAGCCCTGGTCTTCGAGCCGGCGCATGCGCACCTGGCAAGGGGTTTTCGACAAGCCCACCCGCGAGGCCAGCTCGGTGACGGTGATCCGCCCGTTTTTCTGGAGTTCCCGGATGATGGAAAGGTCGATCCTGTCGAGATCTGACATGGCTGCTATCCTTGAAGGAGGTGGCTGGCTTTCATTGGTTTGGTGAATATGGCTGATTTTAGTGAATTTGTGGGCGAAACGGTAATTTTTAACGTATCAGAAAAGGAAAGTATCTCGGTCTTTCGCGCTGTATTAGGTAAATAGCATATTCCCCGTTGGCTACAATGCGGTCAGTAATCAAAATAATCAGGAGGTACATCCATGAGTCTGCAGCAATCCGTGTCCCCCGGGCTTCAGGACATTCGCCAGACCATCCGCAATAACTACCTGGCGGATGAATATGAAGTGATTCACCAGCTGATTGAGCAGGCTCAGCTGTCTGATGAAACCCGAAAGGCCATTTCAGCCCGGGCAGCGGACCTGGTGCGGGATGTGCGTGATAACGCCAAGCCCACCATCATGGAAAAGTTCCTGGCTGAATACGGCCTGACCACCAAAGAGGGCGTGGCCCTGATGTGCCTGGCGGAGGCGCTGTTGCGGGTGCCGGATAACCTCACCATCCAGGATCTGATCGAAGACAAGATCACCTCCGGCAACTGGGGCGCCCACGTGGGTAAAGCCAAGTCCGGCCTGATCAACTCGGCCACGCTGGCCCTTCTGATGACCAGCAACCTGCTGAAAGACTCCGAGCGCCAGAGCGTGGGTGACACCCTGCGCAAGATGGTGAAGCGCCTGGGTGAACCGGTGGTGCGCACCGCCGCTGGCCAGGCCATGAAAGAAATGGGCCGGCAGTTTGTGTTGGGCCGTACCATTGAAGAAGCCCAGGACCGCGGCAAATCCCAGGAAGAGCAGGGCTACACCTATTCCTATGACATGCTGGGCGAAGCGGCCCGCACCGATGCCGATGCCGAGCGTTACTTCAACGCCTATTCCGATGCCATCGACAGCATCAGCAAGCGTTGCGAAGGCGATGTGCGCACCAATCCCGGTATTTCCGTAAAACTGTCTGCCTTGCTGGCCCGTTATGAATACGGCCAGAAGGAGCGGGTGATGACCGAGCTGGTCCCCCGCGCCCTGACCCTCGCCAAAAAAGCCGCCGCGGCCAATATGGGCTTCAACATCGATGCCGAAGAGCAGGACCGCCTGGACCTGTCTCTGGACGTGATCGAAGCTATCCTCTCAGACGAAGAACTCAAAGGTTGGGACGGCTTTGGCGTGGTGGTCCAGGCCTTCGCCAAGCGGGCTTCCCAGACCCTTGACTGGCTGTATGCCCTGTCTGAAAAACTCGACCGCCGCATCATGGTGCGACTGGTAAAAGGCGCCTACTGGGATGCCGAGATCAAGCGGGCCCAGGTGATGGGCCTGGACGGCTTCCCGGTGTTTACCCGCAAGGCCTGCAGTGACGTGTCTTACCTGGCCTGCGCCCGCCAGTTGCTGGGCATGACTGATCGGATTTACCCGCAGTTTGCTACCCACAACGCCCACTCGGTGTCTGCGGTATTGGAACTGGCGAAAGACCTGGGCCGGGACAAGTTTGAGTTCCAGCGCCTGCACGGTATGGGTGAATCGCTGCACGACCAGGTACTGGAAGACAGCAAGGTGCCGTGCCGTATCTACGCTCCGGTTGGTGCCCACAAAGACCTGCTGGCGTACCTGGTGCGCCGCCTGCTGGAAAACGGGGCCAACAGCTCCTTTGTAAACCAGATTGTCGACACCAGCATTACGCCGGAAGAGATCGCCAAAGACCCGATCGACGTGGTGATGCAGCTGGGCCATGACATTTCCAGCAAGGCCATTGTGCCGCCGGCGAAGATCTTCGGTGACCAGCGCCGTAACTCTAAGGGCTGGGACATTACCGATCCGGTGACGGTGGCGGAAATTGACGCCGGCCGTAACCGGTACAAATCCCATCAGTGGCAGGGCGGCCCGGTGCTGGCGGTGGAATCCACCAGTGATGAAGTGGTGGAAGTGCGTAACCCGGCCGATCCGGATGACCTGGTGGGCCATATTACCTACACCTCCGAAGCCGACATCCATGCGGCCATGGACGCCGCCCGGGACGGCTTCAGCCAGTGGTCGGCAGTGCCGGCGGAGCAGCGGGCCGAGATGATCCGCAAAGTCGGTGATTTGTACGAAGAGAATGTGCACGAGCTGTTTGCGCTGACCACCCGTGAAGCCGGTAAATCCCTGCTTGATGCGGTGGCGGAAATTCGCGAAGCCGTCGACTTTGCCATGTACTACGCCAACGAAGGCATCCGCTACAAGGACGATGGCCAGGCCCGGGGTGTGATGTGCTGTATCTCGCCATGGAACTTCCCGCTGGCTATCTTCACCGGCCAGATCCTGGCGAACCTTGCTGCCGGTAACGCGGTGCTGGCCAAGCCGGCGGAACAGACCTCGCTGCTGGCCGTTCGTGCGGTGGAACTGATGCACCAGGCGGGTATTCCGAAAGCCGCCGTGCAGTTGCTGCCGGGCACCGGTGCAACCGTGGGCTCAGCGCTGACCTCAGACGCCCGGGTAACCGGCGTGTGTTTCACCGGCTCTACCGCCACGGCACAGCGCATCAACAAGGCCATGGCAGAAAAAATGGCGCCGGATGCCCCGCTGGTGGCAGAAACCGGTGGCCTGAATGCCATGATTGTGGATTCCACGGCGCTGCCCGAGCAGGTGGTGCGGGATGTACTGGCTTCGTCATTCCAGAGTGCCGGCCAGCGCTGTTCCGCCCTGCGTATGCTCTACGTGCAGGAAGACATCGCCGAGAACCTGCTGGAAATGCTCTACGGTGCTATGGAAGAGTTGGGCGTTGGCGACCCGTGGCTGCTGTCTACAGACGTGGGCCCGGTGATCGACGAGGACGCCCGCACGAAAATTGCCGATCATTGCGATAAATTTGAGCAGCAGGGCAAGTTGCTGAAGAAAATGTCGGTGCCTGAGAAGGGCCGGTTTGTGTCGCCTGCAGTGCTCAAGGTTAGCGGCATCGAGGAAATGGAAGAGGAAATCTTCGGCCCGGTGCTGCATGTGGCCACCTTCGCCGCGAAGGATATCGACAAGGTGATCGATGCTGTGAACGCCAAGGGCTACGGCCTGACGTTTGGTATCCATAGCCGTGTTGATCGCCGCATTGAGCACATTTCCAGTCGTATCAAGGTGGGCAACACCTACGTTAACCGTAACCAGATCGGCGCCATCGTGGGCTCCCAGCCGTTCGGCGGCGAAGGCCTGTCCGGTACCGGCCCGAAAGCCGGTGGCCCGCAGTATGTGCGCCGGTTCATCAAAGGCGAGGTGGTTGAAAAGGCGGCCCCTGCCGATGCCAAATCGGTTACGGCCAGCAAGGTGCAGAAGCTGATCGACCAGCTGGCGAAGGTAGATGCTCCGGTCGCAGAAGGCCGGCAGCAGGCGCTCAAGCCGTACTTTGGTGACCTGCCTGCACCGTTGGATGAAGGCTACGAGGAAATGCCGGGGCCGACTGGCGAGCAGAACCATCTGTCCTGCCATGCCCGTGGTGTTGTGCTTTGTGTTGGGCCGGATGCGGAATCTGCGATAGAGCAGGCGGGCACTGCGTTGTCCCAGGGCAACAAGGTGGTCGTGATCGCACCGGGTGTTGAAAAGCTGCTGGCCGACGCCATCAAAGCCGGCCTGCCGGTAGCCGCCGTAGACGGCCTGCTGGAGCCCGACGCGCTGATTCAGCTCAACGGTTATGAAGCGGTTACCAGCGTGGCTGAAAAGCCGCTGCTGAAGCAGTACCGCCAGGCCCTGGCCAAGCGCGATGGTGCCTTGCTGCCGATCATCACTGAGCACAAGCTGGACCAGCGCTACGTGATCGAACGCCACCTGTGTATCGACACCACCGCCGCCGGCGGCAACGCCAGCCTGATCGCCTCAGCCGAATAAGCAGTCGTCAACCCCGGGGTCAGACCCGGGGTCTGACCCCGGGGTTGAAAGGCCTGAGATGACAGGCTTGATCATTAAGGCCAGCTTCCGAAAGGGGCTGGCCTTTCTTTTACGGGCGTGGATTTCACCCCGCTTGCCGGCCGCGTTAAGATAGTCGCCTAACCATCCGCCAGGCCCATCAGGACGACCCCTTGCCTTCATCCATAAGCCCCGACGCTGCCCGAAACTTTTTTGCAGTCTGCCTCTCGCTCACATTCTGCTTTGTGGTTTATTCCATGCTGATTGTGGCGGTGCCGGTTTATGGCTTGCAGTTGGGCGCCTCGCCGCTGGTATTGGGTGCGGTGCTCAGTACCCAGTATCTGTTGCCATTGTTGCTGGCGATTCCCCTCGGGGGCGTGGTTACCCGTCTCGGTGGCCGTGCCACACTGATCGCCGGCGGAGTGTTGATGGTGGCGGGGCTGTTGTCCATGCACTTCTGGTATGGCTTTGGCGGCCTTGTGCTGGGCCAGTTGCTGGTGGGGCTGGCGCACCTGCAAATGGTGCTGTCCGCCCAGACCATTATTTCCAATCTGGGCACCGGGCCCTCGCTGGAGAAATATTTCGGCTGGTATTCCACCTGGCTGTCCGGCGGGCAGGTGGTGGGCCCCTTGCTGGCCGGGGCACTGCTGGCAAGCGAAACCGGCCGGGGGGATGTCTTTTTGGTGATGGCGCTGTTTGCGGTGCTGGCAGCCCTGTCTGGATTACTACTCACCGGCCAGGCCCGGGAGCGGATGGCGATCACCCGAAAGCAGGCGGGCTTCCGGGCTCAGTGGGCGTTAATGAAGGCTAACCGGGGCGTCCAGCTGTCGGTGCTGGTTACTGTGCTCGGGATGTTTGCCCTGGGCGTGTACGGCAGCTACCTGCCGGTTTACCTGGAAAGCCTGGCCATGACACCGGTGGTGATTGGTGTACTGGTCAGCTTGCGGGCGGGTGTGTCCATGCTGATCCGGCCCTTTATGGCGCGCATGATTGCCTTGGCTGGCGGGCGCGAGAATACGGTGTTGCTGTCTCTGGGAACCCTCGCCGCAGGCATTGGCCTGCTGGGCCTGTTCGAACACATGGTTTTACTGGGGCTGCTGGCGGTGCTGGTGGGCATTGGGTCCGGCCTCACTCAGCCACTTTCGATGGTTATCCTGGCCGAAAGCGTGGAGCGGGAAAAGCGCTCCGGTGCGCTCGGTATGCGCCTGATGGCCAATCGCGCCATTCACTTCCTGGCGCCGCTGATGTTCGGCGCCTTGCTGGAGTTGGGCGGTTTTGTGCTGGCTTTCGGGCTTTCCGGCGCACTGATCGTGGTTGCCCTGCTGCAAATGCGCAGATTGTTCGACACGGGGTCAGACCCCGCCCTTTGATGCCTTGATCAGACAAACTGAATAAGCTTTGCTGATTTCTCCGTTTTCATTCCGCGCTTGTTGTTTCTATAGTCATTAGTCAAACGGGATACCCTTAAAAAAGGTTCATCGCGCTTTACCGGGA
>NZ_DFLY01000028.1:0-43137 GCF_002375525.1 Marinobacter sp. UBA3607 | reverse complement strand
CGGAAGGACACGGAAAAAAGAAAAATGATTTGCCACGAAATCCACTAAAGAACACGAAATTAAAGACAAAGACTTGCCAGGCTTTTATTCAGTAATCTTTGTTCGTGTTTTTTCGTGGATTTCGTGGCAAAAAATTCTTTAAGTCTTTTCTTTCTGTGTCCTTCCGTGGATTCCGTGGCAAAGAATTTCTACAACCTGACGACAGACTAACCCCTGCCCTGCTACGCTGATAGCAAGCATTTCTGGCAAACACTTTCAGATAATTCGAACATGCATACAGCCATCACCATAGACGCACTTAAAGTACTGGACGCCATTGACCGCAAGGGCAGTTTTGCCGGGGCGGCGGGGGAGTTGTTCCGGGTGCCTTCGGCCATCAGTTACACGGTTCAGAAGCTCGAAGAAGATCTCAACGTCAGTATCTTTGACCGTAGCGGCCACAAAGCTGTGCTGACTCCGGCGGGGCGTTACCTGCTGGAGGAAGGGCGGTCTTTGCTTGAGGCAGCGGAGAACCTGGCCCACTCCACCCGCCAGGTGGCGGAAGGCTGGGAAACGCGGTTGCGGATCGGGTTTAACTCGCTGATGCCGGCAGACTGCCTGTTTCCCGCCATCGAGGCCTTTTACCAGCTGGGCGTGCCGGTGGATGTGCAGATTGTGGAGGAAGTATTCGCCGGTGCCTGGGATGCCCTGCAAAGCCGGCGGGTGGATATGATTGTGGGTGCAGACCAGCTCAGCAAACCGGCCGGCAGTTTCACTACCAAGGCGCTGGGCGAGGTGCCGTTTGTGTTTGCGGTGGCCGCCAGCCATCCGCTGGCGAACGCGAAAGAGCCTCTGGCGGAGGCGGATATTGCACCTTATCCGGCCGCCGTTGCGGCGGATACTTCCCGCTCACTACCACCCGGCCATGCCGGTATTTTCCGCAGGCAGCGAACGCTTACGGTCAGTAATATTGATCAGAAAATTGCCGTTCAGGAGGCCGGGCTCGGAGTTGGCTGGCTGCCAGTACCCCGCATCCGGGAACAGCTCGCCCGTGGTTCACTGGTTGCCAAGGAAGTGCACGAACCAAGGCCGGCCATTGCCATCCACCTGGCTCGGCACAGCGAAGACAAGGGCAAGGCCCTGATGTGGTTCTGGGATTATCTGGGCAATGACAACGGCATCCAGAACTGGCTGCAGCCGGAATAAATACCGGGCAGCCAGGCCAACCGGCAGCCCGGGTGTTTGCGATATACTCGGCCACCCGCATCGTTAAAAGTGACACACAAGGGAGTGCGCTCAATGCGTCAGCTGTCGGAACTGGATGCCTCGTTCCTGTACCTGGAGTCGGAAACCACGCCCATGCATATTGGCGGCGTGTATCTGTTCGACGCCAGCGACCTGCAATACCCCCTGGCATTCAGCACCTTTGTCGCGTATCTGCGCAGCCGCCTGCACGTGGTTCCCCTGTTCCGGCAGAAGCTCAAGGAAATCCCCCTGCGCCTGGGGCGCCCCTACTGGATTGATGACCCGGATTTCAGCATCGAGCGGCACCTGGCCTATGTGAACCTGGGCGAACACGGCAAGCAGTCGAGCCTGATGTCGCTGGCGTCCAAAATCCTGGAAGAGCCCCTGAAACGGGACCGCCCGCTGTGGCATATCACCTTCGTGGATGGCTTCAAGCTGGACGACCGGGAAGGCGAGAAAGAAGGCTTTGCCCTGATCGTAAAGCTGCACCACGCGGCTATCGATGCCTTCAGTGGCGAGGAAATCATGGGCAAGCTGCTGGAATACACGCCAGAGCCGCGCGCCATTCCCCAGCCCCGGCCCTGGCTGCCCCGGCCGGAACCGTCTGAAGAACGGGTGTTTCTACAGGCCGGCGCCAATATGCTGAAAACCCCGATGCAGTTTGCCTCGCTGGCTTACAATGCCGCCGAAGTCACCGCTCGCGGGCTCGTCCACCGGCAACTTCGCAAGCTGCCCTTGCCCCTGCCCCTGTTCACCGCACCCCACAGCCCGTTTAACCGGCAGATCACCGCCAACCGGCGGCTGGTTTCCACACAGGTAAGCCTGTCCCGGCTGAAAGCCATCAAATCCAGCCTGGCTGACGTAACCCTGAACGATGTGGTTCTGGGCCTGTGTGCGGAGGTCCTGCGCCGCTACCTGCTTATGCAGGATAACGGCACCGACCGCTCACTGGTTGCCATGACCCCCATCTCCGTGCGCTCCAGCAGTCTGCGACGGGCTACCGGCAACCAGATGTCTGCCATGCTGCTGGACCTGGCCACCACCGAGCCCAACCCGGCCGCGCGGATTCGCCGCATCCATCGCAACGCGGTGGATTCGGAACCCTACCGCGAAGCCATTGCCGCCGACCGGCTCACCGAACTGCTGCCCTCTACCCTGCTGGCGCTCTCGGCCCGGCTGTATTCGGAACTGCAGGTGGCCCAGCGCTACCAGCCCCTGTTCAACCTGCCCATTACCAATGTACCTGGCCCACAGGTACCACTGTTCCTGCAAGGCGCCAGGCTGGTACAGCAGTTCAACAGTGCGCCGCTGTTCGACAGCATGGGGCTGGTAATTGTTGCGGTGAGCTATCAGGGCCAGCTGACCCTCAACTTCACCCTGTGCCCGGATGTCGTCGCGGATGGCGATGCATTTAAAGCGTTAACCGAGGAAAGCCTGGCCAGCATGGAAGCCGCGGTCGCCTCACTGGGCCCGGACGAAGGTAACGAGTTGCCGGCAAGCGGCAGCCAGAGCCTGACCGACGAACTGATGAACTACATGGAAGGTTTTCTGAAGAGCGGTCTGAAGCGCTTCAAACGCTAATGCAAAGGCCGGGCACTGTGCCCGGCCTTTTGCAGGTTTATTCGAACGCCCAGCGCAGGAACTCGCGCTTTTCTTCTTCAGTGGCGTCGCCCCACAGGGACTTCATACGGTCCAGCGTTGATCCGGATTGCGCATCACCGCTCACGCCAGTACCCGGCGGGATCACCCTGCCAGGTATCAATGCGCACAAGGGAGGAAGCGCAGCCCACCAGGGTAACGCTGAGCATTAAAACCACCAGCTTGAAAAACCCGCGAACGTGACACATACTCATTTAGCTCCTTTTCCATAGGACGGCCCTTCAGTGGGCCAGGACACGTGACTGACAACTGCCAAGCATTCTGAACATACCCGGGGCTCAGGGCAAGAACGTCAAACCTTAAACTGCGCAATCAAAGCTCGGGAGGTTACCATGGACACCCAGCGAAGAACCGGAGAAGACGGACCACCACCCTTTCGCAGCAGCCGATTTTTCTGTGTTGGCAGCAAGTGGTATTTCACCACCCGGGAAGGCTTTGACAGCGGCCCCTTCGCCACCCGTGAGCGAGCGGAAATCGGGCTGAAGCGGTTCCTGCACGTGGTGCGTATGCTGCCAGACGAGCCGCAGCTGCACTGAACAGCACCGTTAGACGATATAGGGCATCACCCAGGTGTCGATTCCCCACAGGCAGGCCAGCGCCATGATGCCTGCGACGACGTCATCCACCATAATTCCCAGCCCGCCGGGTAGCCGGGCATCCAGCCAGTTGATAGGCCAGGGCTTGAGCACATCGAAGAAACGGAACAGCATGAACGCCATCAGCACGCCGTAAATCTGGTCCGGAAACAACCCCAGGGCAATCCACATGCCCACAAACTCGTCCCATACAATGCCACCGTGGTCGTGCACCTTCAGGTCGTCGGCGGTTTTACCGCACAGCCAGATCCCCACCACAAATGCAGCCAATACCACCAGCCAGTAGGCCATCGGTGGCAACCAGGCGAACGCATACCAAACAGGAATAGCGGCCAGGCTACCCCAGGTGCCAGGTGCCTTTGGCGCAGCACCACTGCCAAAGCCGAAGGCCAGAAAATGCACCGGATGGCGCAGAAAGCCCGGCGGCAGGATGGCGGCCGGAGCATCCGGTTCATGCATCAAGTTATCGTCTGTCAATCAGACCTCCCGAAATGGTCATATCCCTGGGTTTGGTAGCCGGCAGGCGCGCCTGCTAACGTCAGCCCCGGCTCCGGCACAATCCGGCCGATCACCGTCAGTTGTTCACGGACTGGCGCAGGCAGCGCGGCCAGTGTCTCCGGGGCGATGGTCAGGCACAGCTGGTAGTCGTCACCAGCGGTCAGGGCGAGGTCCAGCGCCCGCACTCCCTGCAACTGCCTAAGCTCTTCCGACATCGGAATGCTGGCCACATCCAGTTCGGCACCCACACCAGACGCCTCCAGAATGTGCTGCAAGTCTGCCAGCAGGCCGTCAGAAATATCGATAGCGGCGCTGGCCTTACCGGCCAGGCTTGCCCCGAGTTTCAGTTGGGGTTGCGGGCTATGGTAACTGCCCAGCAGGGCCTTTTGCCGTGCGCCCGGTTCCGGATCCTCAAGATAGTCCAGCGCAGCACCGGCGTTGCCCAGCGGGCCGGTTACGCATACCTGGTCACCCTCTCGGGCGCCGGAGCGCAACAAAGCCTGGCCGGCCCTTACGGTGCCATGAACCTGGATAGTGATCGTTAACGGGCCTCGGGTGGTGTCACCGCCGGCCAGGGTAATACCGAACGCCTGGCTGGCCCGGGACAGCCCTTCGGCAAAGCCCGCCAACCAGTCGGAATCTGCTTCCGGCAGGCTCAGGGCCAGGGTAAAGCAGACAGGCTCGGCACCCATGGCCGCCAGGTCACTGACGGCTACCGCCAGTGCCCGCCACCCAAGGTGGGAAGGAGCATAGTGAGGGGGAAAGTGGACACCCTCTACCAGGGTATCCACTGAAAACACCAGGTCGCGGCCCGGCGGCACCCGCTGGATGGCGCAGTCATCTCCGGGGCCAAGCACAAGCTGATCGTTCCTGGCGTTGCTTGCCAGCGGCTGGAAGTACTGCCGGATCAGCTCGAATTCACCCATGAATCAGCGTGGACGGGTTTCGGCCAGCCGCAGGCGGCGGCTCAGTTTGTCCAGCACACTGTTCACGAACTTGTGGCCTTCAGTACCGCCAAAGCGCTTGGCCATTTCGATACCTTCGTTGATCACCACTTTATAGGGCACATCGATACGGCATTTCAGCTCGTAGGCACCCAGGCGCACGATGGCCAGTTCAACCGGATCCACTTCTTTCAGGGGACGGTCGAGGAACGGCTCGATCAGCCTGTCCAGTTCGGCCTGCTCCCGGTGTACGCCCCGCAGCAGGTCGCGGAAGTACATGATATCCACCTTGCTCATGTCGTTATCAACCATGAACTCGGCTTCAATATCAGAGATCGGAGACTTGCTGAAGTGCCGCTGATACAGGCCCTGCATAGCAAGGGCCCTCGCCCGGCGGCGGTCGCCAGCTTTTGGCTGGCTGGTTTTCCCCGGTTGGGGAGAGGTATCACCCGCTTCGCTCATTACTCACCCAACTTTTTGAACAGACTGACCATTTCCAGGGCAGTAATCGCAGCTTCCGCACCTTTGTTACCGGCCTTGGTGCCGGAGCGCTCGATGGCCTGCTCGATGGAGTCCACGGTCAGTACACCGAAGGTGACCGGCACGTCGGTTTCCAGGCTGACAGCGCCCAGGCCACTGGAGGCTTCACCGGCTACGTATTCAAAGTGCGGAGTACCACCACGAATCACTGCGCCCAGGGCGATGATGGCGTCGTAGTCGGAGGTTTCCGCCACACGCTTGACCGCCAGCGGCATTTCGTAGGCACCCGGTACGCGGATAATGGTGATGTCGTCATCGGCAATACCGTGGCGGCGCAGGGTATCTACCGCACCTTCCACCAGGCTTTCTACAACAAAGCCGTTAAACCGGCCAACCACCAGCGCGTAACGGCCGCTGCACTGGGTAAAATCACCTTCAATTACTTTGATATCTGCCATCTCGGGCTCCTTCGCGGGCTGCCGGAATCAGGGCGGCAGCCGGGTTGATCATTCGTGGGTATAGGGTACGTATTCCACCACTTCCAGGTCGAAACCGGAGATGGCGGAGAATTTCACCGGCGGGCTCAGCAGGCGCATTTTGCCCACGCCGATGTCGCGCAGAATCTGCGAACCGGTACCCACGGTAAAGTACACACCGGAGCTGCCCTTGCCTGCTGACTTCGGGCCCTGGTCGTAGAATTCCTGGATACGGTCTTCCAGGTTGTAGCTGTCTTCCGCACTGTTGAGCAGAACCACCACGCCGCGCCCTTCAGTGGCCACTTTTTCAAGGGCATGGTGCAGCGGCCAGCTGCGGGAATCCTTACGCCGGGCACCCAGCAGGTCGCGCAGGGTGTCGGTAATATGCACCCGCACAAACACCGGCTCATCCGGGCTGATGTCGCCCATCACCATGGCCAGGTGGGTGGCACCCTGAACATTGTCCCGGTAGGTGCGCAACTTGAACACGCCATATTCGGTATCCAGCTCGTGCTCTTCCACACACTCCACGGTTTTCTCGTTCATGGTGCGGTAGTGGATCAGGTCTGCGATGGTGCCGACCTTAAGGCCGTGCTCTTCGGCAAAGCGTTCCAGGTCTTCACGGCGGGCCATGGAGCCATCGTCGTTCATGATCTCGCAGATCACACCCGCCGGTTCGCAACCGGCCAGCGCAGCCAGGTCACAGGAGGCTTCGGTGTGGCCGGCACGGCTCAATACACCGCCGGGATCGGACATCAGCGGGAAGATATGGCCCGGCTGAACCAGGTCAGACGCCTTGGCATCGCGTGCCACGGCAGCCTGCACGGTGCGGGCGCGGTCAGCGGCCGAGATGCCGGTGGTGACGCCTTCACGGGCTTCGATAGACAGCGTGAACTTGGTGCCGAAGCCGGAGGCGTTCTGCTGAACCATCAGCGGCAGGCCCAGCTGTTCGCAACGCTGCCGGGTCATGGGCATGCAGATCAGGCCGCGGCCGAACCTCGCCATAAAGTTGATGGCTTCCGGCGTGCAGTGTTCTGCAGCCATCACCAGGTCGCCTTCGTTTTCGCGATCTTCGTCGTCCATCAGGATAACCATCTTGCCCTGACGGATATCTTCGATTATCTCTTCAATACTGTTCAGTGCCATACGGTTCCGCACCCTGTCACCCCTGCCCTCACCATTGAAGGCCCGGAGGAATGAATTGAATGTTTAGTGGCGGGCCAGGATCAATCGCTGATCCTCTCCTACCTGTCGGCGATCCAGCACCTTCCATTGCACTTTGTCTGCCATGACTTCGATGGGCAGGTGGGCGGTCGGGCGCCCGGTACTGCCCAGAAAAACCGGTGCCTGGTAGAGCCAGAGTTCGTCTACCAGGTTCTCGTTGATAAAGGTGCCTGCCAGTGTCGGGCCGGCCTCTACCAGTAATTCGTTGATGCCCAGTTCACCCAGGGCATCCAGTAACTCGGATACATCCACGCCGTTGTCTTTCCAGGCCACACCCGTCAGGCGAACGCCCAGTGCCGCCAAATCCTGTGCCGGGCCGGTGGCCAGGGTAGAGCTGGCACAGAACACCTGCACGTTACCACCCCGAAGAATCCGGGCTGTGGACGGTGTGCGGGCATCACGGTCTGCAATCACCCGCAACGGCTGGCGCGACGGATCGGTGGCATCGCCGGTATCGCCCATTTCGTCCCGGCGCACGGTCAGGGACGGGTCATCGGCCAAAACCGTACCGACACCTGTCAGAATAGCATCACTCATGGCCCGCAGCCTTTGCACGTCTTGCCGTGCCTCGGGCCCGGTAATCCACTGGCTTTCACCGGAAGCCATGGCGGTGCGGCCATCCAGGCTCGCGGCCATTTTCAGCCGTACCCAGGGCCGTCCGGTGCGCATGCGCTTCATGAACCCCGGATTCAGGCGGGCGGCTTCATCCCCCATCAGGCCTTCAGTCACCCGGATACCGGCTTCCCGCAGCATATCCAGCCCCCGGCCAGACACCGAGGGGTTGGGGTCTGTCGTTGCTGCAAACACCTGGGCAACTCCGGCCTCTATCAGCGCCTTCGCACAGGGCGGCGTGCGGCCGTAGTGGCTGCAGGGCTCCAGGGTGACGTAGGCCGTAGCGCCCCGGGCTTCATACCCGGCCTGGCTCAGGGCCCGCACTTCCGCATGGGCTTCGCCGGCCCGCTCGTGCCAGCCCTCACCAACAATCCGGTTACCCCTGGCGATCACGCAGCCAACCCTGGGGTTCGGATGGGTGGAATAACGGCCGCGCCAGGCCAGCTGGATGGCCCGGGCCATCATTGCCCGGTCACGGTCTGAAATCATTCTTTGCCTTTGTCTGACTGGTTATCCGCCAGCACACGGGCAACATCCACGGCGGCATCGCCATTGCCCTGAGACAAGCGCTCGATTTCTTCCTTGAACTCGTTGATGTCCTGAAAGCTGCGATACACCGAGGCAAAGCGTACATAGGCCACTTTGTCGAGCTGGCGCAGTTCGGTCATTACCTCTTCGCCCAGCTGCATGGATTTTACTTCACGCTCGCCGGTGGCTCTCAGGCGGTATTTGATCCGGTTCAGGGCAGCATCGATCTGCTCGATGCTCACCGGCCGTTTTTCCAGTGCCTTCATCAGCCCTGCCCGCAGTTTTTCTTCATCAAAGGGCTGACGGGTGCCGTCCTGCTTGACCACCCGGGGCATCACCAGTTCGGCGGTTTCAAAGGTGGTAAAACGCTCGTGGCAGGACAAGCACTCCCTGCGGCGGCGCACCTGGTCGCCCTCGGCCACCAGACGTGAATCAATCACCTTGGTATCGGCTTCACCACAGAAAGGACAATGCATAATTCACAGGCTCCGGAAAGGAAGAACCCGGGTGGTCCTTGCGGAGCACCCGGGCAGGCACATTACCGTGCGTTTCAGCCGTAAACCGGGAAGCGGGCACACACCGCTTCAACCTGTTCACGTACGCGGCTGATGACGGCGTCGTCTTCAAGGTTGTCGAGGATGTCGCACATCCAGCCAGCCAGGTCACGGCATTCCTGCTCACCAAAGCCGCGAGTGGTAACCGCCGGGGTACCGATACGCAGGCCGGAGGTCACGAACGGCGAACGCGGGTCGTTCGGAACGGCGTTCTTGTTTACGGTGATGTGGGCGCGGCCCAGGGCGGCGTCGGCATCTTTACCCGTGATGTCCTGCTTGATCAGGCTGACCAGGAACAGATGGTTCTTGGTGCCACCGGAAACCACGTCAAAGCCGCGCTCGATGAACACTTCGGCCATGGCGGCAGCGTTCTTAACTACCTGCTGTTGGTAGGCCTTGAACTCGTCGCTCATGGCTTCCTTGAAGCACACAGCCTTAGCGGCGATGACGTGCATCAGCGGGCCACCCTGGCCACCCGGGAAGACGGCAGAGTTCAGTTTCTTCTGCAGGTCTTCGTCGTCGCAGGCCAGGATCAGGCCGCCACGGGGGCCGCGCAGAGTCTTGTGCGTAGTGGTGGTGACAACGTGAGCGTGAGGAACGGGATCCGGGTAAACACCCGCAGCAACCAGGCCTGCTACGTGCGCCATATCTACGAACAGGTAAGCATCAACCTTGTCAGCAATCTCGCGGAAGCGGGCAAAGTCCAGTTCCTGGGAGTAGGCAGAGAAGCCAGCAATAATCATCTTCGGCTTGTTCTCAACGGCCAGTGCTTCCACTTCGTCGTAATCGATCAGGCCGGTTTCCGGGTTCAGGCCGTACTGAACGGCGTGGTAGATCTTGCCGGAGAAGTTCACGCTGGCACCGTGGGTCAGGTGACCACCGTGGGCCAGGCTCATGCCCAGAACGGTGTCGCCGGGCTTGAGCAGCGCCATGAATACGGCGGAGTTAGCCTGGGAACCGGAGTGCGGCTGCACGTTGGCGTAGGCGGCACCAAACAGCTCCTTGGCACGGTCAATGGCCAGCTGCTCGGCAATATCGACAAACTCGCAACCACCGTAGTAGCGCTTGCCGGGGTAGCCTTCGGCGTACTTGTTGGTCAGCACGCTGCCCTGGGCTTCCATCACCCGCGGGCTGGTGTAGTTTTCGGATGCGATTAGCTCGATGTGCGCTTCCTGACGCTTCTCTTCCGCCTGCATGGCGTTCCACAATGCGTCATCGAATCCGGCGATTTTCATATCACGATTAAACATGGATGTGCTGCCCCTGTCTGTATGCTGGCCCGGCGCTGCCCCTGTGCAGGCCGTAACCCCTGAAAATTTGGGCCGCTATTCTATCGCGATTGCGGGTTAAAAATCATCCTTTATGGCGTCCGCAGATACCGGCACATCGGTGATCCCGGTTTTTGCTCAATTGCTATCCCTTTGGGGTTTAGATACCTTACGGGGTTCTGTTTTCAGGCAGGTTGTGAGTGGGCCTGCCTTAGTGACTTTTGCCACGGAACAAAGAGGTTTTAGCCGACATGGCCCAGTACGTATTTAGCATGAACCGCGTGGGCAAGGTGGTTCCGCCCAAGCGGGAGATTCTTAAAGACATTTCCCTGAGCTTCTTCCCGGGCGCCAAGATTGGCGTGCTGGGTCTGAACGGCTCAGGTAAGTCGACCCTGCTGCGTATCATGGCGGGCGTGGACCAGGACTACATCGGCGAAGCCAGGCCCCAACCCGGTATCAATGTGGGCTACCTGCCCCAGGAGCCGGAGCTGGACGAAGAGAAGACCGTCAAGGAAATCGTGGACGAGTCTGTCGCCCATGTTCACAACGCCCTGGCTGAATTGGACAAGGTATACGCCGCCTACGCCGAGCCGGATGCCGACTTTGACGAGCTGGCCAAGAAACAGGGCGAGCTGGAAGCGATCATCCAGGCCACCGACGGCCACGACATCGAACGCAAGATGGAAGTGGCCGCCGACGCCCTACGCCTGCCGGCCTGGGACCAGAAGGTGAAAGTACTGTCCGGTGGTGAGCGCCGCCGCGTGGCCCTGTGCCGCCTGCTGCTGTCCGGCCCGGACATGCTGCTGCTGGACGAGCCTACCAACCACCTGGATGCCGAATCCGTGGCCTGGCTGGAGCGCTTCCTGCACGATTACGAAGGCACTGTTGTGGCCATCACCCACGACCGTTACTTCCTGGACAACGTGGCCGGCTGGATTCTGGAACTGGACCGTGGCCAGGGCATTCCGTTCGAAGGCAACTACAGCCAGTGGCTGGAGAACAAAGAGAAGCGCCTGGAGATGGAATCCAAGCAGGAAGCTGCTCACCAGAAGGCCATCAAACAGGAACTGGAGTGGGTTCGCTCCAACGCCAAGGGCCGCCAGTCCAAGAGCAAGGCCCGCATGGCCCGCTTCGAGGAAATGAGCTCCCAGGAATTCCAGAAGCGCAACGAAACCAACGAACTGTACATCCCGCCCGGACCTCGCCTGGGCGACAAGGTGATCGAAGTAGACGGCATCAGCAAGGCCTTCGGTGACCGCCTGCTGTATGAAAACGTCTCACTCAACGTACCGGCCGGTGCCATTGTCGGCATTATCGGCGGTAACGGCGCCGGTAAATCCACCCTGTTCAAGATGATCGCGGGCATGGACAAGCCGGACTCCGGCACCATCACCGTGGGCGAAACCGTGGAACTGGCCTATGTCGACCAGATGCGCGACCTGGACGGCAGCAAGACCGTGTGGGAAGAGCTCTCGGACGGCCAGGACATCATCAAGGTAGGCAACTACGAGACCCCGTCCCGCGCCTACGTGGGCCGCTTCAACTTCAAGGGCACCGACCAGCAGAAGCGGGTGGGCGACCTGTCCGGTGGTGAGCGCAACCGCCTGCACCTGGCCAAGCTGCTGAAACAGGGCGGCAACGTATTGCTGCTGGACGAACCCACCAACGACCTGGACGTGGAAACCCTGCGCGCCCTGGAAGAAGCGTTGCTGAATTTCCCGGGCTCCGCCCTGGTAATCTCGCACGACCGCTGGTTCCTGGACCGGGTAGCGACCCACATCCTGGCGTTCGAAGACGACGGCGAAGTAGTCTACTTCGAAGGTAACTTCACTGACTACGATGCTGACTTCAAGAAGCGCAAAGGGGATTCTGCCATGCAGCCCAAGCGCATGAAGTACAAGAAGCTGGCCTGATGGCAAAGGTAAAAACCGCCTACGTCTGCACCGAATGCGGTGCGGACTATTCCAAGTGGCAGGGCCAGTGCACGGCCTGCCATGAATGGAACACCATCAGCGAAGTGCGCGGCGTATCGGGCCCCGGCAAAGGCGCTCGAAGCGCGCGGTTCGAGGGCTACGCAGGCAGCCTGTCGGCCGTCAAAAGCCTGGACGAAGTCAGCCTGGCCGAACAGGCCCGCATCAGCACCGGCATGCAGGAATTCGACCGGGTACTGGGCGGCGGTCTTGTGGAAGGCTCTGCCGTACTCATGGGTGGCCACCCGGGCGCAGGTAAAAGTACCCTGCTGCTGCAGGCAGTATGTCAGCTCGCCGCCCAGCACCCTGCCCTGTACGTAACCGGTGAGGAATCCCTGCAGCAGGTGGCCATGCGCGCCAAGCGGCTGGGCCTGCCCACCAAAGACCTGAAAATGCTCTCGGAAACCTCCGTGGAACGCCTGCTGCAGGTAGCCGAAGCGGAAAAACCCCGCATCCTGGTGATCGACAGTATCCAGGTAATGCACGTGGCGGAAATCGAATCCGCCCCCGGCTCGGTCTCCCAGGTACGCGAAAGCGCCGCTTTCCTCACCCGTTTTGCCAAGCAGACCGGCACGATTCTGCTGCTGGTCGGCCACGTCACCAAAGACGGCAGCCTGGCCGGGCCGAAGGTTCTGGAGCACATGATCGACTGCTCGATCCTGCTGGAAGGCTCCAGCGACAGCCGTTACCGCACCCTTCGCGGCATCAAGAACCGCTTCGGTGCGGTGAATGAGCTGGGCGTATTCGCCATGCTGGAACAGGGCCTGAAGGAAGTAAAAAACCCCAGCGCCATCTTCCTGAACCGGGGCGAAGAAGCCGCGCCGGGCAGTGTGGTGATGGTGGTGTGGGAAGGCACACGGCCAATGCTGGTGGAGATTCAGGCGCTGGTGGACATGGCCCAGGGCAGCTACCCGAGGCGAGTGGCCGTGGGCACAGACCAGAACCGGTTGGCGATGCTGCTGGCCGTGCTGCACCGCCATGGCGGGATGCATGTGGCGGATCAGGATGTGTTCGTGAACGTGGTGGGTGGCGTAAAGGTCAACGAGACCAGTGCAGACCTGGCGCTGCTTGCAGCGGTGGTTTCGTCCTTCCGCAACCGGGCTTTGCCGCAGGATCTGGTAATCTTCGGGGAAGTGGGCCTGTCCGGCGAAATCCGCCCGGTGCCAAGCGGGCAGGAGCGCATCTACGAAGCCGCCAAACACGGCTTTACGCGGGCCCTGGTGCCCAAAGGCAACGCACCGAGAAAGCCTGTGGAGGGCATGAAAGTCATCCCGGTAACCAAGCTATCGGATGCCCTTTCGGCGCTGGAGGAGCTTTAGAGTTCCCTGCTTCGAGGTTTGGAGCACAGGGGCAGTGTCGGGATCCCTTTTCCAAAAACCGCTACGAGCACATCCATGTGCGCTTCTCTCCGGCCATCCATGGCCTCCGAAATTTTTGGAAAAGGGATCCCGACACTGCCCCTCCATACATTGCAAAAGCCTGTCCCACACCGCCCTACCAAACATTGTGCAGACCGCGTAAGCACTAACCTATCAGCTTGGCGAAATCCCGTTCTAACAGAGCCAGGTCCCCCAGCTGACTGGCAACCAACCGCTCGAGATTCTCAGTACTTTCAGCGTCTATGTAATCACACCGAAAACCAAGCCGTTCATCATCTGTATGCCTCAGCTCAACGGCCATAACAATGCCAGTCGCATGGTCGTCTACATGAATCACCACCTCAAACGGCTTGTTATACGGCAACGCCTCACCTTCCGGACGTTTGACCATCACCCCACCGAAAGAAATATCCAGTACCTCGGACGACCAGACCTGGTCTTCACAGAACAATTCACAGGGAGCCCCGAACTCCATTCGGCTGAATTTACGTTTCTCTTTATTTGACGGTGCCAAGACAAAACTCCTGATCGGTTGGCTCTGTTTTGACTATAGACCCGACACAAACAGAAGCACAACACGCCAAAAGTATCTGATGACGTCAATAATCGTTAAACAGGGGGAGAGCAAAGGACTGCCACTGGGGGTTCGAAAGCAAGGAGGCGGGCAGGCCTCCAAAAAATTTCGGAGGCCATGGATGGCCGGAGAGAAGCGCACATGGGTGAGACAAGCGTTGATGAAGCGTAGCTTCATGCGCAGTCGAACGACAGCAATCTATGATTGCTGGCCGGACCCGCTTGCGGGGGCTCGTAGCGGTTTTTTGGAGGCGCATCCACCAGATCGCCACCCCCAACCCTAGCAGGCTAGGAGCGGCCTGGAACCAAAGTGAAAGCTTACCGGTGATACTCGGCACTCAATTCGACAACGGCATTGATGAACGCCCCGGCATGCTCCGGATCCACATCCGGGGTAATACCATGCCCCAGGTTGAAGATATGCCCGGAGCCGGAACCATAGCGGGACAGGATGTCTGCCACTTCCTGCCGGATGCGCTCTTTCGGCGCATACAGCATGGCCGGGTCCATGTTGCCCTGCAGGGCAACCTTGTCACCCACGCGGGCGCGGGCGTTGCCGATGTCGGTGGTCCAGTCCAGGCCAACGGCATCGCAGCCGGAATCGGCGATGGACTCCAGCCACTGGCCGCCGTTTTTGGTGAACAGGATTACCGGCACGCGGCGACCTTCGCTTTCGCGGATCAGGCCGGCGACGATTTTCCTCATGTAACGCAGGGAGAATTCTTCGTAGGCCCAGCTGCTCAGCACGCCGCCCCAGGTATCGAAGATCTGCACCGCCTGGGCGCCGGCCTTGATCTGGCCGTTCAGGTAGTCGATAACCGCATCCGCCAGGTGGTCCAGCAAGCGATGCATCACTTCCGGCTGGCCGTACATCAGCTTCTTGGCTTCCGAGAAGGTCTTCGAGGAGCCACCTTCAATCATATAGGTCGCCAGGGTCCAGGGGCTGCCGGAAAAGCCGATCAGCGGTACCCGGCCGTTCAGTTCACGGCGGATGGTGGAGACCGCGTTCATCACGTAGTCCAGGTCGGACTCGGCATTCATTTTCGGCAGCGCGTCTACGTCTGCTTCAGAACGAATCACCTTCCGGAATTTCGGACCTTCTCCGGTTTCGAAGTACAGGCCCAGCCCCAGCGCATCGGGAATGGTCAGGATGTCGGAGAACAGGATGGCGGCATCCAGCGGGTAGCGTTCCAGCGGCTGCAGGGTCACTTCACAGGCCAGCGGGGTGTTCTTGCACAGGCTGAGGAAGTCGCCGGCCTTGGCCCGGGTTGCGCGGTATTCCGGCAGGTAACGGCCGGCCTGGCGCATCATCCACACCGGGGTGCGGTCTACGGGCTGGCGCATGAGGGCGCGCAGGAAGCGATCGTTCTTCAGCTCAGTCATAATTCCAGTCTTCTCGTCGGTAAATGGTCAGAGACAATGGGAAGCAATGATACCCCGTTTGCGCCAATAAAAAAGGGCGGCTTTCCACTAGAAAGCCGCCCTTCTGACACCGGTCAAGCCGTTAATCAGACATCCAGGTAATCCAGGATGCCTTCTGCTGCCTGACGGCCTTCCCAGATGGCGGTCACCACCAGGTCAGAACCGCGCACCATATCGCCACCGGCGAAGATTTTCGGGTTACTGGTCTGGAACGGAAATTCCGACTGCTCCGGCGCGGTTACCCGGCCGGAGTCGTCGGTGTTTACGCCGAACTCGTCAAACCAGGGCGCCGGGCTGGGGCGGAAGCCGAAGGCCACCAGCACCGCGTCGGCCGGGATGATTTCCTCGCTACCGGGCACCACTTCCGGGCGGCGGCGGCCGTTTTCATCCGGGGCGCCCAGTTCGGTGGTGACCACTTTCACGCCTTCCACCTTGCCGTTGCCCACGATTTCAACGGGCTGGCGGTTGAACAGGAACTTCACCCCTTCTTCCTTGGCGTTGGCCACTTCACGGCGCGAACCCGGCATGTTTTCTTCGTCCCGGCGGTAGGCGCAGGTCACGCTTTCCGCCTGCTGGCGAATGGACGTGCGGTTACAGTCCATGGCGGTATCGCCACCGCCGAGCACCACGACATTCTTGTCTTTCATGTCGATGAACTCGGAGGGTTTTTGCTCGAAGCCCAGGCGGCGGTTGACGTTAGACACCAGGAACGGCAGGGCATCATACACACCCGGCAGGTCTTCGCCCGGGAAGCCGCCCTTCATGTAGGTGTAGGTGCCCATGCCCATGAACACGGCATCGAACTCGTCGATGATCGCCTTCAGCTGAACATCCTTGCCCACCTCGGTATTGAGGCGGAATTCCATGCCCATTTCCTCGAAGACCTGCCGGCGCCGGGCCATCACGGATTTTTCCAGCTTGAACTCGGGGATGCCGAAGGTCAGCAGGCCACCGATTTCCGGATACCGATCAAACACCACCGGTTTCACGCCATTGCGCACCAGGATGTCGGCACAGCCAAGGCCGGCCGGGCCAGCGCCGATTACCGCCACTTTCTTATCCGTCCACTTCACGTTGGACATATCCGGCTTCCAGCCCAGGGCGAAGGCGGTGTCGGTGATGTACTTTTCAACGGAACCGATGGTAACCGCGCCGTAGCCGTCGTTCAGGGTACAGGCACCTTCACACAGTCGGTCCTGCGGGCACACCCGGCCGCAGACTTCCGGCAGGGAGTTGGTCTGGTGGCACAACTCCACGGCTTTCATGATGTTGCCTTCCGACACCAGCTTCAGCCAGTTCGGAATGTAGTTGTGTACCGGGCACTTCCACTCGCAATACGGGTTACCGCACTCCAGGCACCGATGCGCCTGCGAGGCCGCATGGGTTTCGCTGAACGGGTGGTAGATTTCCCCGAACTCTTTCTTGCGCTTCTTGGCGGGCACCTTCTTGGGGTCTACCCGCCCTACTTCCACAAACTGAAAGTCATTATGGAGACGTTCTTTCATGTTGCTGCTCTCTTCATCTCGATTTCGACGGGGGCTGCGCCTGCCGGCAACAGCCCATCAACCTTTCTGAACCCGGGGTTATTCCGGGCGGGCACGGGTATTGGCCAGCAGGCTGCGCAGGTTCGCGGCCTTGGGCTTGACCAGCCAGAACCGGCCGATGTAATCGTCGAAATCCTCCAGAAGGTGCTCGGCCCAGGCACTTCCGGTTTCTGAAATATGCTCCCGGATCACACCGCGCAGGTGGTTCCGGTAGGCTTCCATGTCTTCCCGGGAGATCCGCTGGATATCCACCAGCTCGTGGTTGTACTTGTCCACGAAGGTGTTATCCAGGTCCAGTACGTAGGCAAAGCCGCCGGTCATACCGGCACCAAAGTTGTAGCCGGTGGAGCCCAGTACAGTCACCAGGCCGCCGGTCATGTACTCACAGCAGTGATCGCCTGCGCCTTCCACCACTGCGTGGGCACCGGAGTTACGCACGGCAAAACGTTCGCCTGCGGTACCGGCGGCAAACAGCTTGCCTCCGGTGGCACCGTACAGACAGGTGTTACCGATGATGGAGGTTTCCTGGGTGTTGAAGTCGCTGCCACGGGGCGGCTTGACCACCAGCTTGCCACCGGTCATGCCCTTGCCCACGTAGTCGTTGGCGTCGCCTTCCAGCACCATGTTCAGGCCACCTACGTTCCAGACACCAAAACTCTGGCCAGCCGTACCGGTAAGATCCAGCGTGATGGCTGCATCAGCCATGCCCTGGTTGCCATGCCGGGCGGCAATTTCACCAGACAGGCGGGCGCCGATGGAACGGTCGCAGTTGGTGACTTTGTAGCTCCAGGCGCCACCGGATTTCTCGGCGATAGCGGCGGCAGTGTCTTTCACCATCTGTTCTGCCAGTTTGCCCTCATCGAAGGGCTGGTTGCGCTCAACCTGGCACACCTGCGGCTTGTCGGCCGGAATATGATCGTTCTGCAGCAGGCGGCTGAGGTCCAGTTTCTTCTGGCGCTCGGTGTCGCCCGGCAGGCGTTCCAGCAGGTCTACGCGGCCCACCAGTTCTTCCAGGCTACGCACGCCCAGCCTGGCCAGCCACTCCCGGGTTTCTTCCGCTACAAAGCGGAAGAAGTTCATGGCCATTTCCACGGTGCCTTTGAAGTGCTCTTCCCGCAGGTAGTCGTTCTGGGTGGCAACGCCGGTGGCGCAGTTGTTCAGGTGGCAGATACGCAGGTATTTACAACCCAGGGCCACCATCGGCGTGGTGCCGAAACCAAAGCTCTCGGCACCCAGGATGGCTGCTTTCACGACATCCAGGCCGGTCTTGATACCGCCGTCAGTCTGCAGGCGAATCTTGCCACGCAGGTCGTTGGCACGCAGGGCCTGCTGGGTTTCGGTCAGGCCCAGCTCCCAGGGAGAACCGGCGTAGCGAATGGAGGTCAGCGGGCTGGCCGCAGTACCGCCGTCATAGCCGGATACGGTGATCAGGTCAGCATAGGCCTTGGCCACGCCGGCAGCGATGGTGCCGACACCCGGTTCGGATACCAGTTTCACAGACACCAGCGCTTCCGGGTTTACCTGCTTCAGGTCGAAGATCAGCTGAGCCAGGTCTTCGATGGAGTAGATATCATGGTGCGGCGGCGGCGAAATCAGGGTCACGCCGGGCACCGAGTAACGCAGCCGGGCGATCAGGTCATTCACCTTGCCACCGGGCAGCTGGCCGCCCTCACCGGGCTTGGCACCCTGAGCCACCTTGATCTGCATAACATCGGCACTGCGCAGGTATTCAGCCGTTACGCCGAAACGACCGGAGGCCACCTGCTTGATCTTGGAGCGCTTGTTGGTGCCATAGCGGGCCGGGTCTTCCCCGCCCTCACCGGAGTTGGAGCGGCCACCCAGGGTGTTCATGGCTACAGCCAGGGCTTCGTGGGCTTCCGGAGACAAGGCACCGAGGGACATGGCAGCGGAATCGAATCGGGGGAAGATGCTTTCCACCGGCTCTACTTCACTGAGGTCGATGCCTTTGATGTCTTTCCTGAAGGTCAGCAGATCCCGCAAGGTTGCCACCGGGCGCTCATTCACCAGGCCGGCGTATTCCTTGTAGTGACCATAGTCGCCGCTAATGACGGCATCCTGCAGCTTCGCCACCACATCCGGGTTGAAGGCATGGTATTCCTGGCCGTGCACATACTTCAGCAAACCACCGGGAGACAGGGGTTTGCGGGGTTTCCAAGCTACAGCGGCCAGTTGTTCCTGGTCCTGCTGGAAGTCATAGAAGTCCGCACCCTGAATACGGCTGGGCACGCCTTTGAAGCACAGGTCCACCACGCTGTCGGCCAGGCCGATGGCTTCGAACAGCTGGGCTCCCCGATAGGAGGTAATGGTGGAGATCCCCATCTTGGACAGGATCTTCAGCAAGCCCTTGTTGATGCCCTTGCGGTAATTGTTCTTGGCCTGGACCGGGTCCATCAGCATTTCGCCGGTGCGGATCAGGTCGTTCAGCACCTGGTAGGCCAGGTACGGATACACCGCGGTGGCACCAAAGCCGAACAGCACCGCAAAGTGGTGCGGGTCCCGGGCCCAGCCGGTTTCTACGATGATGTTGGAATCGCAACGCAGGCCGTTACGCACCAGGTGATGGTGCACAGCGCCGGTAGCCATCAGGGAGTTGATGGGCAGTTCACCTTCCGCCAGCCCCTTGTCGCTCAGAATCAGCAGTACCTTGGCACTGCGCACGGCATTGGCCGCCTGCTCGCAGATACGGCGAACCGCCTGCTCCAGCCCTTCTTCCGGGCGGTAGCTCAGGGCAATGTGCTCAACCTCGAAGCCCGGGCGATCGTTGTTGCTGATCTTCAGGAACTTGGCCGGTGACAGCACCGGCGTGGTCAGGATGATCCGGTTGGCGTGGTCCGGGGTTTCCTGGAACACGTTCTTTTCGGCACCCAGACACGTCTCCAGAGACATCACAATGGTCTCGCGGAGCGGATCGATGGGCGGGTTGGTTACCTGGGCGAACTTCTGCCGGAAGTAATCCGCCACGTGGCGAACCTTGCTGGACAGCACCGCCATGGGGGTATCGTCACCCATCGAGCCAACCGCTTCCTGGGCGCCTTCACCCAGCGGCCGCAGCACCTGATCCCGCTCTTCAAACGAGACATTGAACATCTTCTGGTGCACCAGCAGGTCGTCCGATTCCATCAACCGGAACTCGGGGGTGGCCTGGTCCAGGGTGGTTTCGATACGCAGGGAGTTGCCCCGCAGCCAGCGCTTGTACGGCTTGGCGTTTTTCAGCCGCTCATCGATATCCGGGGTGTGCAGTACTTCGCCGGTCTCGGTGTCGATGGCGAGCATCTGGCCCGGCCCTACCCGGCCCTTGGCAACCACGTCGTCCGGGGTGTAGCTGTAGGTGCCGACTTCAGATGCCAGTGTAATAAAGTCATCCTTGGTAACCACCCAGCGCGCCGGGCGCAGGCCGTTACGGTCGAGCATACACAGGGCGTAGCGGCCGTCGGACATAACCAGACCGGCCGGACCATCCCAGGGCTCCATGTGCATGGAGTTGTATTCGTAGAAGGCGCGCAGGTCCGGGTCCATGGTCTCAACGTTCTGCCATGCCGGCGGAATCATCATCCGCACAGCACGGAACAGGTCCACGCCACCGGCCAGCAGGATTTCCAGCATGTTGTCCATGCTGGAGGAGTCAGAACCGGTCAGGTTCACCAGCGGCTGCAGGGTTTGCAGGTCCGGCAGGGCCGGAGAGCTGAACTTGGCTGCCCGGGCAATAGCCCAGTTACGGTTGCCGTCAATGGTGTTGATTTCACCATTGTGGGCCAGGAACCGGAACGGCTGCGCCAAGGGCCAGCGCGGCATGGTGTTGGTAGAGAACCGCTGGTGGAACACGCAGATCGCGGTTTGCAGGTCCGGGTCGTCCAGATCCTTGTAGAAGTTAGCCAGGTCGGCCGGCATCATCAGGCCTTTGTAGGCCAGGGTGCGGTGAGACAGGCTGCAGATGTAGAACTCGGAGTCATCCGCCATATCCCGCTCGGCATGGCGGCGGCCAACAAACATGCTGATGGCAAAGTCTTGCTCAGACTTTCCGGCCGGCAGCACGAACACCTGCTCAATGCGGGGCATACAATCCCTGGCCATCGGGCCCAGGCAACTGTCGTCTACCGGCACTTCCCGCCAGCCCATGATTTCCAGGCCCTGCTCGGTCAATCTTTGTTCAACCGCAGCCCTTCCGGCCGCAGCCCTGGCTTCCTCCGGAGCTAAAAAAACCTGGCCAACTGCAAACAAGTCGCCAGGTTTTTTTCCGAACGCCGCTTCCGCAGCTTTATTGAGGAAGGCCTTGGGGCTCTGCAAAAGGAGCCCACAACCATCGCCGGTTTTACCATCTGCTGCGATGCCTCCGCGGTGGGTCATACAGGTGAGGGATTCGATAGCAGTTTGCAACAGCTTATGGCTGGCCTCGCCCTTCATGTGGGCAATCAGGCCAAAACCGCAGTTGTCCCTGAATTCATCGGGATGATACAAGCCTGTTGTCATAAGCGTTCTCTCGTGTAAAAAGGCTTCCCGCCAGCCCCTTATGCACTGCCTTAGTGCACAAAATGAACTGACACCAAAAAAAAGGGGGAAGGGAGTCTACGCACGTATTTGTACCTACGCAACACCTTTTTATACGGGAGAGGCTACTTTTTGCAATTTTGCACCGGGATGGTGCAAAACCGGGGGTCTAAAAGAGGGCAGAAAGGCCGCAGGGCACCATAATCGGCCCCTGCAGCCGGGTATGCAGAAAACAGGTCAGCGGATAAAGGCGTTCAGTGTCGCCTGGATATTGCCGGCGGCCGCTTCGTCGGTTACATAGGCATCACCAAGTGCTTTCATCAGCACCAGGCGGAGCTTGCCGTCGACATTCTTTTTGTCCACCGCCATCAGGCTCATGAAATCGTCTTCGGTCATGCCTTCCGGAGCCAGCTCCGGCAACCGGGCACGGCGGATCAGTTCCGCTGCACGGTCACGGTCCGCAGGCGTGATATTACCTTCACGAACCGAAAGATCAGCCGCCATCAGCATGCCGGTACCCACTGCTTCGCCATGCAGCCAGTTGCCGTAACCCGCAAAGGTCTCGATGGCATGGCCAAAGGTATGCCCCAGGTTGAGAATCGCCCGCAGGCCGCCTTCTTTTTCATCCAGCGCCACTACCTCGGCCTTGCACAGACAAGAACGGTAGATAGCTTCACCCAGGGCAGCCGGCTCCAGCCGGACCAGCTCATCAATGTGCTGCTCCAGCCAACCCAGGAAAGATTCTTCTCGGATCAAACCATACTTGATGACTTCCGCCAGCCCCGCAGAGACTTCCCGGGGTGGCAGGGTGGCCAGGGAATCGGTATCAATCAACACAGCCTGCGGCTGATGGAATGCACCCACCATATTTTTCCCCAAGGGATGGTTGATGCCGGTTTTTCCGCCTACGGAGGAATCCACCTGGGACAACAAGGTTGTGGGAATCTGGATAAAGGGCACGCCCCGCTGATAGCAGGCCGCCGCAAACCCGGCCATGTCCCCCACTACACCGCCACCAAGGGCCGCGATGGTGGTTTTTCGGGTGTGCCGGTTCTCCAGCAAGCCGTCGAAGATCAAGTTCAGGGTTTGCCAGTCTTTGTATTTTTCACCATCCGGCAGGGTAACCACATCCACGGTTTTACCGGGGAAGCAGGCACGGGCTTTTTCGAGGTACAGGGGCGCGACCGTTTCGTTGGTAACGATCATCACCTGATTGCCGGCCACCCAGGGGGTCAGGTCAAAGGAGCCAAGCAAACCCTGACCGATAATAATCGGGTAGCTGCGCTCCCCGAGGTCAACGTCAAGTTCTCGAAGTACCTTGTGCATAGTCACGACCTTCTTTGCGTCTTTGCCGTTTGTGCCGGGGGGTTCTGGGGTTGATACGGTTAACCAGCTGCCGAACCACCAGCCGGGGGCTTTTCCGGTCTGTGTACATCACGATATCCGCCAGCCTGGTATACAGCGGATCACGGATGTCGAACAGCCTGCGCAGGACGGCCTCCGGATCATCATTCTGCAGCAACGGGCGGTTACGGTCTTTGCGGGTGCGCTCCACCTGTTGCTCGATGGAGGTTTTCAGGTACACCACCACAGAGTTTTTCTTCAGTAACGGATGGTTTTCCGGGCGCATTACAGCGCCACCACCGGTGGCCAGAACGGTACCCTGTTCGCCGGTAAGCTCATCCAGCATGGCAGTCTCCCGCTGACGAAAGCCGTCCTCCCCTTCCACATCGAAGATCCAGGGAATATTGGCGCCGCAGCGTTCTTCAATAATGCGGTCAGAATCGAGAAAACGGTACCCGAGTTCCTTGGCTAGCATCCGGCCGATGGTACTTTTTCCGGCCCCCATGGGCCCGACCAGTACTACGCGTTTGGGCAAAGACATAATTTCCGCTCAACAGATTTCAAGCGGGTGAGAATAGCACAGGGCGCACCTTTCCATAAGTCACCGGCACCAGAAGCACTACTCCAGATACGAAAAAGCCGCCGGGGTTAGCGGCGGCTTTTCGGTTTACTGGCCGGATCAGTCGATCAGGTCGTTCTTGATGATCTTCGGGGTGATGAAGATCAGCAGCTCACTGCGCTCATTGATGTGCTCAGTACGCTTGAACAGGCGGCCAAGGTAGGGAATATCACCCAGGAACGGAGTCTTGGTGGTTTGCGTGGCCACCTCGGACTGGAAGATACCACCCAGAACCACTGTCTCGCCGTTCGCCACCAGCACTTGAGTCATAACTTCATTGGTGTTGATCGACGGAATACCGGCCGTGACCTCGCCCCGGGAATCCTGGTTGACTACCAGATCCATAATGATCTTATCATCCGGGGTAATTTGCGGGGTCACTTCCAACGATAGCACAGCCTCCTTAAAAGAAACGGAAGTGGCACCACTGGACGCAGCTTTCTGGTACGGAATCTCTTCACCGGACTTGATCGACGCAGTCTGGCGGTCCGCAGTCACAACCCGCGGCTGGGAGACCACTTCTGCACGGCCGTCGCTTTCGAGGGCAGAAAGCTCCAGGTCTACCAGGAAGTCATCACTGCCCCAGCCGATTGCGAAGGAGGATGCGCCCTCGCCAGACACCCCTAGATCAACACCCAAGGCACCCGGGAAGGAAATGGTATTGCTGCCACCGCCAGCTGCGTCGCGAGCTTCCTGCAGGGTGCCCAAGGAACCGCCTATGGTCACAACATCGTCACCATCAACATTGTAGGCCGCACCACCCCAACGAACGCCGATGTCTTCCGCTACGTTGGTTTGCGCACGAACGATGCGTGCCTCGATAGAAACCTGGCGCACAGGTACGTCCCAGGTAGTTACCAGGCGACGAATTTCTTCCAGCTTGTCCGCTGTTTCACGAACACTGATGGTGTTGGTCCGGGCGTCAGAGGACACGAAACCTCGTGAGGAAATCAGCTCTTCATCCGCCTGGATCAGGGCTACCACATCGGCGGCCTTGGCGTAGTTCACCTGGATAATATCCAGACGAACCGGCGCCAGCTCAGCGATCTGCTTGGAGGTTTCCAGCTCAAGCTTTTCACGGGCGGCAATTTCATCCGCTGGGGCTACCAGCAGCACGTTGCCAATCTGGCGCTTGTCCAGACCCTTGGTTTTAAGAATCAGATCCAGCGCCTGATCCCAGGGTACATTCTGCAAGCGCAGGGTAATGCTGCCACCCACAGTGTCACTGGCCACCAGGTTCAGGCCGGTGAAATCGGCAATCAGCTGGAGTACAGAGCGCACTTCAATATCCTGGAAGTTCAGGGACAGTTTCTCACCGGTGTACGGGAACTTCTCTTCACGGCGGATTTCCGCTTCTTCCTGGGACAGCTCTTCAACACTAACCGTAAACTCCCGGCCAGACTGGTAGGCAATGTAGTCGTACTCGCCTTCCGGACGGATTTCGATCACCGCATTGCCATCTTCAACAAATGTATCGATACGGGTTACCGGAGTGGCGAAGTCGGAAACATCCAGGCGACGGCGCAGGTTGGCCGGCACCTCCAGGTCCGGCATGGTCAGCCGGATACGGCCACCAAGCTCAGTGAGGTTTACAGCGGCCTTGGTGCTGCCGAGATCCACAATCACCCGACCTTCACCGTCTTTGCCCCGGCGGAAATCCACATCCGCCAGCGCATTGGAAGATGAGGTTGAGGCAACTGGCGCTGACTGGGGCTGTGCCGGGCGGGAGCTCGCCACAGGCGCTGAACCGCCTCCACCAATGGTCATTACCAGCGAGTTATTGTTGCGAACCGTTTCATGAGGCACCAGCTCCACCAGATTGAAGATCAACCGGGTGCGGTCCTTGGTTTCCACGACCGTCAGGCTCTGGGCATTTCCGCTACCCAGCGGAATGCTGCGCTGATTGAGGCCGCTGGTGGTATCCGACAGGTCTACGGCGATCCGTGCAGGACGCTCGATGGTATAACCCTTAGGTTCGGGCGGGGCACCATCGAACTTCATGGTCACCTCGAGACCTTCCCCCGGCAGCGACGTAAACGATACGTCTTCCAGCGTGACCGCTCCGGCCAGGCTACTCCATAACCCGATGGCAATCACGCCGACACAGACATTGAGTTTTTTGAACATCGCTAGCCTCGATCCCACAACTTTTTGTTCATGCATGTTTCTTTCAATCATGTTTTTGCCGCTCCCCTGCCTCATTCTTCATCCAGGGACAGGGAGCGCGGGCGCTCGACCCAACCACCCCGGCCGTTCGGAACGATTTCCACCAGCTCGATCCGGGTGTCGCTCACGCCAACCACCCGGCCATAATTCTGGCCCATGTAGTTACCGGTACGTACCCGATGAATTCCGCCTTCGTTGTCCCGTATTAACGCGAACAGGTTGCCATCCACGCCCTGCAGAGTACCGACCATTCCAAGTGATTTAAGGTCAAAGTTCTCAAGCACTTCTTTCGGTCGATCGAGGTCCGGCTCTACGTCACTCACCGGCTGCTCCTCAGCCATGGTCAGCTGAACATCGATGGGCGGCTCGAACGGCGCTCTCCGATCGGCTGCCGAATAACTGAACGCCTCGTAGGCCTTGAATTCCGGCAGGGGCTCAACGTGGCCCCGTGGCTTGGCCCGGGTATCCGCCATAAACTTGTCCAGGTCAGAGAAACCGTTTCCCTGGGAACAAGCCGTCAGCAAAGAGGCCAGACACACACCCAGCCAGGCTTTTCCCGCATGCTTTCCTGTCATGCTCACTCTCCAGCCCGGTAGCGGTAGGTACGGGCAACAACCTGCATATCAAGCTGGTCACCCTCTCCGCTGATTGGTTTGATGGTTAAATCGTGCAATGTAACGATCCGCGGCAGGCTGGCCACACTGCTCACGAAAGAGGCAAGCTCGTGGTAGCCGCCCGAAACCCGGATGTTAATCGGCAACTCCGAGTAAAAGTCCCGGCGCTGCTCCGGCTGCAGTTTCACTTCCTGCAACGACAGGCCATTGCCCAACGCCGTGTTGGTAATGTCCTCAAGCAGGCCCGGAACTTCCGTCTCGCTGGGTAGCTGACGCACCAGCGCTCCGAAGGTTTCCTCCATCTCCGCCATCTGGGCCTTGAACACGTCCAGGTTGGCCACCTGGTAGGCTTTCTGCTCGTACTGCTGCTTGAGTTCCTGCTCCTGCTTTTCGACACGATCGAGCTGAGCGTACTGATCCTTGATAAAGAACCAGTAGCCACCACCAAGAATCAGGCCGAAGACTATCAGCGCAACAATTGCCTTGACTGGTGCAGGCCAGATACCCGCGTTATTGATATCAAGGTCATTGATATCGAATTCATTCAGGCTTTTAAGTGAGTCCGCGAGGCTCATTACTTACCCTCCCCTTCGGGCTCTGGAGTTTTTTGCTGCACAGAGAGGTTGAACTGACTGTATCCGGCCCGACGGTTGTCTGCAGCCGCCACATTGGACAGGTTCGGGTTAGCAAACCAGTCTGACTCGTCAAAGCGGCGCATCAGGTTTGAAATGCGGCTGTTGGACTCGGCCATGCCCACAATATCGATCTGATCCCCCGACCGCTTCAGGTCAGTAAAGAACAGGCCATCGGGCAACGTGCGCACCAGCTCGTCAAATACCCGGACAATAACAGGGCGCTTGCCCTGCAGATCCTGGATGACCTGCATACGAGCCAGCAGCTCGTCGCGCTGCCGCTTGAGGTTTTCAATCTCTTTGATCTGCTTGTCCAGTTCCTTACCGGCAGTTTCGATGTAGGCATTACGGGACTGCTGGTAGGCAATCCGGTTATCCATGTCGCTCTTCCAGAGGAATGCCAGGCCTGCGGCGATAATCGCTGCGCCCAGAATCATCACCACGAACTGTTTCTGTTTTTCAGCCCGCAGTTCTTCCCGCCAGGGCCTGAGGTTAATCTTTGCCATCAGTCGAAACTCCTCATTGCCAGACCACAGGCAATCATCAACGACGGGGCATCATTGCTCAGGGCTGAGGCGTTTACCCGGGATCCGATCGACATGTCGGCGAAGGGGTTGGCCACCAGGGTCCGGGTACCGGTTTTTTCTTCAACCATTTCCACCAGCCCTTGTATGGAGGCGGTGCCGCCTGCCAGCACCACATAATCCACCGAGTTGTACTGGCTGGCACCGAAGAAGAATTGCAGTGCGCGGGCAACCTGCTGAACCACTGCTTCCCGGAAGGGGCCAAGTACTTCTTCTTCGTAGTCGTCCGGCAGCCCGCCCTTTTTCTTGGCCAGGCCGGCTTCCTCGAACGACACGCCATAGCGGCGCTGGATTTCTTCCGTCAGCTGGCGGCCACCGAAGATTTGTTCACGGGTATAAACCGTTGTGCCGCCGGCGAGAACGCTGAGTGTGGTCATGGTGGCACCCAGGTCGACAATGGCAACGACCATTTCCTCGCCCTGCCCATCGAGCTGTTGTTCGATCAGGGTGTAAGCGCGCTCAAGGGCATTGGCTTCAACGTCGACAATCCTGGATTTCAGGCCGGCAATTTCAAGCACGTCTTCCCGGACATCCACGTTCTCTTTCCGGCAAGCCGCCAGGAGCACTTCAACTTTGTCCGGGTTAGATTCGGAAGGCCCCTGAACCTCAAAATCCAGGGCCACTTCATCCAGCGGATAAGGAATGTACTGATCTGCTTCGAGGCCGATCTGGTCTTCCATCTCGAACTCGTTAAGGCCACTGTCCATTTCGATGATCTTGGTGATGACCGCCGAACCGGACACCGCGACAGCAGCTTGTTTGACGCTGGTGTGGGACTTGGACGCCACCCGCTTGAGCACTTCGCCCACAGCTTCGACGTTGGTGATATTTTTCTCGACTACCGCATCCGCCGGCAACGGCTCTACGGCATAGCTCTCGACCCGATAACGACTGCCATGTTTCGACAGCTCGAGCAGCTTCACTGAGCTGGAGCTGATATCCACGCCCAGCACAGCACTGGATTTTTTTCCTGGTAATCCGAACACGCGCTCACCCTATACCTGGTTGAATACACCCGGCTGTGCAACCCTGGAGCTCCGGAGTTCCGGCAGCTAACCCAAAATTGCGCTATCTGTTTTTTATGTAAGAGAATTTCTTGTTTTTTACGTCTACAATGCACTCTCTTATTTATTCAGGAGCGATTGCAGGTTGGAAAGGCCACCCAAGCCTTCCTAAAGTAATTTCTCAAATAATAGACCTATATCCAACTGTTGTCAGAAAAAAATGTCTAATCTGCTGCGTACATCTCGTGTTTTAGCCTGGTTCATTCTCACCGGCCTGAGTGTCGCTGTTATTGTAGCCTCGAGCCTCTACCTTTACCTTCGCCCCAACCTGCCGAATGTTGACCAGCTGCTGGACGTAAAGCTGCAGACGCCTCTTCGCGTGTATAGCAAAGACAACAGATTAATAGCAGAATTCGGCGAAAAGAGAAGGGCACCGGTCACAATAGAACAGATCCCTACAATTCAGTTACAAGCCTTTATGGCCGCTGAAGATGCCCGTTTTTACGACCACTTCGGGGTAGACATCAAAGGCCTGGTGCGGGCTGCCATCGAACTGGTCTCCACCGGCGAGATCCAGTCTGGCGGCAGCACCATCACCATGCAGGTTGCAAAAAATTACTTTTTGTCACGGGACCGCACCTTCATCCGCAAGTTCAACGAGATACTGCTGGCACTTCAGATTGAACGTGAACTGAACAAAGAACAGATCTTCGAGCTATACCTGAACAAGATCTATCTGGGTAACCGGGCCTATGGTATCGCAGCGGCAGCTCAGGTGTATTACGACAAACCGGTTAACGAACTCTCGCTCGCCCAGATGGCCATGCTGGCAGGCCTGCCCAAGGCACCTTCCGCCTATAACCCGCTGGCAAACCCCGAGCGGGCGCTGATTCGCCGGGACTGGATTCTTGGCCGGATGAAAGACCTGGGCTACATCAGTGAAGAAGCCTGGGCCCTTGCCAAAGACGCACCTATTACAGCCAGCTACAACACCAGGGAAACCGAAGTTAACGCCGACTACCTGGCCGAGATGGCCCGCGCCGAAATGGTTCGCAGGTTTGGCGAGGAAGCCTACACCGATGGGTACAGCGTAACCCTCACCGTGGATAGTGAAAAGCAGCAGGCTGCCACCGAAGCCCTGCAGGCGGGCCTGGAAGACTACGACCGCCGCCACGGTTTCCGTGGCGCTATCGGCCAGATTGATGTGAGCGACCTGTCAGGCGACGAAATCTCCCGACAACTGCTCAACTATCCGCAAGTGGAGTCACTGGTGCCCGCCGTGGTTACCCGTATCGACGATGAGGCCGGTGAAGTGCATGCCCAGCTGCGAAGACTGGGTACCGGGATCATAGGCTTCGACACCATGACCTGGGCCAAGCGGTACCGCACCGAAAACCTGACCGGCCCGGAACCGAAAAAGCCGTCAGACGTGGTGAGCGTCGGTGACGTGATTTACACGAAGATCCTGGAACTGCCGCAGGTCACCGAACTGCCAGATCAGCCGAAACCCGCAGAAGCCGGTGCCGGCACCCTGAAGGCGGCCCTTGCCCAGGCACCCAAAGTGGAAGGTGCCCTGATCTCACTGGCCGCAAAAACCGGCGCCATCGAAGCCCTGGCCGGCGGATACAGTTTCAGCCAGAGCAAATACAACCGTGCCACCCAGGCCCAGCGCCAGCCGGGCTCTACCTTCAAGCCGTTCCTGTACCTGGCGGCCCTGGAAAACGGTCGCACACCGGCCACCCTTTATAATGACGCGCCGATTGTTTTCGATGACTCGGAACTGGAAGACACCTGGCGCCCCCAGAATTCATCAGGGCAATTCTACGGCCCCACCACCTTGCGTGAGGGCCTCTATCGCTCACGGAACCTGGTATCTATTCGCCTGCTTCGGGACCTGGGCATTCAGACCACCCTGGATTACCTGGGCCAGCTGAAAGTACCGACCAACAACATGCCATCCAACCTGTCACTGTCTCTGGGCAGCGGCTTGCTGACTCCGATGGAACTGGCCCGGGCCTTCGCGGTTATCGCCAACGGGGGCTACGATGTACAACCGTACCTGATCGAACGCATCGAGGAATCTGACGGCACCGTGGTATACGAAGCACCGGAAACCATACTGTGCGACAGTAACTGCGATCAGCTGGCAGAAAACGAGAACGCCACAGACATCCAGACCGACGAGCTTCCCGATACCGAAGGCATGGCACTGCCCGCCTCTGCAGACGAACCCGAAGGGCCACGGGTAATGCGCCGGCTGGCCGATGAGCGGTCCGTGTACATCCTGCATTCGATCATGCAGGACGTCATCCGCCGGGGTACCGGTCGCCGCGCACTGGCCCTTGAGCGCAGTGACCTGGCGGGCAAAACCGGTACAACCAACGAGCAGAAAGACACCTGGTTTGCCGGCTTCAACCACGACATGGCAACAACCGTATGGGTCGGCTTTGATCAGCCAGCCCCGCTTGGTCGCGCCGAATATGGTGCCAGCACCGCCCTGCCGGTGTGGCTGGATTACATGACAGTCGCGCTGAAGGATGCGCCTGCCGCCACTATGGACCGGCCAAACGGCCTTGCCAGCATCCGCATTAATCCGCAGACCGGTGAGCGGGCACGGCCGGGAGAAGACGGAGTGTTCGAGCTGTTCAAGGAAGAAGACGTGCCGGCCCCGCTTTCTGCAGACGACAACGGCTCCGGACTGAACGGAGAATCTGAAGGCTTGTCACGGCAGATTTTCTAACCGAAAAGCGAAGATACAGACACAAAAAAACCGGCGGGATCTCCGCCGGTTTTTTTATGAAGCCAGACTACATCGCAATCAGATGATGTCGTCCATGGACTTCAGCGGGTAGTGGGCCGGGTAAGGCAGGCCAGCTACACCGGAGTCTACCGCGGCACGGGCCACAGCAGCAGGAACCACTTCCAGCAGACGAACATCCATCGGCTTGGGAATGATGTATTCCTTGCCAAACTCCAGGCTATCTACACCGTAAGCGGCACAGATTTCCTGGGGTACCGGCTCCTTGGCCAGCTCACGGATGGCGTGAACAGCGGCCACTTTCATTTCCTCGTTGATGGCGGTTGCACGAACGTCCAGCGCGCCACGGAAAATGAACGGGAAGCCCAGCACGTTGTTTACCTGGTTCGGATAGTCAGAGCGACCGGTCGCCATGATCAGGTCATCACGGGTAGCCATGGCCACTGCCGGGCTGATTTCCGGATCCGGGTTGGAGCAGGCAAACACGATCGGGTTCGGAGCCATCTTGGCCAGCTGCTCGGCACCCAACAGGTCCGGGCCGGAGAGACCCAGGAATACATCAGCACCGTCGATAGCGTCATCCAGGGTGCGCTTGTCCGTCTCGTTCGCGAACATCGCCTTATACTGGTTCAGATCGTCACGACCAGAGTGGATCACACCCTTACGGTCGAGCATGTAGATGTTTTCAGAGCGGATACCGCAGCTGACCAACAGCTTCATGCAGGCGATTGCGGCCGCACCAGCGCCCAGACAAACCACCTTGGCTTCTTCGATTTTCTTGCCCTGCAGCTCAAGGGCATTGATCATGCCGGCTGCAGTTACGATGGCAGTACCGTGCTGGTCATCGTGGAAGATGGGCACATTGCACTTTTCGATCAGAGCGCGCTCGATCTCGAAGCACTCGGGTGCCTTGATGTCTTCCAGGTTGATGCCGCCGAAGGTATCTGCGATACGCTCAACAGTTTCAATAAACGCTTGCGGGCTTTCGGAATTGACTTCGATATCGAATACGTCGATTCCGGCAAAGCGCTTGAACAGTACGCCCTTGCCTTCCATTACCGGCTTGCTCGCCAGGGGGCCGAGATTACCCAGACCCAGGATGGCAGTACCGTCAGAAATAACGGCTACCAGGTTACCCTTGGCTGTGTATTTGTATGCATTCTCGGGGTCCTTCGCGATCTCGCGGACCGGTTCGGCAACCCCGGGGCTGTACGCCAGTGAAAGGTCGCGGGCAGTTTCGGTCGGCTTGGTGATTTCAACACTCAGCTTACCCGGCCGCGGTTTGGCGTGATATTCAAGGGCTGCTTCTTTCAGATCTTGAGACATTGCCACTGTTCCGTTTGTCACGTTTAAAGGTAAATACCGCCGGAGCTAGTCAGCGGAGCGCGCCATTATGGCGCGCCCGACCCGAAACGACAAGCCGAAATCGAACATTTTACAATCAGTCAATAGGGCATTTTGCGTATGCAGCAGCAAAAGGGCCCGATCTGCAGGCACAAAAAAAGCGCCCGAAGGCGCTTTTTTCAGCATTGCGGCAATGATCAGTCTTTCTTGCCGCCGATCCGGCTGCCGAAACGCTTCTGGAAGCGATCGATACGACCACCGGTGTCCATAACCTTCTGCTTGCCAGTGTAGAACGGGTGGCACTGGGAGCAAACGTCCAGCTGCAGGTCGTGACCAACAGTAGAACGGGTCTTGATCACGTTACCGCAGGAACAGGTAGCGGTGATGTCTTCGTACTTCGGGTGAATACCTTCTTTCATGGCGAACCTCTTTCGGTCATGCCGCTACCTGATCACCCGCCGTAAAGGGCGGTTTCAGCCAGGCACCGCATGTTTGAATCAATTGGAAAGACCGTGCACAATCAAGCCCGGCCAGAAACAGACCGCGAATCTTACTGACAAACCCGGCCACAGGCAAGTATCTTGCTCCCCGGAACCAGCCCGTAAACTACCGCCGGCGCCATACCGCCCGTTTTCAGGATACGCAGATACCGTGACACGGCCAGCAACCGCCCGCATCGCCCTCAACCGCCCGCTCCGAAGGCTGTTTGACTACCGGGTTCCGGATGGCCTTGAGCTTGCCCCGGGGCAGCGGGTAAAAGTGCCTTTCGGCCGGCAAACCCTGACCGGCCTGGTGGTGGAGACCGGGGTTCAACCGCCTGAAGGCATTACCCTGAAGCCGGTGGCCGAAGCCCTGGAGCCCTGGCCCGCTCTACCCGAAAGCACCTTCCGGCTATTAACCTGGGCCAGCGACTACTACCAGCACCCACTGGGCGAATGCCTGTTCACCGCCCTGCCCCCCGCCTTGCGCAAAGGCCGGCCCGCGCGAGAAAAGCCGGATGAAAGCTGGCACTGCACCGCCAGCGAACCCGCCCTGCCGGCCACCGCGCACCGCCAACGGGCGCTGTTCAATACGGTAAAAGAAGCGCCGGGCATAACCACCAGCGCCCTGGTTCAGGCGGGCTTCAGCCGCGCACAGATTCGCGCACTGGAGCAGAAAGAACTGATACAGCAGAAGGAAGCGATTACCGGCATAACCACGGCTGCGGAAGCCGACCTGCCCGCTCCGCAGCTGTCACCGGCCCAGCAGACAGCCGCCACCGGCTTTCCGGAGCGCACCGACGAATTCTCTGCCACCCTTTTATACGGCATTACCGGAAGCGGCAAAACCGAACTGTACCTGCACTACCTGAAAACCCGCCTGCAGAGCAACGAGCAAGCATTGGTGCTGGTGCCAGAAATCAACCTGACGCCGCAAACCCTGGCCCGCTTCCGCCGCTATTTCGGCAACCGGATTGCGGTATGGCATTCCGCCCTAAACGACGGCGAACGCCTGAGCACCTGGCTGAAAATCCGCAACGGCGAGCCGGTTATCCTGATTGGCACCCGCTCTGCCGTATTGCTTCCGTTTACCGGGCTCCGCGCCATCATCGTGGACGAAGAGCACGACAGTTCCTACAAGCAGGGTGAGGGCTTCCGCTATTCCGGCCGGGATGTGGCCGTATACCGGGCCCACCTGAACCAGTGCCCGGTGATCCTGGGCTCCGCCACGCCCTCTCTGGAATCCTGGCACAACGCCAGTCAGGGCAAATACCAGCTCATCCGGCTGGAAGAACGGGCCGGCAACGCCAGGCCTCCGGCGCTGGAACTACTGGACATCCGCAGCCGGCCACTGGAAGCCGGGCTGTCTCGCCCGGCCCTGACTGCCATCAAAGACACACTGGACAAAGGCGAACAGGCCCTGGTGTTTGTAAACCGCCGCGGCTTCGCCCCGGTAATGATGTGTTTTGACTGCGGCCACCTGGAGGAATGCCCCCGCTGCGACACCCGCCTGACCTATCACAGGCGGGACAGGGCCATGCGCTGCCACCACTGCGACTTCCAGATGGCCGCCAGCCACAACTGCCCGAAATGCCAGAGCGAGAATTTCAAACCCGTGGGCCAGGGCACCGAGCGCACCGAAGACACCCTGGCCGAACAGTTCCCGGATACTCCAGTGGTGCGGGTCGACCGGGACAGCACTCAGCGCAAGGGCAGCATCCAGGCCATATTGAAAAAAGTGAACAGCGGCGAGCCGTGCATACTGGTGGGAACCCAGATGCTGGCCAAGGGCCACGACTTTCCCAACGTGACTCTGGTGTGCGTGGTGAATGCAGACGGCGGCCTGTTCAGCGTCGACTTCCGTGCACCGGAACAGATGATCCAGACCCTGTTACAGGTAAGCGGCCGCGCCGGCCGGGGCGACAAGCCCGGCAAGGTATTGATCCAGACCTGCCACAGCGACCATCCACTACTCAATGCCTTGCACCAAGGCCGCTACGCCAACATCGCCGACCAGCTACTGGCCGAACGCGAAGGCGGCCAGCTCCCGCCCTTCCGGGCCATGGCCATCCTCCGGGCCGAAGCGGACACCATGCAGCACAGCCTGCAGCTGCTGGACACCCTGAAACCCATGGCACAAACACCGGGCATAGAAGTATGGGGACCGCTACCGGCCGTCATCGCCCGCAAGGCAGACCGCCACCGGGCCCAGCTGGTACTGGTGAGCGACAGCCGGGGCCAGCTGAACCGACTGCTGAGCCATATATGCCAATACCTGGACCAGGCCAAACTGCCCGCCAGCACCCGCTGGATGGTGGATGTAGACCCGCAGGAAACCGGCTGACACGGAAAGCTTTGAAGTGCGACACAGCGCACGCCCTGCAAAACGTTACAATCTTTTGCAGAAAACTCGCGCCGTAATCATTGCCTTTTCACCGACTGTGCTATGATTTTCAGCAAACTATAGAAGAATTCTGTAACAACACCTGAGGCTGCGGTTCTCGTGCAGGGAATGCGCAGCGAAAAGGCTTTTGCTGTAACGAACACTGGAGATATAAAAATGTCAGGGAAATTCCTTGCGCGTGCGTCGGCGTTGTCGCTGGCTGTTTTTTTGGCGGCTTGTGGGGGGGATGAGAATTCTACTCCGATTGTTAATGTGAATACTGGCCAGGATGACACGACCACTGGTGGGGGGGCTGCTTCTCCAGACGATACAAATACGGACGATACCGACACCGGAGGCACAGATACAGACAACAATCCACAAGCCGGCCTCATACTCGGCAGCAATGTTTCCGGCACATTCGTTAAAGGCGACATCAGCACAGACCTGACTAACCTTACTGTCGACAGCGAAACTACCGGAAGCACACGGATTGCCCTGCAAATAGTTGACCCGGAAAATGACAACGCATTAGCTACGGGCATTGAAAACACGGTGCGCTTTTTCTCGGGCTGTCTGGCAGCGGGCTGGGCTGAAATGGATAACAGCCAAATCACAACCGAGGCGGGAACTGTACTAGCAACATACACCCCCCTGGCGGCGTGCGCAGGAAATGATGATGTACTTTATGCGAAATTGAACGAGGACTCCGAAAACCTTGCAAAAGTCACGTTTTCAGTCAGTCCGGCAGGAGGCACAACAACCCCAGGAACTACAGAAGTCGGATCGCTTGACGCTGCAGGAACATTCCACCCAGGCGTCATCAGGGTCGAGCAACCTGCCTTGGTGCTGGATGCCTCCAATCAAGCATCAACCGATATTATCGTAAACATTCAAACCGATGGCCAGCCTGCCAGCGGCGTTGCATACACTGCCGAATTCACATCAATGTGCATTGACGCTGGCCGCGCAAGCATCTCTGGCACAAACGTAACTAACAGCGGAGCAATTCTTGCTACTTACAATGCAGCCCCCGACTGCCTGGGAACCGACAACGTACTCGTATTTTTGAATGGCGATAACACCCTCAAGGCCAGCGCAGACATCATTGTCTCTGACACCAATCTGGCCATCGGCTCCTACGATAATGCCGGGTTGTTTACAGATAGTATTGCTGCCAGCAAATCTGAGCTGGATTACAACACGGAAGCCGAGCCAAGCACCGACATCCGCTCAGTCATCGCCAAGGTTGATGACACCGGTAACTTCATTGAGCAGCTAACCGGCTTCGAGAGCTCTATCGAGTTCTTCTCTACCTGTCTGGATTCTGGCCTGGCCACGATTGACAGTACCGGCAACACAGAGTCAGGGGAGCTGATCAGCACGTACCGGGCACAAGGCTGCGTTGGCGAGGACACCATCTACGCCCGAATTGGCGGGACAGATACTTTTGCATCCACAACGGTCAATATTGCTGCCAAAGAAGGCCAGGAGCTGGCACTTGGTTACTTTGACGACGCAGGTACCTTTAATGCTGGCGTAATCGGCAACACCCGGGACACCGCCTTGCCACTGGGCGTTCAGACCAAGCTCTATCTGTCAATCGCCGACGCCGTGACTGAGGCTCAGGTCAAGGGGCAGCCGCTGACAGTGGAGTTCACTTCCCAGTGTGGTGAACAACCCGGAGCGACCGCATCTCCGCTCTCCGCCGATAATGCATCTGTTAGCCTTGGCTATATCGAGATTCTGTACACAGCGCAAAACTGCGGCTCACAGACCACAGATCTGGTGCGAGCAGAGCTGACCGGAGTCGATGGCTTTACCGCAACAGCTGAAGCCACTATCGAACTGGCCGATCTGCCGGCAAACTCTTTGACAGCCGGGCTGCCTGAGCCGAACTCGATTGCACCGTCCTGGTATTCCACGGAAGACCGTGAGACTACATCCACACTTCGTGTTCAGTTGAAAGACAACCAGAACAACGGTGTCGATGGTGAAGTCATAAACTTCACCCTTGATAATCCCGGAGCAGTTGATGTAGCCGTGCTAGAACCTGTAGACGGTGGTGAAACTGACAGCAACGGCTTCGCCGAGGTTAAGATCAAAGCCCTCGACGGTTTCGACAATGTGGTCTTCAGGGTTATTGCCAGCTACACAGATACTAAGGGTAACCTGCTGGAAGCCTATTCCGCCCCGATTGCCGTGAACTCGAAACTGCCGGTTGCTGGAAAATTCTCAATCAGCACAAGCAACTTTGCCCCGGACACACAGGGCATAGACGGCGTAAAAGTACAGCTGACTGTGCTGGCTGCGGATGAGCAAGGCAACCGCATACGTGGCAATACGATAGTGAATTTCCATACTGACCAAGGTTCCATTGATCCAGAGTGCATCCTGGACAACGATGGTCGCTGCACTGTCACATGGGAGAGCCTCGAGATAAACAGCTCCAATGCTGCGGAAAAGTTTGCCACTGTAACCGCCTACACGCACGGCAGCCTTGTTGGCGATCCAACTAGCCCCGAGCCCACTGGAAGGATTGAATCCAGCGTACAAATGCTGATGTCGACTTCAGATTTGGAAGATGTTCAGCTATCTCCCGCAACAATGCCAGCAACAGGCGGAGCATTCTGTGCAGAGACCTGGGTTGATCTTCTTGGCAATGGCGCTAAAAACTCACCGCCTGTCGGGACGCAGATCGCCTTTGAAGTTCAGGGGGGCACTCTGTTCCCGGCAAGTAGCAGTACCTTCACACTTGGCTCATCCGGCAAGCTGTTGAACGAGGAACCTGTACCCGCTGACCCTAATGTGGAAGGGTATTCCTTCATCGTCTGTACTTATGTGGAGCCGGACCTGACGTCGACCGACCCGCTCCGCCTTACAGTTACAGCGACACCACCAAACGGACAAGCTAAGACTGATCGCGCAGATTAACGCGCACTATCCAAAAAGCCCGGCCACAGCGCCGGGCTTTTTGCTTACACCCCAACTTTCCGCGATAATACGCCCCTTCTGATTTCAACGGGCGCCCTGCCCTGACACCCACTCTTCTGAAAACCGAGTCGTCTGACGCATGAAAGAGACCGTATCCGAGCTTCTCCAGTCTGCACTGGCTGCCCTGCAATCCGAAGGCACCCTGCCGGCTGACCAGGCCTTTACCCCGCAGGTAGGTAACACCAAGGACAAATCCCACGGCGATTACGCCTGCAACATTGCCCTGATGGCCGCCAAGGCGGCTGGCTGCCCGCCGCGAAAGCTGGCCGAGGCACTGGTGGCGGCGTTGCCGGAGAGTTCAGCGGTTGAGAAGGTGGAAATTGCCGGGCCGGGCTTTATTAACTTTTTCATGAGCACCGCCAGCGCGTTCGGCATTGTGAACAACATTCTGGATGAAGCGGAGCAGTTCGGCCGCAACAACTCGGGCAAGGGCGAGAAGGTTCAGGTGGAGTTTGTGTCTGCCAACCCCACCGGCCCACTGCACGTGGGCCACGGCCGTGGCGCCGCGATTGGCGACTGTCTGTGCCGCCTGCTGGAAGCCAACGGTTACGATGTTACCCGTGAGTTCTACTACAACGACGCCGGCGCCCAGATCAACAACCTGGCCCTGTCGGTTCAGTCCCGCGTTAAAGGCCTGACCCCAGAAGACGAAAGCTGGCCGGAAGACGGCTACCGGGGCGACTACATTGTCGACGTAGCCAACGCCTATATGGCCGGCGAAACCGTGATTGCCGACGACCGGGAAGTGACCGCCAAGGCCGACCCGGACGACCGGGACGCCATCCGCGAGTTTGCCGTGGCCTATCTGCGCCGGGAACAGGACCTGGACCTGAAAGCCTTCGGGGTTCAGTTCGATGTGTATTTCCTCGAGTCCTCCCTGTATGAAGACGGCAAGGTGGAAGCCACCGTTGAGCGCCTGAAAGCCAACGGCTACACCTACGAACAGGACGGCGCCATGTGGCTGAAAACCACCGAATTCGGCGACGACAAAGACCGTGTAATGCGCAAGAAAGATGGTGGCTACACCTACTTCCTGCCGGATGTGGCCTACCACCTGGATAAATGGCAGCGTGGCTTTACCACCGTGATCAACGAACAGGGTGCAGACCACCACTCCACGGTCACCCGCGTGCGCGCCGGCCTTCAGGCCCTGAAAGCCGACATTCCCCAGGGCTGGCCGGACTACGTTCTGCACCAGATGGTAATGGTGACCCGCTCTGGCCAGGAGGTAAAGATCTCCAAGCGTGCCGGCAGCTACGTGACCGTTCGGGACCTGATCGACGAAGTGGGCCGCGACGCCACCCGCTTCTTCCTGGCGGCACGCCGCGTGGATTCCCAGTTGACCTTCGATATCGACCTGGCCCGCTCCCAGACCAATGAAAACCCGGTGTATTACATCCAGTATGCCCATGCCCGGATTTGCAGCGTACTGCGCAAACTGGCCGCCGAAGGCGTACAACGGGGCCTGAACGAATGTGTGGGCGATTTGAGCCTGCTGACCCTGGACGAAGAGAAAGAACTGGCCAACCAGCTGGCCAAGTACCCGGAGCTGATTGCCAACTCCGCCGCCCAGCGTGAGCCGCACCACCTCACCCACTACCTGCGTGAGCTGGCCGGCCAGTTCCACACTTACTACAACGCCCATAAGGTGTTGATTGAAGACACTGCCCTGCGGGACGCCCGTGTGAGCCTTTACCTGGCAGTACGCCAGGTGATTGCCAACGGCCTGGACTTGCTGGGCGTGAGCGCACCGGAAGAGATGTAAGCCGGCCATGGCCAGAGACTACGCCAAAAAGGACCGCCCCGCGGGCAAAGGCGCCGCTGCCCCCAGGCAGAAGGCCGCCGCCCGCAAGGCATCAAAACCCAAGCGCAGCGACCCTGCGCACAGGCAACACGGGAGTTTGTCCTTGAAGTGGGTTCTGTCTCTGGCCGCTGTTGGTGGCTTTATCGGTTTTATTGTTTACCTGAACACCCTGCCTGCAGGCCCGGAAGCGCCGAAACAGGCAGCACCGGCCCAGCAACAAGCAAACCCTGCGGCCACCAAGGCCAGGCAGGATGCTGCCCGGCAAAAAGAGCAGAATTTCCGCTTCTATGAAATGCTGCCGGAATCTGAGGTGGTGCCTCCGAAAGTACAGGAGTACACCCCGGGGCCGGCCAAAACGGCATTCGACTACATCCTCCAGTCCGGTTCCTTCCGCAGCAAGGAAGACGCTGAGCGCCAGCGTGCCCAGATTGCCTTCCAGGGCCTTCGCGCCCACGTTCAGCAGATCACACAGGATAATGGCGGCATTTGGTACCGGGTGAATGTCGGGCCGTTCACCTCTCGCAGCCAGATGAATTCGGCTGTGGATAAGCTGGTGTCCATCAATATTCAGCCCTTGGTGCGGAAGGTTCCCAAAGAAGGCTGAAGCTTCCGACACAACCTCTTAAGGCGCGGGGGGCTTGCCTGCGGGCCAGCACATTGCTCGGGGACAGGTTTGGGGGCGGCTTTCCAAAAATTTGCGGAGCCATGGATGGCGGAGCAGAAGCGCCACAGGGATGTGCCGCAAGGAGCGGTTTTTGGAAAGCCGCCGCCAAACCTGGGCCACTTGAATTCCCGCCAGCTGCCTCCATAAACCTGAAATACGATTTTTCACACAGGCAACTGGAGCCAAAATGACTACCATAGTTTCCGTCCGCCGGGACGACGAAGTCGCCATGGGCGGCGATGGCCAGGTTTCTCTGGGCAACACCGTCATGAAAGGGAACGCCCGCAAAGTGCGCCGTTTGTACAACGGCCAGGTTATTGCCGGGTTTGCCGGTGGCACTGCAGACGCCTTCACCCTTTTTGAACGTTTTGAGGCCCAGCTGGAGAAACACCAGGGCAACCTCACCCGCGCGGCGGTGGAGCTGGCCAAAGACTGGCGTAGTGACCGTGCCCTGCGCAAGCTGGAAGCCTTGCTGGCCGTCGCCGACAAGACTGCGTCGCTGATTATTACCGGTAACGGTGATGTCATCGAGCCGGAACAGGGCCTGATTGCCATTGGTTCCGGCGGGGCCTTTGCCCAGGCAGCGGCGCGGGCACTGCTCGAGAATACCGATATGAGCGCCCACGAGATTGCAGAGAAGGCGCTGGAGATTGCCGGCGACATCTGCATCTACACCAACCAGAACCGCACTCTGGAAGTGCTGCCCATCAAAGACTGACCGGAGCGACCATGTCTGCAATGACTCCCCGTGAAATCGTTCACGAACTTAACAAACACATCGTGGGCCAGCAGGAAGCCAAGCGTGCCGTGGCCATTGCCCTGCGTAACCGCTGGCGCCGGATGCAGCTGGACAGCAGCCTGCGTGACGAGATTACCCCCAAGAATATCCTGATGATCGGCCCCACCGGTGTGGGTAAAACCGAGATTGCCCGCCGCCTGGCGAAGCTGGCCGATGCTCCCTTCTTGAAGGTAGAAGCCACCAAGTTTACCGAAGTGGGCTACGTGGGCCGGGACGTGGAGTCCATTATCCGGGACCTGGCGGATATGGCTGTGAAGATGCTCCGTGAGAAGGAGATGAAACGGCACGAAAACCGTGCCCTGGACGCGGCCGAAGACCGCATTCTGGATGCCCTGCTGCCGCCGGCGCGGGATTTCAACGAAGACAGCCAGCGTACCAGCAACGATTCCGCCACTCGCCAGATGTTCCGCAAGAAACTGCGGGAAGGTGAGCTGGACGACAAGGAAATCGAGATTGACCTGCGCAGCAGTAGTGCCGGCGTTGAGATTATGGCGCCTCCCGGCATGGAGGAGATGACCAACCAGCTGCAGAGCATGTTCTCCAACCTGTCTTCCGACAAGCGTAAGACCCGGAAGATGAAGGTGGCAGACGCCCTGAAACTGGCTAAGGATGAAGAAGCCGCCAAGCTGGTGAACGAGGAAGAGATCAAGCAGAAAGCGCTGTTGGCCGTTGAGCAGAACGGCATTGTGTTTCTCGACGAGATCGACAAGGTGGCCAAGCGTTCCGAGAACACCTCGTCTGACGTCTCCCGCGAAGGCGTACAGCGTGACTTGCTGCCTCTGATCGAGGGCAGCACCGTGAGCACCAAGTATGGCGCCGTGCGTACCGATCACATCCTGTTCATCGCCTCCGGTGCGTTCCACCTGTCCAAGCCGTCTGACCTGATTCCGGAACTGCAGGGCCGTCTGCCGATTCGCGTTGAGCTGGATGCGCTAACGCCGGGCGACTTCAAGCGGATTCTCACCGAGCCTTCTGCCTCACTGACCAAGCAGTACCAAGCGCTGCTGGCAACTGAAGGGCTGGACCTTGAGTTCACCCCGGACGGTATTGAGCGCATTGCCGAAATCTCCTGGCAAGTGAACGAAGGCACCGAGAATATCGGTGCTCGCCGCCTGCACACTGTGCTAGAGCGCCTATTGGAAGAGGCATCGTTCAAGGGTGGTGATATGGATAGCCCCTTGGTCATCGACGCTGACTACGTCAACGCTCAGCTAGGCGANNAAGCGCATCCTGACCGAGCCGGACGCCTCTCTGGTGCAACAGTATGAAGCCCTGATGGGCACCGAAGGCGTGAAGCTGACGTTCGCAGACGATGCTATTGCCCGCATTGCGGAAGTGGCCTACAAGGTGAACGAAACCACCGAAAACATCGGCGCCCGCCGCTTGCATACGGTACTGGAGCGCCTGCTGGAAGGCCTGTCGTTCGATGCCGGCGACAAGGTTACAGAGGTGTTCGAAGTCACCGCCGCCTATGTCGACGAGAAACTGGGCG
>NZ_DFLY01000032.1:181528-318959 GCF_002375525.1 Marinobacter sp. UBA3607 | reverse complement strand
CACTCTGATGAAGCCAAGGCGGGTCTGTATCCGCAGGGCGATCATCGCCAGCGGATCAATGACGCATACCAGCGCTACTTTGCCGCTCTGCGCGCTGCGCTTTACCGGGAACAGGCTAAGGCTGGATAAAAGGGGGCTCCATCCTTGTCTGTAAAAAATCTTAGTATGATCAACATAAGTGTAAATAAAGTGAAATTAGTGTAAACAAAGTTCTGGCGGGCGGAAGAAAGGGAAGGCAGGACTGAATTACGGCACGGTGGAAATAGGCCTGGACCTGAGGGAACAGCTGCGGAGCATTGAGCAGGTCAAGCGCAGAAGCCTGATGATTGCCGCTCTGGAAGTATTGGCAGCAGCTCTGTTCTCAATTGCTGCCGGTTATTACCTGGTCCGGCGACTGAAACACTAGGGCAGGTTAATAACGGTGAGTATAGCCAGCGGGTGACCGTTCCACAGCCCACGCGAAACCCTAAACAAAAGCGGACATTCCCCGTTCTCTGGATTTAACTGGTACAAGCGTGCACTGATAATTTGAGTGTAAACTTTTCACAGAGCCGGCAGCGTAATGGCGGCTGCGGAACTACAGATAAAACCATGAAAAATCATTGTTATCAGGGCTTGGAATCAGATTTGGACGGGGGAGATGGCGTTGGGGTTTAATAAGAATGCAAACTAATAAGCTGTGATACGGTTGCCGCCAGGAGGTAGATCCAGTTGACTTATTACATTGTCAAAGTCGCAGTGACCGCTATTCTGGTTGTCCTCATATCGGAAGTGTCGAAGCGCAGCTCGTTCATAGGCGCTGTGCTTGCGTCGGTGCCGCTGACGTCAGTCTTGGCAATGCTTTGGCTTTATTTAGATACCGGGGATGCAGAAAAGGTTAGCGAACTTGCAAGTAGTGTGTTTTGGCTGGTTTTGCCATCACTTGCTTTGTTTATTGCGTTACCGGTTCTGTTGGCACAGGGGCTCAATTTCTACCTTAGCCTGACAGCTTCAATCGGCATTACAGCAATCTGCTACTGGGTAATGGTGGTTGTCCTTCGGTACTATGGCGTGGGGCTTTAAATATCGTAGAACAAGGGGCTGTTGTTGGACGCATCTACGCTGGCGCTGGCACGCCGCAAAGTCAGGTAACTGCCAAGAGGTCAATTTCATTGCCTGAATTGAAAACGGTTGGTCTTTTTATCGTCACCGCTTTGGCAGAGATCGTGGGTTGTTATTTGCCTTATCTCTGGCTTCGAGAGGGTAAAACCATCTGGCTCCTGGTGCCAGGTGCGTTGAGTCTCGCAGCCTTTGCGTGGCTGCTTTCACTGCACCCCACCGCTGCTGGCAGGGTCTATGCTGCGTATGGTGGTGTGTATATTTTTATGGCAATTGTGTGGCTTTGGGCGGTCGATGGGATTCGACCAACAGTTTGGGATTTAGTTGGTTCAGCTGTTGCATTGGTGGGAATGGCGATCATCATGTTTGCGCCTCGCGCCACATAACCAACTGTTGTAGTTCGTTCCGGGCCTCCGGTCCTGCATCCGGGTGCCCATTTCGCTGCGGTACATGGGCGCCACCATACTAGTGCTAATCGTCCTATCCGAACGTCCGCTTTGCGACCATTTCTTCGCATCGCTCAGTCTACATACAGCAGATCTGGTCTGCGTTTCCTAACTGCTGCGACCAGTATTCACCCACCGCCGAATCCAATCCAAAGCACCCTCTGACGGGCTTGAATTACACACCCCGCGAACCTCGCCAACCACCCAGGTTTTATTCTGATACTCAAGCGATATGGTTAAACGCTCCGGCTGGACCATCCGGTAAATGAACACTTCCCCGAGGGCGACCGGCACGTCATAGCTGCCGACGCAATGGCGCATGGTTGCCCCTTCTTCCAGAAGTTCCAACCAGGAGCCCAACGGCTCTATACCATCGATTGGGGCAAGGGGCGGTTTCGGATAGTCGCCGTGCTCCTCAGCAAGCTCCTTCGCCAGGTCTTGGCGCTTCTCTTCGGAGTTTCGGCTGTTTGCCCGGTTAAAACGTTCAACCAGGCGGTCATGCTGGGCCTGAAGGGTTTCTCTGGAATGAATTGCAGCAAGGGCCTGTTCGTTACCGCCGGCCATGGCGAGCGAATCCCGAATCATCCGGCATAGCCAGGACAGCTCCACAGCCGAGGTGTGTTCGTCCACCAGATTCAGCAATCCGGGCCACAACGGTTGCCGAACGCGATTCAGCAAACGAAGGTGGTTCACATGGAGGTGAGGGTGGTGCCGCATCAAGGCTAAGTACTCGGGGTTCTGAAGTGCGGCGCGAGTATCTTCCAGCTCCCAGGGTAATAAAGGCGACAAGGCCAGGCGACGGACTAATCGAACGAGGGATCTGCTGCCCGGAAGCCCAACTGCTTTAAGAATATCGGAGCGTTTACCGGCCAGAAACGCGTTAAACCGTTCGAGCGACCAGGACTGTTCACGCGCATGATCCACCGCCAGGATAAACAGTAGAGGAGCGTCCTCGGCCAATTGCCGAGCCGCTGCCGAAGCCGCACAGGCCTGTGCGAGCACAAAGTCCATGGCGGGCATCAACGCAGTGACGGCCGATACAGGTTTCGGCAGAGCATCACACAGGCGCCTTCCTTTATCATCTTCCAGCGTAAACAGCGGCAACCCGGGCGGCTCCAGGAACTGGCCAGAGGCAATCTGACCCTCATCGTTATAGCTGGCCCAACGCAGGGGATGCTCTGAATCCCAACGATTAACCTCAACCCGGATCGGGTAATTGAGTATCTGGCTCAGGTCGTAAACGGTGGTGGTGCTGGTCATACAATTAAGCTCTTCGACGATCTTCAGGCAGGATAATCCAGCGATACGACAGTGTGGGTCGCCTGAGCCGTAAAACTTTGACTACACTGCCTCAGAAAGAACCGCCAAGAATTCAGCTATGCATCGTTGGTTTGCGAGCCGGTAGGCTATGTGGAGTTTATCTCCGCTGATAGCTAGCTGGTGTTAACGAACCCACCAGGAAATAAAAAACACCGGCGCAACCACCAGGATCGGAATCTTTAACCACACCGGGAAGGCTTCCCATTCCTCCCAACCGACACCGTGGTCATTGAAATAGCTGATGCACAGCATCGACACCACAACCCAGAGCACCGCACCCAACGCAGCTAAAATCAGAATCATCACGCACCTCGCTGGATGTTAAAGACAAACGTCATCGCATTGGCTTTGCTGATGGTTAGCACGTGAATGCTGGCGGCATCTTCGTGCATCTCCAGATTGAGCAACTCCAGCACAGAATTCGAATAGCGAAGCTCCTCAAACCATCGAGCATAGAAATGCTGAACGGCTGCGGAAAGATCCTCTGACTGGGTGACGAGCTCGCAGCGCAATAGGGCATCGGGGCAATCGGGCTGCTCGCGAATGAATGATTGCTCGCTGAACACAGGGTCGTTGTGGATCAGGGCATTAAAGATGTCGTGCTGGAACCCCAGCATGGTGGAGTCGAAATCGTAGGTTTTTGGGGTAAACCCATGTTCTAGCAGGAGGGCGGCAAATTTGTGTTTGTTCAGGGCAGGGTTCCTTGTGTCGTTGGCAGAGTTGGCCATTGGCTTTACTTGACCAGCACAAGAATCTAGCATGACGTAGCGTCAGAATGTGTCGCTTAAGCTGTCGACTTCGAGAAAAGACAAGGATCCCGCCATGTCCAGCACTGCCGTTCGCTACCTCACCATGCTCCGGATGGTGCCCCGGTACCCAAGATCCATCACCACCACCGAACTGGCGAGCCGCCTGGAAGAGCAGGGCTTTTCGGTAACCATGCGCTCGATCCAGCGGGATCTGGAAAAGCTGAGTGCGGATTTCCCTTTGTTGGTTGATGAAAACTCCCGGCCTTACCGCTGGTCGTTCGACCGCAATGCGACCATGGACATCATACCGGCGCTGGATCTGCCGGCAGCCCTGACCTTTGAACTGGCGAAGGCCTACCTCTCACCAATGCTGCCGCCAAGGGCACTGTCCCACTTAAAGCCCCACTTCGATGAAGCCCACCGCACGCTGCTGCGTGAAAAGAACCCCCTGGGCCAATGGCCAGACCGGGTCAGAGTAATCAATCGGGGGTTAGGAGGTGCGCGCCCGCCCGTTGATGCCGATGTTCTGGAAGCGGTCACCGAAGCCTTGCTCCGGGAATACCAGTGCAAACTCACCTACCAGGCCCGCAGCTGGCCGGAACCTGAAGAGATCGTGGTGCATCCGTTCGGGCTAATATTCCGGGACCCGAACGTGTACCTGATCGGCACCATCGAAGGCAGAGAAGGGGTTCGTCAGCTGGTGCTGCACAGGACGACGGCCGGTGAAGTGGTGGAAGAGTTCATCGAGCGCCCGGAAGAATTTGATCTGGATTTGTATATCCACTCCGGCGCCATGGGCATTCTGAAATCCGATGAGCCGGTGTATCTGAAGTTACGCTGCGACAAACCGGTGCTGAACCACCTGATCGAATCCCCACTGGGGTTTGATCAGATCACCACTGAGATTGATGACAAGACCTTCGAAATGGCCGTCACCGTGGGCGACACCCAGGACTTGCGCTGGTGGCTCACCGCTCAGGCGGTGCATTGCGATATTCTGGAGCCGGCGTGGTTGCGGGAAGAGATTGAAGCCACGCTTAAGCAGGGGCTGAAACGGACCCGGCAGACCAAGGCTCAATAGATCGGAAAATCCCGGTTTTGGTCATATCCCGCCGCAATGCAAACGCGGCAAGGGCCTCAACCGGGTCCACCGCTTCAAGGTTGCCGAAGTGAATCTGGCGCCAGGTGTCGCGGTTGACCTTCACACTGTACAAGTAGCGATCTTCAACCCGGCCGGTGGCGCGGTTGGTCATCTGGGTGAAACCGGAAAGCACCACGGTCTCGACGGACGGCGCACAGGCAAATCCCTCACCGATCAGCCGAAATCCCATGCCGTGCACGTGGGCCATATAGAGCTTTCGGAGCGCCGTATCCGATAGCTCTTTTACGGAAACCCCGATGCCCCGCTGGTACATCCGCAGCTCGGTTTTTGGGAAATCCTCAATCTCCGGCAGATCCACGTCCAGCATCAGCGTTTTACCATCGTCGCTCAACTCAAACGACAAACTGGTTTCCTCGGGCCAGTCGATGTCCATCAAGTGGTCATCCAACACCGACTCCATCGCAGACAAGCTACCTTGCACGGCCCGTTGGTACAGCGTAGCTCGCTGCGTTTCTTTGTGCTGGTGGTGTTCCCGTTCAGATTGCCACTGAACCCGCTGGCGCTGGTATTCCGAAAGCTTTCGCTGGTTGCTCTCCATAATGGCCCTTCGGCGAGCGGGGCAAAACCAGGCTTTCCAGTCAGGCTTGCGAGGCACCGGTCGAACAGGTTCGGGAAGGTCGAAGGGTTCCGGGAGAAATTTGGGAAACTGATCGGGCGCAGGGGTGCCCAGATGAATCGCGCCGATGCGCTCCATCATCCGGTTATGGGTATCCACCTGTTCATTGAGATTATCTTTAAGCGCGTCGAGCGCATAGGCCTTGGCCGCCGCCATGGCTTCGCTGCCAAGATCCTGGCCATCTGCGTCCAGGATGGAAATCTCACCCGTTGCCGTATTGAGCTGAACCTGAGCAATTTGCTCGGCGATGGGCGGCAGAGGCGAGCTTTGCGGATGGTCCCCATTCGTACTGGCTGAAGGCCTGCCCAGTTGGCGGTTCTTGAGCAGTTTTTCCCGATAGGACAAACCGGTACCAGGCACTCCCACGTTACCGTAAAGCCCGTTTCGTCCCAGAGTGACACTGGCCCCGCGCATACCGGCAGACACGCTCACACCACGCTTACCGAGGTTCAACCGAACGCCCGGGAAAATTCTAACGGTTCTGCGAAAACGAAACGCCATAGCCTCCAGCCTGTGGACCTGTTCGTGCGCATCCTATCATTTATTGGTGTTGTGTTGAGGACGATAAGTTTTGATTGAAGAGATCAGTTGTTGTCTGGTCATGCCTCTCCCACGGTTTCAACAATCACCGTTTTACCTTTGGCCCGGGCATAATGCAGGGCGGATGCGGTACCCCGGGATTTGCCATCCCAGAAGGCGATCACCAAATCCGCCGTATCGACGATGGTGCGGTTACGAATGGGGCCGGCCCCGCGGCCGTATTGTTTCCAGTCGGGTTTGATCACGGTAATAGGCAGCTTATGTTCCCGGGCCAGTTGCTCCGCCAGTGCATCCGCGCCTTTTGCGCCGCCAGAGATGATGTGCGCGGGCAACCAGGGTTGGAGCACACGCTCCAGGCGGTCGTAGTCAGTAAAGTGGCGAGAACCAATAACGGCGATTTTGCGCATAGCGAGCTCCACAGACTGGTAGACAGGACTGAGAGCTTAGCGCCAGTTAGCGACTAACCTTGTCGCTTTGAGTATGATTCGCCACCCCAAACGGAATATGTACCATCGGCACATTCCCCGCATCCGACTGCAGGTGGCTGCGCTGGTCATCAAAGAACATATGGGGCTTCAGCACATTCAAAATGCGGTCTTTCTTCATACCGCCCAGGAAAAACACCTCATTGGCATCCACGCCCCAGTGTTCCAGGGTGGTAATCACACGTTCGTGAGCAGGGGCGCTACGAGCGGTGACGATGGCGGTGCGCAGGATGCGTTGGTAATCCGGATCGGCTTTTTGCGCCTCATCTTCCAGTTGCTGCAGCAGTGATAGCTTTCTGAACAGATCAGCCAATGGACCAGGGCTGTGGGGAATGCGGGCCTTGGAGGTTTCGTGGGCATGGAATGCTTCCAGCTCACCACCTTTGTAAACCCGCTCTGACGCATCATCGGCAATCACCCCATCGAAGTCGAAAGCAATACGCAGCTCGAAATCGTCCTCGTCATCCACCACAGGGGACGGCAGCACCGTGCCTGCCGGGTATTTGTAGTCGATGGCTTTTAGAACATCCTGCTCATTGGACGACAGGAACAGCGACGCATTGAACGCCGGAATATAGGGGTAGGGTGACTTGCCCTCCAGAAACGCCGCCCGGGAGATATCCAGCCCATGGTGCTCAATCGACCGGAACACCCGCTTGCCGGTGATGGACGAGTTGCGGGACAGCAGTACCACTTCGACCGGCGACGTCTCCGGAAAACGCTTGTTGATGTTCAGGAACCGCCGAACAAATGGAAACGCCACCCCCTTGTCCAGCGGGACCTCCAGATGCTCTTCCTGGTAATCCCGGTAGGCAATGGCACCCTGCTCCTGAAACACCCTGTCGGACTCGGACAGGTCAAACAGGGCGCTGGAGGCTACAGCGATAACGAGTTTTTCTTCTATTTGGTAGGACAAAGCGAATTCTCCAATTCATCCTAAGCGGCGCAAGGCTTCATCCCGGGCAACATCCCAGCTGGAATCGTCGGTAGGCAATCCGTTAGCTCCCAGTGGTGGCACACCACGCTCTTTTCGGCGGGCGTTTACCTTCTCGGTGTAGTCCACGCTCATGGGATTAATACCGCGGCGACGGTCGTTGGCGTCTGCGATGGAGTCCATCATGGAATCGTATTCTTCCGGGAAGAGTTCGTAGTGTACATCGTGGACCAGCTCGTTGAGCTCATCCAACTTTTGGCACTCCTCCTCAGATAGACCCTCGCGTTCTGCGGTGTGCTTCTTGAGCATTTCTTTTTCGGCACGATTCATCGTTTTCTCCCTGTTTGTTTCAACTTTGATCACTCTATAACAGGGTCGCGACGATTGGTGTCGCTACCTCATATGTAAACAATCGTTACGTTTTTTTGTATCACCTCCAAGTTCACCCAGTATCCCTTATACTCCAAACTAAACGCAGCCTAACCTTCCTGCCCCCCTGACAGGCCGGGCTGTGCGGAGAGATTTACCAAACAAGGATGACATCAATTTAGAAAAGAAGGGTTTGTCTGGGTGGCGCAGGAAACCTGAGGTTGGTAATGACTAATCGTTGCCCATAGTTGCAAACCTGAAACACCCCAGAAAACAATTACATAAAATGTAAAAATACGTGAACATCGCTTCACCTTTACGTTCTGATAGACCATTATCAGGGTAACGTAACGGTAATCTTATAAAACGACAACGGATGTCGGAGCCAGCAGCTACCCTCCCGACATCCAGTTAAACCAACCAGTCGGGAAGGGCACATGTCTTCACTCTACGCACCAGGTGCCAGAGTACTCATCCGGGATTGCGAATGGATCGTCCGCCGGGCGGATCTCAGCGATGATGGCGGTTACGTCCTCACCGTAGACGGCCTGTCTGAGCTCGTAAACGGCAAAAGTGCCCGCTTTCTCACCAAGCTGGAAGAGCAAGCGGGTGCCATCCGCGTGCTGGACCCGGCAGAAACCCGCTTTGAGCAAGACCTGACCCCCGGCTTTGAGAAAAGCCGCCTGTTTATCGAAACCCAGCTTCGCCAGATCTCCCCGGCGGATGAAAAAATCCATCTGGGCCACAAAGCGGCCATGGACCCGGTGCCTTACCAGCTGGACCCGGCTCTGCAGGCTCTCAAACAGAACCGACAGCGTATTTTGATTGCCGATACCGTGGGCCTGGGCAAAACCCTGGAAGCCGGCGTCCTGATGACCGAGCTCATGCGCCGCGGCCGGGGCAAGCGCATCCTCGTGCTTACCCTCAAAAGCATGATGACCCAGTTCCAGAAGGAAATGTGGAACCGCTTTACCATCCCGCTCACCCGGCTGGATTCCGCCGGCCTGCAGCGGGTGCGCAACCACATTCCCGGCAACCACAACCCCTTTTACTACTACGACAAGTCGATCATCTCCATCGACACCCTCAAGCAGGACAACGAATACCGCCGGCATCTGGAAAAAGCCTACTGGGACATCATCGTTATCGACGAAGTCCACAACGTGGCCGAGCGGGGCAGCAGCTCCCAGCGGGCGCAACTGGCGCAATTGCTCAGTGGCCGGTCAGACACCCTTATCATGCTCTCCGCCACCCCCCACGACGGCAAGGCGCGGTCTTTTGCCAGCCTGATGAACATGCTGGACCCCACCGCCATTTCCGACCCGGACGACTACGCTAAGGAAGATTTCCGCGACAAAGGCCTGGTGATCCGCCGCTTCAAAAAGGACATCCGCGACCAGGTGCAGCAGGAGTTCAAGGAACGGGTGGTTAACGACCTCTACCTCAACGCCAGCCCGGAAGAAGAGGCCGCCTACCAGGCGCTGCTGGACGTGCCCTTTACCTACCGGGGCGAACACAGCGCCACCAAAAATGGCCAGCTGGTGCGCATCGGCCTGCAAAAAAGCATCTTCAGCTCCCCGGCTGCGGCGGAAGTGTCCGTACAGCAGCGCATCAAAAAGCTGGAGGCCAAGCAGGAAGTCAGCGAAGACGAACAACAGGAAATTCAGGCTCTCCACAGCCTGCTGCTGTCGCTGCGTAACATTGCCCCGGCCAACTTCCACAAATACCGGGATTTGCTGAACCTGCTCGGCAGCAAGGATTACGGCTGGAAGAAAACCGACACCGAAGACCGCCTGGTGATCTTCAGCGAACGCATCGAAACCCTCAACTGGCTTCACGGCCAGCTGCAAGGCGACCTCAAGCTCAAAGACGACGCCATCCGCATTCTGCACGGCGGCATGGGCGACATCGAGCAACAGGAAATCGTTGAAGAATTCGGCAAACCAGAAAGTAAACTCCGCGTACTGCTGTGTTCCGATGTGGCCTCTGAGGGCATCAACCTGCATTACCTTTCACACCGGCTGGTGCACTTCGATTTGCCCTGGTCCCTGATGGTGTTCCAGCAGCGTAACGGCCGGGTAGATCGCTACGGCCAGGAACAAACGCCGATCATCACCTACCTGATCAACCAGAGCGACAACCCCAAAGTGCGCGGCGACCAGCGCATACTGGAAATCCTCAAAGAGAAAGATGAGCAGGCCTACAAAAACATCGGCGACCCGGCCACCTTCATGAAAGTGCATGATGCCGAAGCCGAAGAAGCCCTCACCATGGAAGCCATGGCCGAAGGCACCGAGGCTAAAGCCTTTGATGACAAATACCAGGCCGACGACAGCAACGAAGGCGACGACCTGCTGGCCCTGTTCCTCAACCCGGAAGCCGCCGCCCCGAAAACTGAGGAAGAAACGGAGCAATACACCGTAGAACGCTACAGCCTGTTCCCCAGCGACTACGAGTTCGCCCGCCAGGCGCTGGAAGCCATCAACCGCGAGCGCAGGCAGGTGCATTTCACGGCCAACAACGACAAGCAAACCCTCACGCTCACGCCGCCGGATGACCTGGACTACCGCTTCCGCTTCCTGCCACCGGAAATCCGCCCGGTAGATGGCAGCCTGGTACTCACTGCTGATAAGCAGCGTTTTGAAAACGAAATCCGCCGCAGCCGGCAAGATGAAAACGCCTGGCCGAAACTCCATTATCTGTGGCCCCAGCACCCGGCCATCCAGTGGCTGCAAGACAAACTGCTGGCCCAGGTGGCCCGCCACAGCGCGCCCGTGCTGGCCCTGCCGGATACCGATGCCGTAAAACAGGCCCTGCAACCGGGCCAATCCGTCTTCCTGGTCAGCGGCCTGATCCCCAACCGCAAGGCCCACCCGGTGATCTGGGAATGGTTTGCCATCAAAACCCGCAATGGCGAAGTGACAGCCATAGAGCCGGCTGAACACTGGCTGCAAAGCCTGCAACTGGACAACAAACTGCCCAACCGCGCCCAGCCGATCAACATTAGCGAACTGGAAGCCCTTCGCCAGCCGGTGATCAACGCCGCCAAGGCAGAAATGCACCAGCGCCAGCAGGCCTATACAGAACAGAAGAGCGAAGAGCTGGCAGAGCAACTGCAGGCGTTGGAAGCCCTGCAACAACGCCAGGTAAAACAGATAGAACTCCAACTGGAAAAATCCGCCCAGGCGGAACACTTCAAAGCGGCCAGAAGGGAAGAGCGCATCGGCCGCATCGAAAAAGTGTTCGATGACTACCAGGCCTGGGTACGGGATACCCTCACCATCGAGCCGGTGCCCTTTATCCAGATCATCGCCGTATTCACCCGTGAAGCCGGGGAGCAAGCATAACCATGGCCGTACAAGACACCGCCGCCACCTTCATCGGGTTAATCAACGACAACGAATTCTTCAGCGCCCACTACCTGGCCGAAGTGTTCCAGGGTGACTTTGCCGACACCATCAAAGACTGGGATGCCCGCGAAGAGCAGGCCAAAGAGGCCGGGACAGAATACACCACGCCCCACCGCGCCCTGCGCAACCTCAACCAGACCTTCTTCGCCCTGCGCCACAAGCTCAAAACCGAGCGCAGCGCCGCCGAGCGTATCCGCCTGCAGCGGGACTTCTTCAAAGACCTGCTGGGCACTCTGGGCATTCCGTACCAGCCGGAAAACCGCACCATCGCCCCCAACACCGAACTGCCCGTCCTCAGCACCCTGGGCGACCAGCTCTGGGTACTGGGCGCGCTGGATGCAAACAACGAAGGGGAAGACCCGCTCTCCCTGCAACTGCACAGCAACCAGTTCTTCGGCCCCGGCCCGCACCACGACAAACTGAAAAACACCAGCTGGTACAGCATCCTCAACGAAGCCGTGTTCCGCCAGGTGGCCGGCCATAACGACAACCCGCCGCGCTGGGTACTGCTGATCAGCGACCGCCAGGGCATCTTGATCGACCGCTACAAATGGTCGCAAAACCGCATGCTGCGTTTCGACTGGGAAGAAATCCTCGGCCGGCGGGACGACAAAACCCTCAAAGCCACCGCCGTGCTCCTGCACCGGGAAAGCCTCGCGCCAGACGAAGGCCAGTGCCGCCTCGACAGCCTGGACGAAAACAGCCACAAACACGCCTTCGCCGTCTCCGACGACCTCAAATACGCCCTGCGCCAGGCTATCGAACTGCTAGGTAACGAAGCCGCCGAGCAACTCATTGAACAGGCCCGGGACCGCAAGGAAGGCATCTACAGCGGCAGCAACGCCCTGGATGCCGACCAGCTCTCCAAAGAATGCCTGCGCACCATGTACCGCATTCTGTTCCTGTTCTACATCGAAGCGCGGCCAGAACTGGGCTACCTGCCAGCGGAAGACGAAACCTGGCGCATGGGCTACAGCCTGGACAGCCTGCGCGACCTGGAAAGCGTGCGCCTGACCACCGAAGACAGCCGCAAGGGCCACTACTTTCACGAAAGCCTGCAGCGCATGTTCACGCTGATCTACCAGGGCCACCAGATCAGCCGGCAAAAAGACGACCTGCACGAAAGCACAACCAACGCCTTCACCCTGCAAGGGCTGGACAGCCACCTGTTCGACCCGGCCAAAACCCCGCTGCTGAACCGCGTTACCTTCAGCAACGAAACCCTGCAGCAGGTCATCCAGAGCATGTCGCTCACAAGGCCCACAAAAGGCAAGAAACGCCGTGGCCGCGTCAGCTACACCCAGCTTGGTATTAACCAATTGGGTGCCGTATACGAAGCCCTGCTCAGCTACCGCGGCTTCTTCGCTACCGAAGACCTTTACGAAGTCGCCCCCAAAGGCCAGAACATCAACCCCGACGAACTGGACACCGGCTACTTCGTCACCCAAAGCCAGCTGGACGAATTCGACGACAAAGAGCGCGTGTACGACAAAGTCGACGGCAAACTCAGCCTGCGCGTACACCCGAAAGGCAAATTCATCTACCGCATGGCCGGGCGCGACCGGGAAAAATCCGCCAGTTACTACACCCCGGAAGTACTCACCAAAAGCCTGGTGAAATACACCCTCAAGGAACGCCTGACGGAAGACGTAGCGGCGGATGAGATTCTCGAACTCACGGTGTGCGAACCCGCCATGGGCAGCGCGGCCTTCCTGAACGAAGCCGTCAACCAGCTGGCGGAAGCCTACTTAACCCGCAAACAGCAGGAGCTGGGCGAACGCATACCCCACGAGGACTACCAGCGGGAACTGCAGCGGGTAAAAATGCACATCGCCGACCACAACGTATACGGGGTAGACCTCAACCCCATCGCCGTGGAACTGGCGGAAGTGTCCCTGTGGCTGAACGCCCTTAGCGGCGGCCACAACGTACCCTGGTTCGGCTACCAGCTCTTTACCGGCAACAGCCTGATCGGTGCCCGCCGCGAGGTGCACCCGAAGATTGCCCTGAAAAAACAGGCCAAAGAAGGCTACTGGTACAACAACGCCCCGCGCAGGTTAAACCCGGAAACCCTGCAGAGCCCCGCAGGCGAGGGCGGCCGTAGCGAAGGGGAAATCTACCACTTCCTGCTGCCCGACCCCGGCATGGCCGGCTACAACGACAAAGTGGCCAAACAACTGCGCCCGGATGCCTTCAAGAAAATCAAAGACTGGAAAAAAGACTTCTGTGCCCCGCTAGACGAGCAGGAAATCAAAACCCTGCAAAGCCTGAGCGATGCCGTCGACCGCCTGTGGCGCGAACACACCCAGATGCTGGAACAGCACCGCCGGCGCACCGAAGACACCTACCCCCTGTGGGGCCAGGAACAGGTGGAAGAACACCACACCACCACCCGGGAAAAAGACAACCTGCGCGCCCACGGCATCTTCAACACCAACGCCCGCATCGCCTCCCCGTACCGCCGCCTGAAGCTGGCCATGGACTACTGGTGCGCCCTCTGGTTCTGGCCGCTGGACAAGGTAGACCAACTGCCGGACAGACAGAAGTGGCTGTTCGACCTGAACACCATCCTCAACAGCGCCGGTACCTTTGACTTTGCGCCGGAGCAGGAAAGCCTGCTGGGCAGCACTCCAACCGCAGAAAATTCCACCCCGGAAAACGAAAAGCCGGCAGAGCAGGGCGAAGACTTGTTTGCCAAACCGGTAGACGACCTGTTCGCCGCCGACGAGCCCCAGCAAACCCTGCGTGCAGAAACCCAGGCCGCCCGCGATGTCAGCAACCAGCGCGGCGAGCTCAACCTGGAAAAACTGTTCAGAAACCCGTACTTCAACACCCTGGCCATCGCCAATGAGCTGGGCGAACACTTCCGCTTCTTCCACTGGGAACTGGCCTTCGCCGACATCTTTGCCAACCGTGGCGGTTTCGACATTACTCTGGGCAACCCGCCGTGGCGCAAGGTGGAGTGGCAGGAAGGTGGCATCCTCGGCGACCACAACCCAGCCTTTGTGCTGCACAAACTGAGCGCCAAGCAGCTGACCGATGAGCGCGAAGCCGCCTTCGAGCGCAGCCCGCAACTGCAGCAGGCGTGGTTTGCCGAACTGGCGGAGGCGGAAGGTTCGCAGGCGTTCCTGAACGCCACCCAGAACTACCCACAGCTCAAGGGCGTGCAGACTAACCTGTACAAATGCTTCCTGCTCCGGGCCTGGGCCAATTTGAACGGACAGGGCGTGAGTGGCTTTCTGCATCCGGAGGGGATTTATGATGATCCCAAGGGTGGGGGATTCCGTCGGGAGGTGTACAACCGTCTTCGTAGGCATTTCCAATACACTAACGTACGTCTGCTTTTTGCCGAAATTATGATATGGGTGAAGTTCTCGGTAAACATTTACGGACCTTGCCGAGACGAACCAAAGTTCGATTCCATCTCGAATGTGTTCGACCCCTCAACAGTAGATGCATGCTATCAAAGTGATGGCTCTGGACCCGTGCCCGGGATTAAAAGCGGTATTGGAGAGGAGGAGAGCTCAAAGGGCAGCTGGGAGTTAACTGGCCACCGCGACCGTATTCTCGAAATCGGCTGGCACGAACTGGCCCTGTTCGCCCAGCTCTACGACGAAGCCGGCACCGATGCCCTGGAAGCCCGACTGCCGGCCCTGCACGCCCGGCAGCTCACCAACGTACTGGAAAAATTCGCCGCCCAGCCCCGGCGGCTGGGGGATCTGAAAGGGCAGTACTTCTCCACGGTAATGTTCGACGAAACCTATGCCCAGCGGGACGGCACCATCACGCGGGAAACCCGCTTTCCGGAAAACCCGGAACAATGGATACTCTCCGGTCCCCATTTCTTCGTTGGTAATCCGTTTTACAAAACTCCGCGACAGGAATGCAATACACCAAGGGCCTACGATCCTCTCGACCTGCAAACCCTGCCGGACGACTACCTGCCGCGCACCAACTACATCCCCGCCTGCGACCCCGCCACCTACCGCGACCGCACCCCGCGCGTGCCTTGGGTGCAAGAGGGCGAGCACCGGGAGCGGTTGGTGACGGATTATTATAGGTTGGCTTATCGTGGAATGCTGTCTCAGTCCGGCGAGCGCACGATGATTCCCATGATCTTAATGCCGGGGGCTGCACATATCCATGGTGTTCAATCGACCACTTTCAAATCTCAGCAGTTGTTGCTTCGCCAGGCCGCGATGACAATCTCGATCCTTGGTGATTTCTATATTAAATCCACGGGACGTAGCAATTTGATGGCGACGTGGGCAGCACTGCCTTTGGTGGAGTTGTTGCCTTCGATTGCTTGTCGGGTGTTAGCGCTTCATTCCGTGACCAGCCACTACGCCGACCTCTGGCAATCCAACTGGCAAGACGATTTCCGCCAACAACACTGGGCCACCCGCAAACCCATCGCTGCGTTGCTGCAGGACTTCTTCGCCAACCTCACCCCCGAGTGGCAAAGAAACAACGCCCTGCGCACCGACTACGCCCGCCGTCAGGCCCTGGTAGAAATCGACGTCCTCGTCGCCCAGGCCCTTGGACTCACGCTGGGAGAACTGCTCACCATCTACCGTGTCCAGTTCCCCGTGCTGCAACAGAACGAAGCCGAAACCTTCTACGACCAGACCGGCCGCGTCGTCTTCAGCGTCAACATTGGCATAGCAGGCGTAGGCCTGCCCAGAAAAGCCAACAAGAAGGAACTCACCGAAGGGACCTTCTACTGCATAGACACACCAGAAAGAAAAGAAGACGACATAGCCCTCGGCTGGGAAGACATCCAGCACCTGCAGGAAGGCAGCGTCTACAAAACCTATATGGACGACACGCTTCCTGGTGGGCCTGCGGAGCGGACTGTGGAATACAAAGCACCGTTCTTCCGGCCGGATCGGGAGGAGGATTATCGGGTGGCTTGGGAGGTTTTTGATAATGATTCTAATGAAAGGTAAAGAGCATGAGCAGTGATGTTATCAAAACGAAAGATCTGTTGAATTCCTCCTCTAACGAAGAATTGGAACCGCTGGTTGAGTACATACTTAAAGCGTCTACAGAAAATTTGAGCACCACTCCAGAATATAAACGCCACCATCCTGATCATGCTCTTTATAGCGATCGGATTTACGACGAGATCCGACTGTTTGGGGGTAACACTTTTCTAAATGTCTTTCGGAAGGAAGGGCCCAGATATTCTGAAGTTCTCAAAGATGCCGCGCGAAAAGTTGGTGTGAAAAATACGAGCAACGCCTCTATTGTTGAGCTTGAGCAGCGAATGATTCAAGAACTATTACGAAAATCCGCCAAGGAAGCTGAAGGGAAAGATCGAGAGGAATTGGAGAAGGTCTTGCGTAAAGCGGGCATGAGCCATAGGGATTATAAGGCCTTTTTGTCAGGTGCTTCGCTGGCAACATTGTTGGCACCACATTTGTACCGAGTTTTCATGTATCAGGCCTCAAGTTTGATTGCGACAGCCATTGCCCGGCAGTTGCTGGGTCATGGCGTTAGGATAGGAGCAGCCTTTGCATTGGGGCGAGCGGGAGCTGTATTGCTGGGACCACTGGGTTGGGCTGTGGCCGGTCTGTGGACAGCTGCCGATATAGCGGGGCCTGCCTATCGGATAACCGTGCCTTGTACACTGCATATTGCAATGCTGCGTCAAAAATGGTTAGCGCAGCAGGAAGTTGGGCCACTGGAGGGAGCATTTGATGACTAATATTAATGTGATGTTCGAGCTTTCCGAGGAAATTGTTAAAGGGCTCGCAAATGGCACTCTCGAGCGTGTAGGTGGAGTGGTTCGAAGAGTTGGCGACAAAAAGATTGTTGTATGGCTTACAGAAGCCGGAGCGGAGGTGTCCAGGGAAGCTGGGCTACCAAGTATACTTAACAGCCCTCAAATGCTAATGGGTATGCAAGTCGCCAACCTTGCGGTCAGTGTTGCCGGATTCGCCCTTATTTATCATAAATTACAGCAGGTTCAGCGACAGATAGAAGGGATCGACCAGAAATTGCAGGCTCTCTCCGACGCACACGCATGGCTAGATAAAAAGCATCTTATAGAGCATTTGGCACCAATGTGTGGTGCCTTAGAAACACTTTCAAGCATTCACCATATCCGGGACGGTGACACTGCTAAAGCCAAGCTCTTGCAGGCAGATTGTAAGTTAGATGATGCAAGCATTTACTTTCGTGACGTCTTGGGGCAAATGCTTGTTAATAAAATTGAGCAGGAGCGCCCTGAAGAGTTTGCTGCGTGTTATAGAGCATGGGTAATGGCATCCCAAGGTAGAGTCCAGACGATGGCCGAATTGGCTGAGCTTCCATTGGCTCACCATCGCGCGGAAGAATTTAAAACTCAGCATCGTGCATTTGGAAGTGATTATCTGGCAGTCCGAAGTGACCCCCTGCGAAAATTAAGCTGTGAGCGGGTGCACTTTAATGCCGAACCCATTTTGAAGGAGCTCGGTCAACAATCTGCAGGTGCGCATGAAATCATCAAAGGGCGGGTTCTTCAGCTCGAATATATGGTTGAAAACAGGTTAGATTTGAGTGATTTGCCATCTACTTCTGATCGGGTAACGAGTTCATACGCTTATATGTGCGTTTGAGGTGTCTTCTTCGTTGCGGTTCCAACAAAGGCCTGATAGGCGTAGGCCTGCCCAGAAAAGCCAAGAAGAAAGAACTCACCGAAGGCACCTTCTATTGCATACACACACCAGAAAGAAAAGAAGACGACATCGCCCTTGGCTGGGACGACATCCAGCATTTGCAGGAAGGCAGTGTTTACAAAACCTATATGGACGACACGCTTCCTGGCGGGCCGGTGGAGCGGACTGTGGAATACAAAGCGCCGTTCTTCCGGCCGGATCGGGAGGAGGATTATCGGGTGGCTTGGGACGTTTTTTCGTCTTGAGCACACCGTAGTTAACCGTTTTTAAGGATCAATATGCACGCAGATAATCTGGAAGTTTTAAGAAAAGAGGCTGTGAGGCTAATTCAACTTGAAAGCTCGCTGCTGTCAAAAGTTGCAGCCACACCTGGACTGGTGTCTACGGCGGGTACGTCAGAACAGCAGACCTTGGATTCCGACATACTCGAGCATTCGATGGAAATACTCGAGGGTGAGAAAACCAAGTTAGAAGCGATGGATATGGTTGTGGCGGTTGTCGGAACCATGAAGGCGGGCAAGTCCACCACCATCAACGCAATCGTGGGCGCAGAAGTGCTACCCAACCGAAATGCGCCGATGACTGCGATACCAACGCTGATACGCCATAGCCCGGGGATGAAGGAACCAAAGCTCCTTTTCCACAATAACCAACCTATCAACAGCCTTTGCGAAACGATTAACAAGGCCCTTTCGAATGCCCCCGGGCTCTCTGGTCGAATTGTTCAGGAAGCCCCCGAGCTTGAAGGAGCCCTGGCATTCGTGACACTGGGTGCGAACGTCAGCCAGGAATACAAGGGGCAGTCGGGAATCTTTGAGTTTCTGAAGTCGATAAATGATTTGGTGAGAATCTGTCGGGTGCTTGAACTCGAATTCCCATTTTCCGACTACGACGAAATGCACGAGCTGCCGGTAATTGAGGTTGAGTTTGCTGCGCTCTCAGATAAGGAAGCCGCACTTGGCCGACTAACTTTGCTTGACACACCAGGACCTAACGAGGCAGGCCAGAAGCATCTGAAGGTCATGCTCCGTGATCAATTGCGAAAAGCTTCGGCCGTTATCGCTGTGCTCAATTACAACCAGCTGAAATCACAGGGCGATCAGGATCTTCAGGATGAGATCAATGCCGTGACAACTCTGGCGAAGGGGCGGGTGTATGCGTTTGTAAACCGGTTTGACGAAAAGCGGCGCAACGACCCGGATGAAGACAGTATCAAAACGATGGTTAACCGTCGTTTTGATAACGATATTCCTGTCGACAGTATCTTCGCAGTTTCAGCGTATCGTGCCTTTATTTCAGAGCTTGCACAGAGAAGTCTGGAGGAACATGGCCAGCTTCCCGATCCCGACCAGCCAGAGAATGCGTGGGTGGAGGAGTTTGGTCAGACCTGTCTTGGGATGGACTGGGAAGACAAGCTGGATGATCTAGATACGGTATCCAGAGCTGCGAACTATTTCTGGGAAAAGTCCGGCTTTGGCATTCCTCTGGAACGGGTAATACACACCGCGCACCAGAACGCAGCATACTATGCGCTGGATTCTACTGCTTCAAAGCTTGTGAATCTGTCAGAACAGATATCCAACTTTATCAACAGCCGTGATACAGCGTTGAGCAAAACAGCGGCGGAATTGCAGAAGCACATTGACTCCCTTCGGGGAGATGCCCATCGGATCACAGCGCTGCGTGAGGAAAAAGAAAAAGAAGCAGAAGACTTGTTGGGCGATCTTAGGGGGCGAGTTTCAGATGCGCTCGCAAAGACTAAGAAGCAAGGTCAGGCCATTACACGCAGCTTGTTTGAGAAGGGCGTGATTGCACAGGTAGCGCGGGAAAAGAAAGTCATGAGCCATACAAAGGCCGAGCGGGAACGCCTGGGGATTGATACGGTTTCCGACGAAAAGAAGCGTTCCGCAGTGTCGCTTGGCGATTTGATGGCTGGTAAACGTACTCTGGCCTCTGGAGGTGAAAAATCGAAAGAACAGGTTGTTGACCCGAATGATCGGGATCTGGAGTTTACCAGTGCTGACGATGCCAAATCTTTTTTGACCAAGATTGAACAGGCTCTTGAGGTACCAATTAGTGATCTCAGTGAGCAGTTGAGGGAGGCTTTGAGCTCTACCTTCCAGCATTTCAATGGCCAACTGGAGTCCGAAATCGCCAGAAAATCCGGTGAAATCTTAAATGCTGTCAGTAAGCGTCTCGGTGAGGACGGCTTCAATATATCGCTGAAGGTGCCATCGACCGTCAACTCGTCTGCCTTTGCTTTGAAAACGTTGGATATGAGCGACGGTATTAAGGCCGGCACAAAGTCGGTTACGCGACTTCGGAGACAAACGGCAACCGGTGCGGGTGTAAAAAGATTTTTTGGCAACATCTTCGGGACAGATTGGGGTTATGACGAATACGAGGCAAGAATTAAAGTTTTCCGCGTCTCTCTCGATGATTTGAGTGCAATTACCGATCGGTTGTTGGAGCAACAGGAAAATAACTGGCATGAAGTGGTCAGGGAAGATGTAGAGGTTCCAATCAATAACTCTCTGGAAGGTTTTTTTGGAGAACTTGAGAAAAAGGTTGAGGGTCTGCGCGGAGATCTCTTGCAGGGAGTAGCAGACAAGGAGAAAAGTAAAAGTGAACAGGATGAACTGCTCACAGCACTAAAATCGATGGTTCGAGATCTACCTGCGTTACAGGAAGACTCTGAAGCCCTGCAGAGCGATGCCCACAGTAGGCTCAAGGATCGCGTCCAGTGACTACAAATATTGAATTTCAAAAAGCAGCTGACCTGTTTCCACCGTTAAGAGATAAGTGTGCGATACGTCTGGTCAGCAGACTAAATGTCGCACGTGAACAGGTGCGAGTGCATAAAGAAAAAGAAAACGAAGGTTTCTTCAAGGATCTGGTTTCCTTCTTTACAGGTGCAACCACCAGGCGACAAAACCAGATCAATGCATCGCTTACGGATGTTGTTGAGCAGAATGTTGAGGACTTGTCACTAGTGATGGAGTCCTTAGCAAACAACAGTCGTACCCTGGGTCTTGTTCATGATGAGCTCCGAAATATCCAGAATCACACCGAGGTTATCGGCCTTGAAGTTCTGAACCTTAAGGATCGTGTTACTGAACTTGATGCGCGGGTAACCGAGCGTTTTGCGATATTAACGGAAGCTGTTGAACGTGTTGATTTTCGGGTTCGGGCGGCGCATCACTTGGATCGGGTTATTTGGAGATGGAAGGGCGGAAACTTGTCCGAGCTTCCTCTTCTGTTGCGCTGTTACAGTGTTTACGAAGATCTCTGGTGGGGGGATTTCGGCTTCTACATTCAGCAGTTCCCGGGCAAAGATGCGGATCAATTGCTGTCGGATTTACGTTTACGGATTGCAAGCTGTCTTGCAGAAACAATTCATGCCTTGCCTACGCAAAGGTTGTCACGCGAGGAATGGCTTGCTGGTACGGCAGTGGGATGGCAAAGGTTAGCGCCGCCTTTATCTCATAGTGTGGCTTTATTGTCGGATTGGGCTGACTCAGTCAAGACGCCCTATGTCTCTATGGTTTGTAAAGCGCTTCCACAAGATTCAGGTTCGTTAGTGGTCCCACATTTGTTCAGTGCCGAACGGTTGGGGCGAGAGTTCACTAGAGAGTTTTTTGATGACAGGGTGGTCGCATGAAGATTGGATTGGTGCTATCCGGTGGCGGTGCTAAAGGCGCCTATCAAGTAGGCATGGTTCAATCGCTTGCAAGGCATGGCGTTGACGTGGCAATGGTCTCGGGGGCGAGTATTGGTTCGCTCAATGGGGCTATTGTGGCTTCGGCACCAGATATCGCTACAGCAGCGCAGCGGCTGAATGAAGTTTGGGCGCTAGTTGCGGAAGAGGGTGTCCTTGAAGTCAATAAAAAAGCGATACCTCGTTATCTCATGATGCTCGCAGCAGCAGGTCTTACTGGCCCTGGCAGAATCGGCGCTAGTCTTCTTTCGAGTATTTACGGAGCCACGGATCATTCGGGGATCCTCTCCACCTCACCGTTAAGCCAAATTCTGGAGCGCTATCTTTCACCCTCTGATCTGGCCAATGGTAAACCGCTTTTTGTCTCACTTTACCCCTACAAGGGGCGCCTCGGTGCGCTAACGGACTTGTTAAAAGGCGAGTTTCTTAAACGATTCGATACTCGTGAATCTGTATTTCGGCATATTCAGTCACTGAATGAAGTAGATCAGCGTGAGGCATTGTTGGCTTCAGCTGCAATACCTGTTTTGTTTACTCCAAGGAAGGTGGAGGGTGAAATTTATTCGGATGGAGGGCAGGGAAATTACAGGAAGGCTCAGGGAAACACGCCTATCACCCCTCTCCTTGATAAGAGCCTTGATGCAATCATTGTTTCGCATTTGAGCGACGGATCATTGTGGAGTGCGGATGACTTCCCTGATGAAACTATTCTCGAGGTGCGTCCGGCTAGCCGCATTTCGGATAGTAGCCTCGACATGCTGGGTTTTGATGGCGAAAAGATCCAAGCCTGGATAGATCAGGGGCGTGCAGATACCGATGTGATCCTGGACAAGTTATCCCGTTACGCTGGTGCCAGGTCTAGCCTGAGAGAGGCAGATGCAACGCTTGGGGACAAGGTGGATAAGCACGCGGAGGGGCTTGAGAGTACTTCTTTGGAGGCAGTGATGCGGAGATTGCGGGGTTCGGATTAAACAGGTTAAAGACTTTTAGTATAGGACTAATCACCAAAGGAACTGACATTGATCCCTATGAACAATATTACCGAAGCGGCTGAACAAAAAGGATTTTTCTCCAAACTCTCTACCGGCGATTTCGGCCTGGCTAAAACCTATTGGCTGTACGGTGTTGTGGTCGGCATCGTTATTAACGTCGTCATACAGATTGTGCCATCTATTGGCGCAATTGCTGTCGTCCTCGCATTAGCGACTGTCTATCAGGTGATGGTTCTGCTGGGTATATGGCGCGCTGCAACCCGGTACCAGGGCCGGAAGGTATGGGCCATTTTGGCGAAGATCGCCACGGTGCTGGGTTGGATGGGGGTGCTCACTAATATTGGTGTGTTCTTCCAGATTGTTGGCTACCTGTAAGGAACAGGGCATGAGAACTTTCCTGCTTATGGTGTGGTTGCTTGTATGTGCCACACCGCTAAAAGCCATTGAAGTGAATCAGGGAAACCTCCCTGGCCTGGCGGAGGCTTATGGCTTTGTGCTTGGCCAGAAACTGTCGTTGGAACGCATTGCACGTGAGTATCCTGATCTGGCTCGGGACGCTTTACTAGCAAGGCTATCGTTTGAGCGAACGTTTGGAGATATTCATGGAAAGCTCCGACCGAAGATGGTTGCGTTCATGGGCCAGGAGCTTTTCCAACAATTCCATTCGGATTTGAACGCTCAGTTAGAACAAATAAACGGGCAACAAGAAATAACACGGGAGATTGCAGAGCAGTTCCTCGAGGAGGTGGGTAACCGCCGAGCCAAGGGCGATATTTACAGCCCCACACTGGAATACCTGCTGGCTATAAGGTTTGGCGATAACCCCGCGCAGGAATACACGAAAGGTTTTCGCCAGCGATACCACACTGATGGCACCGGCAAATCTCTTGGTGTGATTTTAAACCTGCAGTTGCCGAAATCCTGGCAGGAGCTTGAGGGAAACCGTCCGCATATCGTACGCAAATGGAAAAGCGAAGCAGGCACAGGCATGGAGCTGATTATGCTCCAGGTTAGAGGGACTGAGGGTGTTTCCGTAACCCGCGCAGATGTCGCGGAGATGATGCAATCAGGCGAGATAGAGGGGCTTATTCCGGAAGGTGGCGCTTTGCTGGATTACGGTATGGTGTCGGTTGAGGGGTTGCCGGGTTACTTCATGGATTTCGATGTACTGATGGAGCGGGCAGGGATGGCTGTGTACCAAAAAATGCGGCAATACTCATTCTTCTATCACGACCGCATGATTTCTGTGCAGTGCTCTGCCGGTGCACTCGAAAGTGATTATGAGAGCGCCGAGGTTCGGTTTGAGAGGGTGAAGCCGCTATGTGTGCAGGTTTTTAATTCCGTGGTGTTGCCGGATAAGTATTTGCGGCCGGAGCCGGAAAGGCGCGGTAATGAGGGTGTATTAATGCCGGCTATTTAGGGTTGTCTTAAAGGTATTCAGTGTGTGAATGAATTGCTGGGCTCAGGATGAGCATGTTGTTTCGAAGGATTTGAAGCTGCGTTGTATCTAACTTCGAAGATATGGAGTTCTTATGTTCTCGGCACCTCTGGAGAACGCGGTAGCGTCTGTTGAGATTGGTCTGGTTACCGATGTATTTCTTGGCCTTTTGTTGGCTGTATTTTTGTTGTCGTGTGTTTGGAAGCGCGGTAACAAACATCATCCTTTCACCCAGTACGCACCAACACTGCTAACAACGCTGGGTATCTTGGGGACCTTCTTCGGTATTGTTGCCGGCCTCCTGGCTTTCGACGTTCAAGACATTGATGGCAGCATCCAGGGCCTGTTGTCCGGGATGAAAACCGCTTTTATCACCAGTTTGGCCGGTATGCTCCTGTCCATCGTTTACAAAGTCCTGGTGTCCACAGGGATCCTGACCGTGGCGGCCACGGAAGAGATCGATGAAGACCAGATAGGTGCCGCAGAACTTTATGGCGTAATGGTTGAGCAGCGTGAGGGTATTTCCGCGCTGAATCAGGCCATTGGCAGTGGCGATGAGTCCAGCCTGACCGGCCAGATGAAGTTACTCCGCTCTGATGTGAACGATGCTGAAAAGCAGTCCCGCAAGGAATTCAGCGAGTTTCAGGAAAAGCTCTGGATCAAGCTTCAGGATTTTGCCGATATGATGTCGAAGTCCGCGACTGAGGCGGTGATCGATGCGCTCCGCCAGGTGATTACTGACTTCAACCAGAATCTGACCGAGCAGTTTGGCGATAACTTCAAACAGCTGAATGAAGCGGTTGAGAAGCTGGTTGAGTGGCAGGATAACTATAAAGGCCAGCTGGATGACATGACCCAGCAGTACGCCCAGGGCGTTACTGCGATTACGGAAACCCAAACGGCGGTTTCCAGTATTCGGGAGAGTGCGGGCCAGATTCCGGAATCCATGAACCGGCTTGGTGAGGTGATGACGGTGAACCAGCATCAGATTCAAGAGCTGGGCCGGCACCTGGATGCGTTCAAGGATGTTCGGGACAAGGCGGTTGAGGCTGTCCCGCAGTTGAAGGAGCAGATTGGGTTGACGGTTGAAGGCGTTGAAAGCGCTTCGAAAATGCTGACCGATGGTATCGCCAAAACCAGTGAGGCTCTCAAGGAGTCGATCTCTCAGAGTGCGAGTGAATTCCAGGAAAGCGCATTCAGTGCCAACCAGTCTTTGGTCAGCGCGTCGGATGTTATCCAGAAGAGTTCAGAGCAAACCGGTGAGCTGTTGAAAGACCTGAGTGAAGAGCTGAATAACAGCTTCCGAAACCTCGTGGCTGATATGAACGAGCAGAACAAATCGATCTCAGAAGCACTTCGAGATTCTGGCAAAGCGGTTGTAGAAGAAGCGGCGCGCAGTCGTGAAAGCTTCGAGACCGGCCTTGAGTCTATGCGCAATCAGTTGGTTAACAGCCTGGAGCAGATGGCTGAGCAGCAAGCTAATCAGGTTCAGGGGCTGATCGCTGGTCTGAAACAGTCCATGGAAGAAGCGATGCGCAAGAGCGCGGAGTCTGTTGAGGGTAGTGTGGAAATTCTGGATCAGGCTCTGCAAACCGAGATTAACCGCTCAATGGAGCAGATGGGGCAGGCGCTGGTTTCGATTACCGGTAAGTTCACAGAGGACTACCAAGGCCTGGTGCAGGAAATGAATCGTGTTGTCCGGACTCAGTCTGCGTAAGGAATCGACATGGCTGAGTTTTTGAAACCCAAGGCTTCCGAACAGGAAGAGAACCATTGGCTTTCGGTGTCGGACCTGATGGCAGGTTTGATGGTGGTGTTTCTGTTCATCGCGATTGCCCTGATGCGCGACGCGTTGATTGAGCGTGACCGGATTAAGGAAGTGGCGGTGGCCTATCAGGAAACCCAGGTGAATATCTACAAGGCGTTGATGGGGGAGTTCTCTGATGACCTTCCTCGCTGGGACGCGGAGATCGATAAAGATACCCTCACTTTTACGTTCAACTCGCCAGAGGTTCTGTTCGCGAGGGGAAAGATTGAGCTGAGTGACGACTACCAGGAGTTACTTTCCGACTTTTTCCCGCGGTATATGGAAGTACTGAATCAGTTCAAAGATTCTATCAATGAGGTGCGGATTGAAGGGCACACCAGCAGTGTCTGGAACAACTCCACCAGCCCCACTGATGCCTACTTCCTGAACATGGCGCTCTCTCAGGGGCGAACGCGGAGCGTGCTTGAATATGTTTACCGGCTGGCTGAGGTTAGCCCGCATCAGGACTGGATCAAGTCTCACGTGGCGGCTGTTGGTTTTTCATCTGCAAAGCCTGTGTTGAATTCTCAAGGCACCGAGAACTTTGAGAAAAGTCGTAGAGTGACTTTTCGGGTTATCTCCAATGCTGATATTCGGATAAAGCAGATCCTGGAGATTGAAGGATGAAACTGCGGTTTCCGGTTGATGCGTTGTGGGCTCAGGTTAACAAGATGGGATGCAGCAAGCGTGAGTACTCCCTGAATCATCGCATTCAGACACCGCTTCCTGAAATCGTGACATCGAAGAAAGGGGTTGATGTCACGATTGATGAGGTCGATACCGAGTTTGGCCTGCTTAGTTGTAATGGTGCCCAGGTTGTTCTTTATATTCCGGATCATGGCCGAAATGTTGATGGCGTGCTAAAGGATGCAAGCACCGGCAGAAGGGTGCACGTGGCAGACTGCACAACTCTGGAACAGATGCGCCAGAAGAATCGGTTTCAGCGCTATCGTGCCGTTGTGAATGTGACCGGTGATTTCGAGGTTTTCGGCTTTTCAATGCTGAGCCAAAAGAGCGTTGAGGGCACTGCAAGGCTTCAGGTTTGTATTAACTGCCTCAAGCACCTCAATTACCGGGGCTATGTGACAGACCCCCGGAGGCAGTCAGAGATTCGGCGTAGCTTTAGCCTGAAGGATTTCTTCGCCGAACACAGCACGCTTTTTCGTTATTTGCCCAGCTCGTTTATTGAACGAAAAGAAGGCTATACGCCGGACTGGCCGCAGATCTCGGAGAACTTCAGGGCCAGCAAAGGCTATCACTGCGAGAGTTGCCGACTGGACCTCGGTTCACACAAGCATCTTCTGCATACTCATCATATTGACGGCAACAAACGGAATAATCAGGAAAGCAATCTGCAGGCTCTATGTGCTGACTGCCACCGAAAGCAGCCATTACACGACTATATGTCGATCAAGAGCAAGGATATGGCGCTGATCCAGCGACTCCGGAAAGAGCAGGGCATACTGGGCAGTGCGGCTGACTGGGACGACCTGTACAAACTGGTGGACCCGCCCTATGACGGGCTTTTGCGTTATCTGAAAGGTGCCGGAGGCGGTAAGCCGGAAATTGGTTATGAGATAACCGACGCCAACGGGGCGGTTGTGGCGGAAGTTGAGATTGCCTGGCCACACGCGAAAGATGGCATTGTTGCCGATGATGAGGAGAAGAAGGTGCTGGAAGGGTTGGGCTGGAAGGCCAAGACGCTTAAGGTGGCTCTTCGGGAGTTTAGGGAGAAGCGGTAAGCATGATTCTTCAGATCAAGCAGGCTGAGTACCTCTTGATCAAAATAAACTGACACGGGATGTAACATGAAAATCTCCACCCTCCTGGATCAAATCGAAATCGGCCAGATTGCCCTGCCGGAGTTTCAGCGAGGCTACGTCTGGAACCGGGATCAGGTTCGTGGCCTGGTGCGGTCTTTGTACAAACGCTATCCGGTGGGCAGCTTGCTCGCCTGGATTACGGACTCTTCTGAGGCGCAGGGGAGGGGGACCAGTGCGCTGGCGTCTGGGCAACAGGTGAAGATGTTGTTGGATGGCCAGCAGCGAATGACCTCGTTGTACGGCATTATTAAGGGTGAGCCCCCTGCTTTTTTTGACGGCGATGCCAATGCCTTCAAGGGGCTGTATTTCCATGCGGAAACAGAAGAGTTTTCCTTCTACATGGCTTCGAAGATGCAGGGCAATCCGCTGTGGGTGGATGTGACGCGTCTGATGAAAGAGGGCGTGGATACCATTCTTGAGGAGATTCTGGAGTCCACCCAGGATTTCAAGCGCACTACTCACTGTGGCAATCGCCTTAACCGGCTGCGGGATATCCGTGAGATTGATGTTCACATCGAAGACGTCTCCGGCCCGGAAATGACTCTGGATGTGGTGGTGGACATCTTCAACCGGGTAAACAGTGGCGGTCGCAAGCTGTCCAAGGGTGATCTCGCCCTGGCCCGGATCTGCTCGGTAGAGCCGGATGCCCGTTCCCGTATGCGCAAGGCCCTGGATGACTGGAACGAGGCAGGGTTTGCTTTCACGCTGGACTGGCTGCTGCGCAGTGTGACCACGATTGCCACGGGCGATGCGCGTTTCGTGGCGCTTCACGACCTGGATGCCGCGACTTTTAACACGGCCCTGCAGCGCGCTGTTAACCATATCAACACAGTTCTCGATTTGATCGGCGCCCGGTTAGGCCTCGACCATCAGCAGGTGCTGACCGGCCACTTCGCTTTCCCGATTCTGGCGCGTTTCCTGGATGATGCCGGTGGCGCTGCACAGGGCCATGCAACTCAGAACAAGATCCTGTTCTGGTATGTGCAAACTGCCATCTGGGGTCGTTATTCCGGTTCCACTGAGAGTGTGCTCTCCCGAGATCTGAATATCCTGCTGGACGCCGGGCCGGAGGAAGGGCTGGACGCGCTCATCCGGGAGTTGCAGCTGTGGCGAGGCAACCTGCGTATTCGACCTGAGCACTTCACGGGCTGGAGCCGTGGTAACCGGTTCTATTCCATCCTTTACATGCTGACCCGGGTTGGCGAAGCACAGGACTGGGGCTCGGGCCTTCCGCTGAAAAAAGGGTTGTTGGGCAAGAACACATCCCTGGAAGTTCACCATGTTTTCCCGCGGGATTACCTCAAGAAAAACGGCCATGACGACAAGAAGGCGGTCAACGCCCTGGGCAACTTCTGCTTTCTGACCAAGAGCAGCAACCTGAAGATCAGTAACCGGCCACCCCGGGACTATTTCCCCGAAGTGGAGGGCCAGCACCCGGGTGCCCTCGCCAGTCAGTGGATTCCTCAAGATCCGGAGCTACGTAAGCCGGAAAACTATATGGAGTTCCTGCGCCAGCGCCAGGCACTGCTGGCTGAAGCGGCTAATCGTTTTCTGGATACTTTGTATGACCTGCCATCGGACGAAGAAGCTCCTGAATATCAGGTTGTAGAGCAGGGCGAATCTGCTCCGGGTGGAATTGCGGATGAGCAGGAGGAGAAGCTTCTGGATGAGGTGAATGCCTGGATTACGGAGCGGGGCCTACCGTCGGGAGATAAGGAGTTCGAGTTGAGAGACCCGGATACAGGTGAACTGAAGGCTTTTCTGGATCTTGCCTGGCCGGAAGGTTTGCAGGAGGGGTTGTCCGACCCGGTTGCATTGATTCTCAATGAGGAGATGGATGTCTTTAAACTGGCGACTAATGCGGGATTTCAGGTGTTTGATGATGCCGAGAGCTTCCGGGTTCATACTGCCCGTAAGGTACTTGGTGACCTACATTATGGCCTGCCTGATTGGGCGCAGCAGGTTGAAGAGGCTGCTATTCCGGTAGTGAACCATATTCTGAAGAGCGAGCTGCCTGCGCCTGAGTGCGGCGCTGAGATCCAGATGGATACCGGTGAGGTAGCCGGTGAGTTCGAGTTTGTGTGGGATGATCAGCGGGTTGCTGTGTGGGTGTCGGCAGAAAGGGCACCCCAGCGTGCAATGCTGGCAGCCCAGGGCTGGCGGTTATTCTCCCTTGAGGAGGTGGTGGAGTTGCCTAAGTTGTTGGAGGTGGCTTTGGAGAGGTCTTAGTTGAGGTGGCAATCACACCTGGGAAGGTTTACGATTACTAAAGTTAATTTAGTTTTGTAAACCGGTGATTCTATGATTGGTGACCGCTTGAAACGCGCCCGGGCTGCTGCTGGCCTTTCAATGAAGGCTTTGGGGGAGCAGGTTGGGGTAAGTGCGAACATGATCAAGAAGTACGAGCATGACGATAGTATGCCGACTTCTCCTGTGCTTATTCGCTTGTCTCGTGCCCTCGGTGTCCGCTCAGAATACTTCTTCCGTCCAGTTCGGGTATCGCTTAATCGCGTCGAGTATCGAAAACGTGCCAGCACGACTAAAGCAGAGCTCAAGAGAATCGAAGCAGATGTTCTCGATCAGGCTGAGCGTTGGCAGGAACTTGCTGACCTGTGGCCCGAGTTTCCGGTTGCCGGGTTTTCGGGTGTTGAGGGATTGCCTGAGAGAATAACCGATTACGCTGAGCTGGAAAGCGTTGCCAACCAGGTTCGCCGCAGCTGGAAGCTGGGCCTGAATCCGCTGCCGGACGTCATTGATGTTCTGGAGTCCAAGGGCATTCTGGTGATTACTACCGATGTTGATGTGGCTGGCAAGTTTGATGGTTTGCAGGCAACCGTAGCCGGGCAGCCATTAATCGTCGTCTCTAATCAGTGGCATGGTGACCGGCAGCGGTTCACGCTGGCACATGAGTTTGGCCATCTACTTCTGGAGGGACGGTTATCGTCAGATCTTGATGAGGAGAAAGCGTGTAACTATTTTGCGTCTGCGTTCCTTTTGCCCGCTGAGAGCGCGTGCGAACAGATAGGAGAATCTCGCCACAGCATCGAGGTTCGTGAACTCTACATGCTCAAGCATGAGTATGGTCTCAGCATGCAGGCGTGCTTGTATCGCCTCAAAGTGCTCAAGATTATCTCCGATAGCTTGTTTGATAAGTTAATCAAACGATTTTCTGCGGCGGGATGGCGCAAGCAGGAGCCCGGAGACCAGGTGCCTCAAGAGAGCACCATTCTATTTCAACAGCTCGTTTATCGTGCGCTGGCAGAGGGAATTGTTGGTGAGTCAAAGGCTGCAGAGCTTCTCAAACTTCCCTTGATGCAATTCCATCAGATGCGGAAGTTGGAGGCGTTTGATGCAGTTGCTGATCAGTGATGCAAACATCCTTATTGACCTTGAAGAGGGTGGGTTACTGAAGCAGCTCTTCGGCCTTCCGTATGAATTCCGGGTGCCGGATATTCTGTTCTACGAGGAGCTGGAAGACCAGCATGGTTACCTGGTAGAGCTTGGGTTGGGGTTGGGGGAACTGGATGAAGAGGGAATGCGTTCAGCCTTCGAGTACACCCGCAAATACAATGGCCCCAGCCGAAACGATTGCTTTGCACTGGCACTGGCCCGTCAGGAAAGATGTCCACTGCTGACAGGTGACATGGCCCTGAGGAAAGCTGCTGAGAAAGAGGCGATATTGGTCAATGGAACCTTGTGGGTTGTCGAGCAACTGGTCATTCACTCTGTGGTTACTATTGATCAGGCCAGAAATGCCTACCAACGGATGAAAAATAGTGGGCGCAGATTGCCTTGGGCTCTTGCTTTGCAGCGGCTGGAGGCTCTTTGAAGCAATAGAGATGTTGTTGTCTTGGCCCCGAGCCTTCAGCTATACCTCATTCAAAACAAAGACATATTTCTGAATCTAAGCTAAGGTTACTATCTTGTAGTAACCACCCACGGAGCCCTCATGATCCCCGGTTTGTTGGCCACGGAAGTTTCAGCAGCCCTGCGTGAATTCATTGTTACCGGTTACGAAACCGAGACCGATCCCTTCAAGGGGGAGTTCCGCCGCCTGGTGGAGGAGCAGCAAGACGGTGAGGCGTTTATCAAAGGGCCTTATGTTTCTGTTGGCCTGCCTTTTCTGACCGGCTCTTCTGGCCAGGATTTCTTCAAAAGTTTTGAAACCGAACACCCGCCTTATGCCCATCAGGAGCAGGCCTGGCAGAGGTTGGCTTCAGATCGCCGTGCTGCAAATACCCTGGTAGCTACGGGCACCGGCTCGGGTAAGACCGAGTGTTTTATGTATCCGGTTCTTGATCACTGCCAGCGTGCGGCCGCGCCGGGTATCAAGGCGATTGTAATTTATCCGATGAACGCTCTGGCAACGGATCAGGCCAAGCGCTTTGCTGCGGAGATTCATCGGCAGCCGAGATTAAAGGGCTTACGTGTCGGGCTGTTTGTGGGCGGGGATGGCCAGGGCGCCAAGGCCATGGGCCCAGACCAGGTGATCACCGACAAGGAAACCCTGCGCAATAACCCGCCGGATGTGCTGCTCACCAACTACAAGATGCTGGATTACCTGTTGATGCGCCCGCAGGACCAGAAGCTGTGGGCCCATAACGGGCCGGATACCCTCCGTTACCTGGTGGTGGATGAGCTGCATACCTTTGATGGGGCCCAGGGCACGGATTTGTCGTTGTTGATCCGCCGGTTGCGCGCCCGGTTTGATTTGAAGCCTGATCAGCTTGTATGTGCGGGTACATCCGCCACCTTGGGTGGTGATGACAGCATTAATGGCCTGCTTGCCTATGCTTCGGATATTTTCTCAAGCCCGTTCCGGCGTGATTCGGTGATTGCCGAGCAGCGGCAGAGTGATTCGGAGTTTCTGGATAATCTGGCGTTTCTGGGCTTGAACAAGGAAATCGGGCCGGAAGATCTTTCCCTGGCGTTGAACGAAGGCCTGCAGGCGTATCTTTTGAAGGCCTACGAGCTTTATTTCAGCAAGCAGCCGGAAGTGCCACTGGATTCTAAAGAAGGAAGGATTCAGCTGGGCAAGGACCTGAAGCAACATGGCCAGCTGGCGAACCTGCTAAGGCAGCTCAAGTTGGGGCAGGGTACACCCCGATTCCGCGAGTTGGTAGAAAAGCTGGCCTCACAGATCCCACCGCTGTTCAGGCGCCAGCCGGAGCAGGCTTTGATTGCTCTGCTGGCATTGCTGTCCCATGCCCGGAATGATGTTGGCCTGCCTTTCGTGCAGCTGCGCTTGCAGCTATGGTCCCGTGAACTCCGGCGTATTGTTGGGACTTTGCGGGAGCCCAAGCCCCTTGGACTTGTCGACGACGACTCTGAAAACGGGCGCTCTTCGGTATTACCGCCATTGCTGGCGTTCGGTGATGATAAACCTCCGAAAGATCAGCGCCAGGTTCGCTTGCCGCTGGTGCAGTGCCGCGAATGTCACGGTACCGCCTGGTTGACTCGCATGGAGAAGAGCCACGTTTCTGAACAGGTGGTGGAAACAGAGCTGCAGAATATCTATAGCGCGTTTTTTGGAAACCACGAGGAAACAGCTTTGCTGCTGCCCTGGCAACAGGGAGCGGGAATATCTCCGGCTGGCATGCACCTGGATAATTTTCGGGTGTGTCGGGACTGTGGCCGCACCGCAACCGCGGATTATTCCGGTGAGTGTAAGGGGTGCCAGGCCGGGAACGAGGCTCTGGTGCGAGTGAGCAAGCCGCATCAGCTGAAGGAGGTGAAGCGGGACAATGTAAATCGGATGGTTCACGAACACGATTGCCCGTACTGCTCAGCTAAATCTTCGTTGGTGGTATTTGGTGCCCGGGCCGCTAGCTTGAGTGCGGTGGCCATTCACCAGTTGTTCAGCAGTCGTGATAACGATGACCGCAAGTTGCTTACCTTCAGTGATTCCGTTCAGGACGCCACCCACCGGGCCGGTTTCTTCGCGGCGCGTACCTGGCAGAACAACGTGCGCATGGCGCTGACGCAGCTTCTTGAAAGCCAGCTGGAACCGGCTCAGTTACTCCAATTGCCGGAGCTGTTTGAGGCTTACTGGCTAAACCATGGCGAACACCAGGGGCGGTTGGACCTTCCCAAATACCTGCGCGAGTTTATGCCGCCGGACAAGCGCTTTACCTCCGAGTTCGAACATTTCGAAACGACAGGTGAGGTGCGTGATTCCGCCTGGTTGCTCAAGCTGATTCGCGGGCGCATGTTGTGGCAGGTGCTGGAAGATCTGGGCTGGCGGTCTCAGGTGGGGCGTTCTCTTAATCGGTTGGGTATTGCCGCGCTGGACTGGCCGGTGGAACCCGTGGCCCGTGCTGCTGCATCGTGGCGCGAGATCGCTGATAACACACTGGGTTATCGGATTGATAAAGAAGCGGCTGATGGCCTGATGACAGGACTGGTTCAGCACATGGTGAATCTGGGCGCTTTCGGGCTGAAAGACCTGGCCTTTTACCGTGAGAAATCCGGCAAAAGTTACCTGCTCAAGTTTGTGGATTATGCTCCGCCTTTGGGGCCGTCATCGCCCAGGCCCCGATACCCCGCGCTCGCCACAGCGGAAGGTTATGAGCCGTTGAGCCATAACAACGCCTCGCGCTCCTGGTATGAAAACTGGCTGAGCTGCCTTAACCCGGATGCCATGGCGGACCGCAAGCAACTGGAACACGTGCTTGCCGCGGCACTGGATGCGTTAGCCGGCGCCGGCATGGTGCAAACCGAAACCAACGAACGTGGCGTTAAACTCTGGGCCCTGAACCCGGAGGTGTTGACTATCGCTACGGATATTCAGGCGGTGGAGTGTGAAGGCTACCGCCCGGTGCATGTGCCGGCAGGTAAAGCTCGTGGCTGGCTCGGGCTGCCAATGATCAGTGCGGCCGGGCCGGAGCTGTTGTACGAAAACGTGGTACCTGTGCGCAACACGCTGTACCGGAATTTGTATCGCCACGGTGAAATTCACCGGGTAATTGCCCACGAGCACACCGGGTTGCTGGCGGCCAGTGAGCGTATTCGTGTGGAGAATAGCTTTATCAAGGGTGACAAACCCTGGGAATACAACCTGTTGTCGGCCACGCCAACCCTGGAAATGGGTATCGATATTGGTGATCTCTCCAGCGTGCTGCTGTGTTCGGTGCCGCCGGCCCAGGCGAATTATCTTCAGCGGGTTGGCCGGGGTGGCCGCCGCGACGGCAACTCCTTTGTACTGACAGTGGCCAACGGCCGCCCGCACGATCTGGTGTTCTACGCCGATCCGGGACGGATGCTGGACACTCCGGTTGAGCCCCCCGCAGTGTTCCTGAAAGCCCGCCATGTACTGCGCCGGCAGTTACTGGCTTACACCATGGATTGCTGGACCCGTTCAGCCAAGGGTGATAACCAGGTGCCGCATACCATGCAGCCGGTGCTGGACGCCGTGGAAAAGGCGCAGGAGGACCGCTTTCCGTACACGCTGCTCAGATTTCTGAAGCACAACATGCAGGAAATCTGGGATGGCTTCAGCAGTCATGTTGCGACGGAGTTGAGCGGAGAAGACCTCGAGCTGCTTCGGCAGTATTTGTTTGGTGGGCCGCAGTTTGATGAGGACCGCCTGGAGCTATACCTCGTCAACCGGCTCAAGTTGGTGGCGGATGAGCGTAATCTCATGGCCACGACCATCAAGAATCTGGACAAGCAGCTGGAGAAGTTGCGCAAGCTACCCCAAGACGAGCACACCCAGGCCGAGATTCTGGAATTGGAACGCGAAGCCGCCGGTTATCGGGGAATGCGAATTCGCTTGAACAAGCGAGAAACCCTGAATTTCTTTACCGACGAAGGCCTGCTGCCAAATTACGCTTTTCCGGAGGAGGGTGCCACGTTGCATTCGGTGATCTTCCGCTCCGAGAAAGGCGGAGGTGACGGAGCAGATCACGAATTCGTGAAGCGCGAGTACGAATACCAGCGCCCGGCTCAGGCCGCGTTAACGGAGTTGGCACCGGAATCGGTGTTCTACGCCGGCAACCGCAAGGTAAAAGTGACCCGGGTAGAGACTTCCAAAGGCCGTAACATTCAAGACTGGCGCTTTTGCCCTCGCTGCCATTATTCCGCGCCGGCTGATGACCCGACAGCGGGCTTCAGCGATAAAACCTGCCCTCGTTGCCACACAAACCAGTGGGGTGATGAAAGCGCCCGCACCAAGATGCTGAAGATGACCCAGGTCTATGCGTTCACCAACGCAAGGGATGCGATTCTGGATGACCGCTCTGATGACCGGGAGCCGGTGTTCTTCAACAAGCAGATGCTGATCGACTTCAAGCCCTCTGATGTGCCGATTACCTGGGTGCTGGATGATAAAGACAAGCCGTTTGGCTTCGAATTCATTCGTTCTGCCAACTTTCTTGAGGTGAATTTTGGCCGTCGCGAAGGGGAGGAGATGTACTTCGATGTGGCCGGTGAGCATATCCAGCGGGCGGGCTTCCCGATCTGCCGCGAATGCGGCTCGGTGCAGACCAAGGCTGTAGCCAAGGGCAAGAGAGAAGCGGAACATCTGAAATCCTGCAGCTATGCTCGTGGGCCCAAAAAGTTGCCGGGCGGCAAGGAAGATACCGGGCTGGAAAATTGTCTGTACCTGTACCGGCAGTTCTCATCCGAGGCCTTGCGAATTCTCTTGCCGAGGTTGTCTACCGGTGGCACTGAGGAACAAGTGAATTCGTTTGTGGCGGCCTTGCAGCTTGGCCTGAAGCGGCGGTTCGGGGGCAAGGTGGACCATCTGCGAGTGGCTTATCAGAGTGAGCCGATTGGCGAAACCGATGAGCGCCGGCACTTTATCGTTCTTTATGATTCGGTTCCGGGCGGCACAGGTTATCTGCACGAGTTGCTCAGCCGTGCCGAAAACATGCAGGAAGTCTTCCGTAAAGCCTACGACGTGATGGATGCCTGTGATTGTTACGACAACACCATGGATGGCTGTTATCGCTGCCTGCTGGAATACCGTAATGCCTACGGCATGGAAAGCACCAGCAAGGAGCTGGCGCTGGAAATGCTCAAGGATATCGTTGATGGCGATCACAAGTGGGTTCAGGACAAGCAAGGCCTGAGCGCGTTGGGTGGTAACCCCTGGATAGATTCTGAGCTGGAGGCCCGCTTTCCGGAGGCCCTGGCGCGATTCTCCGGCGAAGACTGCGTGGGTAGCCACAAGGTGCGGGTAGGTAAGGATATTATCCGAGGCAAAAGTGGTTACCGGCTGACGATTGGTGATCTCGCCTATGAAATCGAGCCCCAGGTAAATCTTGGCATGGCAGAGGGCGTTCAGTTCGCCAGCAAACCTGATTTCGTGCTCTGGCCAGTGCGCTCTGGTTTGCTGCCGGTCGCTATTTTCCTGGACGGCTATAAGTTCCACGGTGACAAAGCCAGTGAGGACTTGCTTAAACGCCAGGCATTAATGCGGGCCGGCTTCGTGGTCTGGACCCTGAACTGGTATGACGTCAACAAGGTGATGGGCGATAAGGCTATGGACGTGCCCCTGCCATTGAGCATGACTTCGCCGGAACAACATCACCAGGCGATCGCCGGGCTGGCCAAAGTGGCTGGGGTAAATAACACGGCACAACACCTGAACAAGTGCACCTTCGACTTGCTAATGCATTTCCTCACTGAGCAGGATGCCACATTACTTCGGCAACAGGCGTTATTCTTCCTGTTGCAATGTCTGCCAGCCCGTTCGCTGGCGGAACCTGGCGTAAAAACAGCCGTTCTTGAAAGTCTGAATGGGCTGCCAGCAAGTTTCACTGACCTGATGCCGGAACCGGCCGCGTTGGCGGGTTCGGTTGAGCTGACTGACGATAAAGCAGCCGCCGTAATTTCACTGAGCCTGTTGGCAGGGCGCGAACTGTTAAAGAGCTTCGACCTCAACAAAGCGCTGGTCTCCGCCAGTTACACCCTGAAGAAAGGCAGCGAAGACCAGGCCCGTTACCAGTGGCAGCGATTCTGGAGCGCGGTTAATTTCCTTCAATTCCTGCCGGTGTTTTACGCCTGGACCCCGAACTCCAAGAACAGCGGCATAGCCGCCGGCCTTGAGTGGGGTCAGACCCGGGGTCAGACCCAGGCCCAGAATGACAAGTCTGAAAAGCAGGGGCAGACACCTGCCTGGTTTGAGAATCTTGAGGATGAACTCCGCATAGAGCTGGAAGTTCACCAGATTAGTTGGCCTGAAGACGCGTTAGTGGCTGAGGCTGTGGTTGCCGGTGAGCTGGACGAGGTGGTGGGCGAGGCCGAGCTGATGTTTGCGAATGCAAAGATCGCTTTGCTGCTTGAGGACATTGAGGATCAGGTGGCGGCCAGACCTTACCTGGAAGCCGATGGATGGCGGCTCTGCGCTTCGGTTGAAGAGCTGGTTGATGCCGTGAATGAACTGGAATCGGGAGCCTGAGATGGCGAGTGTTGCGTTCTCTGACAAGTACTTTGAAAGCCTGCTGAAGCTGACACCCAACGAGCAAAGCCAGGCCAATAAAGCCGTCATGTTGTTCCAGCAGGACCGGAACCACCCCAGTCTGAACTATGAAAAACTGCCGTCTTTCAGGGATGACAAGGTGCGTTCGATTCGAGCCAATCAGGATGTGCGCATTATTCTGGCCGCCGCCGAGAAAGAAGATTTGTACTTGATGCTGTATGTGAATCACCACGATACGGCCTACAAATGGGCGGAAAAGCGAAAGATCGAGATCAACCCGAATACCGGTAGCTTGCAGGTGTTCACGGTTGAGGAGAGTGCGCTGGAGCCGGCATCGGGAACCCAAGAGACGCCCGCTCAGCCCGGTTTGTTTGATGCGATACGAGACCGCCAACTGCTGCAGCTCGGTGTGCCTGAAGACGCTCTGGCGGTGGTTCGTAGCATGAAAATTGAGGCAGATCTGGAAACGGCCCTGATTAACGAGCAGATACCCAAGGATGCTCATGATGGTCTGTTCATGTTGATGGCCGGAGCCAGTTTCGAGGAAGCCTGGAACGAAGTGGTTCCAGCGGCACCGGAGTCGGTGGATACCGAAGACTTCACTACTGCACTGACACGCCCCGAATCTCGTGCTCTGTTCACGGTCGCGGAGAACGAGCAGGCTCTGCAGGAAGTGCTTAATCAGTCCATTGAGAAATGGCGCGTCTTCCTGCATCCGGCCCAGCGTCGCTTGGCAGAGGGTAAAAAGAACGGGCCGGTTCGGGTACTGGGTGGTGCCGGTACGGGTAAGACGGTGGTTGCCATGCACCGCGCCAAGTGGTTAGCCAATCATCTTGATGAAGGTGATGGGAAAATTCTGTTCACGACCTTTACCAAAAACCTGGCTGCGGATATTCAGCAAAACCTGAACAAGATCTGCAGCCAGGAGTCGCTGGCAAAGATTGAGGTGCTGAACCTGGACGCATGGGTGATGAACTTCCTGAAAAAGCAGGGCTACGATTACGGATTGCTTCTGGATAGCCGTGAGGAGAAGAAGCTCTGGGAGCAGGCCTATTCGGAAAAACCTGCCAGTATTGATCTTGGAATGGCGTTCTTTCAGGAAGAGTGGGCGAGGGTGGTTCAGCCTCAGTCAGTCGGCAGTGTGGATGAGTACAAGAAGGCATCCCGTATTGGCCGCGGTACCCGCCTGAATCGTCAGCAGCGGGTTGAAATCTGGCCGGTTTTCGAGCGCTACCGCCATCTGCTTGCCAGCAACTATCTGAAAGAAACCGATGATGCCTACCGGGATGCCCGCGAATTGATTGAGAATAAGCCGGAGCTTCGTCCTGACTTGGCCGCTGTAATTGTGGATGAGGCCCAGGACATGGGCAGTCAGGCATTCATGCTGATTCGCGCGCTGGTGCCACCTGGCCTGAATGATCTGTTTATTGTGGGGGACGGTCATCAGAGAATCTATGGCAAGAACAAGGTGGTTCTCGGCCAGTGCGGTATTGATATTCGGGGCCGTAGTGCCCGCCTGAAGATTAATTATCGAACCACTGACGAAACCCGAAAGATGGCCGTTGGCATTTTGGAAGGGGTTCAGGTAGATGACCTGGACGGTGGGGAAGACACTCAGCAGTTCTATCATTCCCTGATGCATGGCCCGGCACCCGAGGTGTGTTGTTTCGACTCTTTGGAGCAGCAGGCGGAAGCTATTCTGACAGCCATTAAATCCAATAATCTGGCACCGGAAGCTTGCTGCGTTATTGCCCGCACCCGCAGGGAAGTGAATGAACTAAAAGCAGCACTCGAAAGCCGGCAACAGCTTTGCCATGTTCTGGAAGGACAGAGTGCCGCCACTCCAGATGATGCTTTGAACCTGGCCACCATGCACCGGGTAAAGGGCCTGGAATTTGATGGGGTGTTTCTGGCATCTGCTAATCAGGGGCTTGTGCCGCTGGACTTTGTGGTGAACTCCGCCGCCGATGCGGTTACCCGCCGGCAGCGAGAGAATGAAGAGCGTGCATTGGTCTATGTAAGCCTAACCCGCGCAAGGAAGTTAGCCTTTGTGTTTGGCTATGGGCGGATGAGTGAGTGGTTTTCAGGGTTTACTGATTGACGTTCATGAAAGGGAGTTTTGACCATGGAGCAGCAGACTCTGCAGGCCAAACGTGACCAGAATGACCAAACCCAAGAGCGATACACCGCCTGCCTCCTCGGCGGAGCCATAGGCGATGCCCTCGGTGCCTCCGTGGAGTTCATGTCCCGCGCTGAAATCCTGAACCGCTTCGGCCCCGAAGGTATAACTGACTACGCCCCGGCTTATGGTGGCAAAGGCAAGATAACCGACGACACCCAAATGACTCTGTTCAGCGCCGAAGGCCTGTTGCGGGGGCGAATGCGGGGAGTCAGTAAAGGCATTGCCGGGTTCGACCACACAGTTGCCAATGCCTATTTGCGATGGCTGGCAACACAGGGCCACGAGTGTCGTGCGGTAACCGCAGAAAAAGACGGGTGGATGTTTCAGCAGCGAGAGCTGCACAGCCAGCGTGCTCCCGGAATGACGTGCCTGAGTGCGCTGCGGGATTACCCGGGTGTTCCAGAGACCGCCGACAATAACAGTAAGGGGTGTGGCGGGGTAATGCGGGTGGCTCCGGTAGGGCTTTACTGGCGCACCTTCAGCGGCAACTCCGGCTTGGAAAGGGTATTTGAAGATGGGTGTATGTGCGCCGGCCTCACCCACGGCCATCCCAGCGGTTATCTGACCGGTGGCGTGTTGGCCGTTTTGATCTTTGAGTTATTGAATGATCAAACACTGCTAAATGCCCTGGGTGCCGCCAAGACATTACTGGTTGCAGAGCGCGGTCACGAGGAGACGTTGGCGGCCCTGGATAAGGCGGTAGAACTGAGCCAGTCCGGCAAGCCCCACCATATCGCTATTCAGGAACTCGGCGAAGGCTGGGTCGCAGAGGAAGCACTGGCGATTTCTGTTTATTGCGCCCTGGTGGCTGAAAGTTTCGAGCAGGGCATTGTGCTGGCAGTGAATCACGATGGGGATTCAGACTCCACGGGGGCTATCACCGGGAATATGCTTGGCGCCATGCTTGGCACCGGGGTGATTCCGCAGCGCTGGTTAGAGCCGTTGGAGCTTCGGGACGTTATTGAGGCCGTCGCGTCCGATTTGTGGACGTGCCAGGAGTGGCATTCTTTTATGGATGACGATGGGCTTTGGGAGCGGTATCCGGGGTATTGAACCAGCCACTTAGCAAGTGGAGTCATCAGTCTCATCGCAGCACCAATATCGCCGCCGAAGCGCAAGATATTTATATCCGAGAACATCTTAACTTAGATATCAGGATGACATTCAGGTTCAGCTTGTAGACGCCAGGCCTTTAAGAACCTGCGGCCAACAAGCCTTGCAGCGGCTGCGCAGTAGGTCACTGTGGCCAATTTCTTTCAGTCCAAAACTGGATGGTTTCAGAAACTGTTTTTCTATCCTGGCGTTGGGCAGAAGGCGCAGAAAATCTTCCACGTTTGCAGGCACGGCGATGTGGTCATCTGTCGCGGTTAGTGACAGCACGGGCGCTTTTATATCCGAATAGTGATGCCGCTGTATTTCCCTTCCAATACTGTTTTCTACATATCCGGGTGAGCTGCACCACCGTCGCCACTGCCTGGCGACGCCAGCGGGCAGGTCTTCGCCAAAACCGATGAGTTTGGTGGGCCAGTAGCCTTTCACCGCAACGGAAACGGGTTGCCAGCCATGGAACAGCAGCTTGGCTGCCAGCCTGGTTTTGGGTTTCAGGTTGTTGAAATGCCCCGACGATGCGGCAATCAGAACATAGCGGTCAATTTGGGCGAAATTGGGCATCAAACCGATCAACTGCGCACCGGCACTGTGGCCCACCAGGGTCACCGGCAGGTTCGGGGCCAGGGCGACCAGCTGGTCCAGCGCTGCCGGCAAATCCAGGGTCCCCCAGTCCACCAGGTCGGCAGAGAGTTCCGCGAGGGGGGTATTGTTGCGGGAGTCCCCGATGCCCCGGTTGGAAAACGCCAGCACGGCAAAGCCCTGTTCGCTCAACATGGTGGCAAAATTGAAATAGACCTGGTGCCGAAACCCCGTGGCCGGGGAGAGCAGGACGGCACCGCGAGGTGACTCTGTGGCTGGCCTGAAAAAGTGCCCGGTGAGCCTATAGCCGTCTTCACAGGTTATTAGGGTTTTTTCCATTGTCGATCCATTTAATCATCAGCTAAAAATAGATAGCGCAGAAATTGCGGCAAGGCTGTATTGGCCAAGATGCCGGGCATGTGGATTAACCCTCAGCCCGGAATCCTGAGGTATCCGTTCAGTTTCACGTTCATGGTGATTTCTTTTCTTGAAGGTGTGGCACAAAAAACAGAACAATATTCTTTAAAGGAAGGATATTCTGTTTCGGCCAAAGCTGTCAAACGGTAGAATGCAGGCCATGGCGAGTTCAATCAGGCGAATATCCATTTAATGAACCAATCCAATATTTTAGAGAATCGGTTTCCGGGCCGCAGAGCTGCGCTGAAAAGAGAGATTCTGGAACAGGCGCTGCATTGCTTTAACGATCTGGGGGTGGAAGCGACGACTATCGATGCCATCAAAGCCCGATGCGACACCAGTGTGGGGGCGATTTACCATCACTTCGGGAACAAAGAGGGCATCCTGAGTGCGCTCTTTTTTGCGGCCATGGATGATCAGCGACAGCAACTGGAGCGAGAGTTGGCCGGGGCAAACAATCTGCGCGAGGCGGTGTTTTGCATTATCGAGAGCTATCTGGACTGGGTCGCGGCCAACCGCGAATGGGCCAGATTCCTTTATCAGGCACGTTCCCCATTGGCTAAGGGACCATTTCAGCAGGAACTGAAGGATCGAAATATCCAGAATTACCAGAAGCTGAAAGAGCAGTTAATTGGTTTGGGCAAGGGCGATATCAACATTGTCCAGCCCTTCGAGATGCTCTTCTCTCTCATCATAGGTCCGTCGGAAAACTATTGCAGGGCTTGGCTGTCTGGCCGGGTAAAGACATCGCCTCAGGAGTACCGAAAAGAATTTGCGGAATCCGCATGGCGCTCGCTAAAGAGGTGATCGGCCTGGTCATCGACTCACCGGAAGTCAGAACCCTTCCGCAGCGATGGCTGAATCCTTGAGTAGTTTGCCTCGATAAGCGTAATCTATTCAACGGCGAACACCGCAGATCCAAGAAGCCACTTTCTATACCCCGGGCCTGGTAAAGCAACAATGAGTTCAAACGAACTAAAGCTCAAACGCCGGCGCTCAGCCCTTCGTGGCCGTCAACTGGAACCGGCTGTAATGTCGGAGCTGCGGGGTCTGCTCGGTGACGAAGGTGTCGATCCGTCATTGCGACACCGCGATCGCCTGATCGAGCACCTTCATGCACTGCAGGACACCTACGGTTACCTGTCCATGCCCCGTCTCCGGGCCCTTGCGACTTTCATGAATCTGCCCATGGCCGCCATTTATGAAACGGCCACTTTCTATGCCCATTTTGATGTCATTCACGACGAACAAACACCACCGCCCGAGATAACTCTGCGGGTGTGTGACTCACTTTCCTGCCGCTCGGCAGGAGCGGAAGCGTTGCATCGAGCGCTATCTGATGGAGCTGATCCCGCCACGGTGACGGTACAGCGAGCGCCCTGCATGGGGCGCTGCGCCCGGCGTCGCTGGCCCACGCCCGGGGCCATGACACCACTCATTCTGCCATGAACGTCAATCTGGACGCCTGCATCACCTGTGGCTTATGCGAGCGTGCCTGCCGCGAAGTGCAGGGCAACGATGTCATAGGTCTGGCGCACCGTGGTGCTGCGTCCAAAGTGGTGTTTGATTTTGATGACTCCATGGGCGACAGCACCTGCGTTGCCTGCGGCGAATGTGTGCAGGCCTGTCCGACCGGGGCCCTGATGCCCGCCACCCTGATTGATGTCGAGGGCTGCGGAGACTCCGCCACCGCTGACCGAACCGTAGATTCCGTTTGCCCCTATTGCGGTGTGGGCTGCCAACTGACCTATCACGTGAAGGATGAACCTGCGCCTGCCGAAACAGAAACATGCGAGCATCGTGCCCGCATCCTTTTTGTTGAAGGCAAAGATGGGCCGTCAAACCAGGGCCGGCTCTGCGTTAAGGGGCGTTTCGGCTCATCATCGATCCCCGAGGGCAGGCCCTGGATGCCTATGCCTGGCGCAGCGTGCGTTTTTCACCCGGAGGCGATGTTGCACTGTTCAACGCCATGCTCCACGTGATCATCCACGAGGCACTCTTTGATCAGGCCTACATTGATGCCCACACCGAGGGCTTCGGGGCACTGGCGTCAAGTGTTGCCGATATGACACCGGAGGTGATGAGCCCGCTCTGCGGTGTTGAACCAGAGCTCATTCGCCAAGTGGCCCGCGCCTACGCGGGGGCCGACAGAGCGATGATCTTCTGGGGCATGGGCATTTCCCAGCACGTGCATGGCACTGATAACGCTCGCTGCCTGATCTCAATGGCCCTGGCCTGCGGGCATACGGGCCGGCCGGGCACGGGCCTGCACCCGTTGCGTGGCCAGAACAATGTGCAGGGTGCCTCCGATGCCGGGCTGATCCCCATGGTATTGCCCGACTACCAACCGGTAGGAGATGCCCAGCTACGGGCCGCTTTCGAAGAACTCTGGGGCACTGAACTTGACCCGGAGCCCGGGCTCACGGTGGTGGAGATTATGGATGCCATCACAACGGGCACGATAAAGGGAATGTACATCCTCGGCGAGAACCCCGCCATGTCAGACCCGGATCTGACTCACGCGAGGGCCGCGCTGGCTGCCCTCGAGCATCTGGTGGTACAGGATCTGTTCGTCACCGAGACCGCCCAGTTCGCCGACGTTATTCTGCCTGCGGCCGCCTGGTCGGAAAAATCAGGTACCGTCACCAACACCAACCGGCAGGTGCAAATGGGCCGTGCTGCGCTGTCGCCGCCAGGGGAGGCAAGACCTGACTGGTGGATTATTCAGGAAATGGCCCGGCGTTTCGGACTGGGTTGGGACTATCACGGCCCGGAGCAAGTGTTCGCTGAGATGAAGCAGGGCATGCATTCATTGGATCACATCTCCTGGTCCCGACTGGAACGCGAAGGTTCTGTGACCTATCCCTGCTCCGCCGATGATGCGCCAGGGCAGGACGTTGTCTTCTCGGATGCCTTCCCGCGGGCCGGGGGCCGGGGCAGATTTTCGCCGGCCTGGCCACTGCCGCCGGACGAGCCGGTGGATGAAGCCTATCCCATCGTGTTGACCACAGGGCGATTGCTTGAACACTGGCATACCGGCGCCATGACCCGTCGCAGCCGGGTACTGGATGAGCGGGAGCCCGAAGCGGCCGCTTTTCTGGCATCAGAGGAATTGGATCGCCTGGGCGTAACACCGGGTGATGCAATCAAGATTGCCACCCGGCGTGGCAGCATCACCCTGACGGCGCGGGCCGATCAGGCTATGCCCGAGGGCATGGTGTTTGTGCCCTTCGCGTTTGTTGAGGCAGCCGCCAACCTGCTCACCAACCCGGCCCTGGACCCGGATGGTAAGATTCCGGAGTTCAAGTATGCTGCATGTCGGCTGAGCGCCATTGCACCCGATTCCGGCCAGCCTCTTTAGCGGCATAAAGCGCTTTATCCGCGCGCTTGATGGCCGGCTTCAATGAGCTTTCATCCGAACGCACCAGAGTCACCCCCAAAGAAGTTGTGTAAGCCAAACTGCCATCCTCCGATGTATCAATGCCAACCTCTGCCGGGTTAGTCTCGACGGCTGCCCGAAGCCGCTCTGCCACCATCAAGGCATGCTCTTTACTGGTGTTGGGCAGTAGAACGGTGAATTCCTCACCGCCCATACGGCAAAGGATATCGCCATCACGTAATTCGGTCTGAGCCGTCTTTGCGAACTCCTGGAGTACCCGGTCACCCACATCGTGGCCATAGTCATCGTTGATTCGCTTGAACCGGTCCAGGTCTACGGCAATCAGGGTAAGAGGCTCGCCATTTCTGCGGGCCCGGGGTATTTCCAGTTCCGCCTGGGTTTCCAGGAATCGCCGGTTGCCCAGACCTGTCAGCGGGTCGGTCATGGCCTGCGTGGTCAGCAGGTCTTCCAGTTGTTTACGTTCGGTGAGATCGAACACCATGGCCCGGCTGTACTGGAAACCGTTGGCGTTTGTCTGGGCCGTGGCTTCGATGGCGACGGGGAGTTTCTCGCCGTTTTTGCACATCAGTTCAATCTCGGCGGAGCCTTCATGGCCGTCAGCCAGCACCGCCTTGAAGGCCTCGTCGAAAGCGTCCCGGGTTTCCGGGCTGACCAGGTCCCGGTAGTAGCGCTTTCCAACCAACTCGTCCCGGGAATAACCCAGCCACTGAAGTTCCTTGCGGTTGATCTTCTGTATGACGCCCTGTTCATCCAGGGAGTGGTAGCCACAGGGGGCGTTCTCGTAGAGGTCGGTCAGTTCACGGGCGTAGGATCTCGCGTTTTGAGACAGGTTCTGCGCCTTTTCTTTCAAAGAGCGCTGGTGGTGGTTGCTCAGCACCCAGAACACACTGAACCCGATGGCTAATCCGTAAGTCAGAACCACCAGGCTCGTTTTCCATGGACTTTCTGCTATCAGGAACGCCACGTCCGGGCGGGGTACGCTAATCGCGATGCGCCAGGGCTGGCTGCCCGGCACACTGAGAACCTGCATGGCCGCAGTACGGAAATGATGGATACGAAGGTCATGGGTCTGGAAAACCACAAGTTGGTCATCCAGTAGTAATTCACCCCGGTTACGGGGCTCCATTTCGCGCCAGATTCCGGGCGTATGGTCCTTCAGAGAGTCTCCAAAGGCGATTGGGCCATGGTTGCCGGGTAGCAGGGAATGCCCTTTTCTATCAACAAGAAGGGCAGACGCGTTTGTATGTGCGCCCATTGCATGGGGAAGGGTGCTCAGCAGGTAGTTCCAGTTCAGGGTTAGCAACAACACTCCCAGTTGCTCGCCTTCCGAGTCCACAATCGGCGTCGAAATATCAATAACGTATATCTCCTGTCCGCTCCGGGAGGGATCCGGGTAGGGCGCCGAGAGATAGAGGCTGCGAGAGTTCATTGTCATGGCTTCTCTAAAATACAGCTGATTCTGGTGCAGGATCTCAGCCTCCGGAGTGTCTTCGGTAGACAGGCGTTCCTGCCCTTCGGTATCCATCACCACCAGTCGGGTGTAGCGCCCGAAGTGAGTCAGCAGGGTACTGAGCATGCCGCGTATCTGATCTTCGTTCTGGTCAGACCAAACATCCTGATAAGGGTTCTGTGTCTGCCGTATCCGATCGAGGTGCTGCCGGACACTGGGGAACTCTGCAATCGCAAGGGCATGGTTGAGGCTTTCATTCATGCCTTGAAGCAATGCATCGTATTCGGCTTCAAGCAGTGTCTTAGCCGTGAGGCGCGAGCTCTCAAACCGGGTTGTGGTGTTCGACCAGGTAATCGGGATGAGCACAAGGGTGACCAGCACAATGGCTAGAACACTTGCTATTACAAGGCGGTGGGTGAGGGACCTAGGTATCCTCATTCGTTGGAGTTGGCCGGCAAAATTTCAGGTAGTAAGTATAATTCGGCAAGGGGCATTGGTCGGGCAAACAGGTAACCCTGCAGAATGTCACAGTGCCGTCGGGCCAGGTCTTCTTGCTGCTCCCGCGTTTCGATGCCTTCAGCCACAACCATCATATCCATGTGGTGAGCCATAGTTATCACCCCTTGAACAATCGCAGCAATGCGTCGGTCTGTAGCCGTATTCTGTACGAAGCTTCGATCCAGTTTCACTTTGTGTGTCGGCAGGTCCCGCAAATAGCTCAGGCTGGAAAACCCGGTTCCGAAGTCATCCAAAGCCACGCGGATGCCCCGGTCTTTAAGAGCTTCCATCAACTTGATGACGTGCTCGACACCGTCGATCAATACACTTTCAGTGACTTCCAGTTCCAGTAACTGGGGCGAAAGGCCGGTCTCTTCCAGAATCCGGAAGACGTCGTCCAGAAATCCATCGCGAATAAACTGCAACGATGAAATGTTGACGGCCACACGCAGGCTGCGCTCCCGCCGCCCATTGAACTCGGCCATTTCCTGACAGGCTTGCCGAAGAACCCAGAGCCCTAGCGGTACAATCTGCCCGGTCTGCTCTGCCAGCGGGATAAATTCGGCAGGCGACACCATGCCCCGGACTGGATGGTGCCAGCGCACCAGGGCTTCGACACTTCGCATGCGGCCGGTCACTGCATCTACTAAGGGTTGGTAATACAGCTCGAACTGGTTTTCTTTCAAAGCTGTGTGTAGTTCATGTCGCAGGGTGACGCTGTGTCGGGAATGTTCGGCTTTATCAGCGCCATACCATTGCCAGGTATTGCGGCCCTGTCGCTTGGCCCGGTCCAGTGCCAGGTCGGCAAACTGCAGCAGTTGGTGGGGCTGTACGGCCTTATCACTGTTGCTTGCAATGCCGATACTGGCACTGATGTGAATCATTTGCTGATCCACTTCAATAGGTTCACCAAGCGATTGCAAAACCCTCTCTGCCAGTTGAATGATAGCGTTGCGGCCAGGGCAGTCAGGAAGAACAATACCAAATTCGTCCCCAACCAATCGGGCAATCGTGGCCCGTTCGGGCATCACGGCCTTAAGGCGTTGGGCTACAGCCTGCAAAATCCGGTTGCCGATCCGGTGTCCCAGCCCCTCATTGATTGGTTTGAATCCATCCAGGTCCAGATAGAACATAGCGAGCATGTCTGTCCCGGATGTATGCCCGAGAAGTTCTTCAAGGGTTTCAGTAAAAGCCGCCTGATTGGGCAGGCCGGTCAGGAGGTCGTGGGTGGCCTGGAACCGTATCTTGGCTTCCTGCTCTTTTTGCTGCGAGATGTCCTGCTGGATGCCTATAAAATGTGTGCATTCTCCAGTCGTATCCAGGACAGGCCGGATGATCAGGTGGTTCCAGAATGGAGTTCCATCTTTCCGATAGTTGAGCAGGGTGACATCAACATCCGTCTTCTGCTCCAGGCCGAGACGAACAGCCTTGATGGCCTTCGGATCCGTGTCTGAGCCTCGAAGAAAACGGCAGTTCTGGCCTAAAACCTCTTCTCGGGGGTAACCGGTGATCTCACAGAACGCTGGATTCACGTAAACCACGGGATGATCTGGTTGTTGGGCATCCGCCATCAAAATCCCGTGGGGACTGGCTTCAATGCCTCGCTGCAACTGGTGCAGTTCTGCTTCTTGTGCTTTGCGAGCCGTGAGATCCCGGTGCCGGAGAATAGTCAGCGCTGCCAGTGCTGCACCACGGCTCAGGTTCCTTTGTGCACCGTTAGTGGGGGAGACCGCCGAGCGATAGTAGGATGCAAAGGTGCCCAACAGCGCGCCGTCGGCAGTCAGAATGGGCACGGACCAGCAGGCGCGGAGCCCTTCAGCTTCTGCAAGATGGTGGTACCCATCCCATTTCGGATCATTCTGGATATTATCCGTAACCACGGGATCCCGTAAATAAGCCGCCGAACCACAGGTTCCCTGATCTGGCCCAATTGGGATGTTCTGCATTTGATCCACGTAGTCCGGAGAGAACTGATTACTCGGCACCATGCTCAGGGTTTGCGTGTCGGGGTCACACCGCATAATAGAAACCAGGGCGCCGGGCATCATCAGCGAGACCCAGTCTGTGATCGCTGCAAGTGTTTCCTCAAGCGGGTGCTGCTGAGCGATCAATTCATGGATGTTTTGCTGCATTTCCAGCAGAGAAAAATCGTGAGACTGCATACCGAGGGTTACTCTGGGAACTAGAAAGGGCAGTGTCGCCACCACAAGCTCGGGGTGTGATGTGACTCACATTCTGTAGACGATCATGGTTTTCATCAATAGGTGTCGTGTGTCGTTCTTGTGAAAACTTGCAAAAGGGTTATATCGATTTGTAATCAGGATAGAGAGGCAGGTTCCAACAAGGCAATCCAGGCCTCTAACTGTTAGTATTGGCGCCACCGGAACCGCATCATCAGAGTGTAACCCCATGACAACCAAAGCCTTCGAAGCCCTGGCCTGCCCGTTAGACGGCGAGCCGCTATATCGAGAATCTTCTTCCTGGCGTTGCGCCAATGGCCATAACTTTGATGTGGCACGGCAGGGGTATGTGCATTTGTTACCGGTACAGAAGAAGCGCTCGAAAGACCCCGGTGACAGCAAGGAGATGGTTGCGGCCCGCCAGCGTTTTCTTGGGGCCGGTTATTACCAGCCGATAGCCGAGGCGGTTTCAGCAGCGGTTTTGAAGGATGTATCGGAAGGCAGTCACCTTGATTGCCTGGATGCTGGCTGCGGTGAAGGTTATTACCTGCGCCAGCTGGCGTCTCCAGCGGGTGGCCGGGTGTCACTGGCGGTGCTTGGGCTGGATATTTCCAAGTGGGCGGTTCTGGCTGCGGCCAGGAAGGATCGCGCGCCGAGCTGGGTGGTTGGCAGCAATGCCAATCTGCCGGTGCAGCCTGCGTCCCTGGACCGGGTGCTTTGCACGTTCGGCTTTCCGGTGTATTCCGAGTTTGCGCGGGTGCTGAAACCGGGCGGCAAGCTGATTCAGGTGGATGCCGGGCAGGATCATTTGCGGGAGCTGCGGGAGATAATTTATCCGCAGGTGCGTGCAGAGTCGAAAAAGGTGGATGAGGTGCCGGAAGGTTTCCGTCGAGTGGAAACGCAGGATTTGCGCTTCACCCTTCATCTGGAAGGTGCGGAGCCGATTGCTGACCTGCTGGCCATGACTCCCCACCTGTACCGCGCCAGTGCCGAGGGCAGGGCGCGGGCGGCACAACTGGACAGCATCTCCCTGACGGTCGATGTGTGCCTGCAAACCTTCGAGCGTTACGCCCCGGCAGGCTGATTGGCGCCGTCCATTCCCACACGGGTGCCACGGGCTTTCAGCCGGTAAAACTCTTCAACAATGCCGGCCATGGCTTCCGGGCAGTATTCCCGCAGGCCGCCCAGCATCAGGCGCTTGGATACTTCGCCGGCGGTTTTGCCGGATGATATCAGCTGATAGTCCAGGGTTACGTTGCCCCGTTTGCCCGCCACTTCCAGGTCGGCCTTGCTTAATTCCAGGTCCGGTTGCTGGAGTTCCAGCTGGTTCAGGGCCAGGCTCATGCTTTCGTACATCACCATCGGGCGATCCGGGTTAAACATCACCCCGTGGGATTCCATCAACGGCTTGAGGGTGTGAGGAAAGTTTTTGCCGGAAGCCGCCACGTAGCAGCGGGTAAATTCCTCGGTGACCCGTTCATCGCGGGTAATGTCGCCGCTGCGGGTTACCTCCAGGTACACCTTGCCACCCTCATCGACCACTTCGATGGTGCCGCCGTTGTCGCTCTCGCGGAATTCCAGTGGAACCTCGGCGCCCAGGAGGTTGCGAAACCGGAAGGTCATGTTTTCAGACAGCCCGAAGCGGGACACCACAAGCGCGAACAGGAGGTCTCCGGGCACACAGAAACGCCGGGCATCCGGATCGTGGATGGGGTTGAAGTCGCCGGCCACTTCCTTGGCAAAGAAACTGGCCTGGGGTGCGGTAATAACGATGCGTCCGTCCTGGACGGAAAAGAACTGTTCTGAAAACATGCTTTGCCTTTTCTGATTTGCAGCAGCCGGGGGAATCTGGCCGATAGTACAATCCGCGGCCATTCTATGCCTCGCATGGCCAGACCGGTAGCCCGACCATGGTACTACGCAGGAACCGAGGGCACGAACCCCGGGAATCGGCGTCAGGCAATGTGCTCCATCAGTGTTTCCAATTCATGGAACAGTTGGTCGCTCAGTACATCCAGTGCGTTCATCAGGGTAGGGACCTGGTCGCCTTTTGTCGTTGCCGTCATGCACCGGCACGCAGCACCAGGGCAATAACGCAAAAAAGGCAGCCGAAGCTGCCTTTTTCATATCGTATTGGGCTGTTATTTACAGACCAACTACGTTTTCCGCCTGAGGACCTTTCTGGCCCTGAGATACGGTAAATTCAACCTGCTGGCCTTCTGCCAGAGTCTTGAAGCCGCCGCCCTGAATGGAGCTGTAGTGAACAAAAACGTCCGGGCCGCCTTCACGAGTGATAAAACCAAAACCTTTAGCTTCGTTGAAGAACTTAACAGTACCGGTAACAGTAGACATATTTAACTATCCTGAATTCAATCATTTTATGTGCTGTCCAACATCGTTGTGAGGCGGGATCAGCGGTGTGCGGAAACAAAAAACTGGCGTGATCAAAAACAGGACGAGAACTACTTGCTACAACAGCGGTACGTCTTATTGATGAATGCTTTGCTAAATCTTTCCAACGACCGCCACTTTACTCTTGCCAGCCCGGAATGCAAAGCTATTTTTTATAAGCAATAGCACTCATTAGAAAAAGTAACGGTTTCGGGAATTGTACTCATCGCCATTGCAAGGAACACAGTACAATACTGTAAGCCTTTATAACCGGAGCCCAACGCTGATGCCGATGGACCCAATCGAAGAACGCCGCCTTGCCGCCCTGACCAGGCTGGGCATCCTGGATACGCCACCCGAGGAGCGGTTTGACCGCCTGGTGCGTATTGCCCGGAAGGTATACAACGTAAAGATTGCCCTGTTCTCGATCGTGGACGAGGAACGCCAGTGGTTTAAGGCGAAAGACGGGCTGGATGTCCGTGAAACCCATCGCTCCTTCGCGTTTTGTGACCATGCCATCAGGCAGGAAAAGCCCTTTATTGTTGAAGATGCCAGCAAAGATCCTCGTTTTCGAAACAATCCACTGGTAACCGGCGGGCCGCAAATCCGTTTCTATGCCGGTATTCCGGTCAGGGAGCCCGGGGGCTACAAGCTTGGCACTGTCTGCATTATTGACGACAAACCCAGGGACATCCGGGAAGTTGACCTGGATGTGCTTCGAACACTGGCCAGCCTGATTGAAGACGAACTGGAACGGGCCTATGCGGCAGTTAGTGGTGACGACGAGGTGCGTTTTACCCACATTACCCGGGCTATCCAGCGGGCGCAGAATGCCTTCCTGACCAATGACAGCGACCGGGCTGCCTTTGAATTGATGCTGTCGGATTTGCTGGCCATCACCGGCAGCCAGTTCGGCTTTATTGGTGAGGTGTTGCGAAAGGAAGACGACACGCCCTACCTGAAGGTTGAAGCCATCACCAATATTGCCTGGAGCCCGGAAACCCAGGGGCTATTCCAGCAGGTGGAGCGCAGGGGCATGTTGTTTGAGCGGCTCGACAACCTGTTGGGTGCGCCCATGGTGTCCGGTGCCGTGGTGGTGGCTCACGATTACAGCAGCGATCCCCGCAAAGGCGGCCTGCCTCCGGGGCACCCCCCGATCCGTTGCTACATTGGCATGCCGGTGTATTCCAAGAGTGAGATGATTGGCCTGGTGGGCCTGGCCAACCGCGATGCCGGTTATACCGAAGAAATGTCTGACCGGCTTGCACCCTTGTTGCAGACCGTGGGCACCTTGCTGGAGCGCAAGCGCCTGTACCGCGAGCGCCAGGAACATCAGACCAGCCTTGAGAAAGCCGCCAACTACGACGCACTGACCGGGCTGCCGAACCGCCGCAGGCTGACAGAGCTGTTTACCCAGGAACTGTACGAGGCGGACCAGCGTAAAGGCACGGTGTCGGTTTGTTTCCTGGACCTGGACGGGTTCAAGGAAATCAACGACGAGCACGGTCACTCCGTGGGCGATGCCGTGCTGCGGGCGGTAGCCGAACGCCTGAAAACCATTGTTCGCAGCCACGATGTGATTGCCCGGCTCGGTGGCGACGAGTTTGTGGCCATTTTGCGGGATGTGAATGACAGCCGCGTCTATTCCCGGATTCTGGAAGCCATCCGCCAGCCGGTGAATTACCGCCATTACGTGCTGCAGTTGTCCTGCAGTATGGGCATTACCGTATACCCGGATGACGATGTGGAACCGGACATGCTGCTCCGGCACGCAGACCAGGCTATGTATGCTGCCAAGGAGGCCGGTAAGAATGCCTTCAAGATGTTTGACCTTGAGTCACACTTTACCCGCAAGGAGCGGGTGAGGGTGCTCGAACAGATCGGGCCAGCGCTGGCCCGGGACGAGCTGGAGCTCTATTTCCAGCCCAAGGTGGACTTCAACCGCTGCACGGTTGAGGGATTCGAGGCATTGATCCGCTGGAACCATCCGGACGACGGCCTGCTGTTGCCATGTCGCTTTCTGGACCACATCGAGTACACAGAGTATGCCAGCCAGGTTGGTCGGTTTGTACTCGGAGAGGCCATCAAGCGGTTGTTGTATTTTGATGAGCAGGGTTTGCCGTATTCAATCAGCGTAAACCTGAGCCCGTCCTATTTTCTGGGGCAAGCCTTCCTGCCTGACCTGAAAGCGGGGCTGGGGCAATTGCCGGACGGCATCCGGCACCGGCTCATACTGGAAGTGCTGGAAACCACGGCGCTGGATGATACCCGCAAAGTGATCGATATCCTGAAAGTCTGCCAGGCCATGGGCGTTGAGGTTTCCATGGATGATTTCGGCACCGGGTATTCGTCGCTCGATTATTTCCGCCGGTTGCCGGTGCAGGAAATCAAGATCGACCGCACGTTCGTTGGCGATATGGTGAGCGACCGGGAAGATGAAATGGTGGTTAAAGCCATTCTGGGCCTGTCGAAAAGCTTTGGCCGCCGGGTGATCGCTGAAGGGGTGGAAACCCGCGAAGTTCACGAACGGCTGGTGCGGCTCGGCTGCGATCTCGGGCAGGGCTATTTCTATGCCGAGCCTATGCCTTTTGACAACGCGTTGGAATGGGCCCGGAATTTCAGCTTGCCGGCAATGTAAAGGTTTGGCAAAAGCCTGACTTCGCTCTTTTTTTCGATGCGCGGCTTCTCTATGGTTGCCTCTGGTTGTTCATCCACGGAGAAGGTCAATGGCGTCTGGTTCCCCTAAGCGCGGAGTCAAAGGGTTTGCAGTATTGCTGGTGGTTGCCGCTGCCGGGTTTGCTGCCTGGTGGTTTACCGGCGATGCCCGTAAAGCCCCCGAGCCCCTGAATACGGTTGAAGTCACCCGCGGTGACATCCAGCTGCTGGTCAGCGCCACCGGGGTGCTGGAGCCCAGTAACTATGTGGATGTGGGTGCACAGGTCTCGGGCCAGCTGGAAACCATCCATGTTCGTGTCGGCCAGAACGTCAAGGAAGGGGACTTGCTGGCGGAGATTGACCCTACGGTCTACACCGCCAAGGTAGACGCCACCCGGGCTCAGCTGAAAAATCAACAGGCGCAGATTGCCGACCGCAAGGCCCAGTTACGGCTTGCCGAAATCCAGTTCCGGCGCCAGCAGAACCTCTACCGGGAGGAAGCAACTACCCGGGAATCCCTGCAAACCGCCGAGGCAACCCTGGCCTCTGCAAAGGCCCAGCTGGCAATGCTGGAAGCCCAGATTGAACAGACCTCCTCAACCCTGCGTGCCGAAGAAGCCAATCTTGGCTACGCCCGAATCTATGCCCCCATGGACGGCACCGTGGTATCCATCGAAGCCCGCCAGGGCCAGACCCTGAACGCCAGCCAGACCGCGCCTGTACTCATGCGCATCGCCAACCTGGCCACCATGCGGGTGCGGGCCCAGGTTTCGGAAGCGGATATTGGCAAACTGGAACCGGGCATGCGGGTGTACTTCACCACCCTGGGGGGTCCGGATTCCAGGTTATACGGCGAACTCGACTACATCGAACCGACACCGGAAGTGACCAATAACGTGGTGCTTTACAACGCCCTGTTTGAGGCAGAGAACCCGCAGGGCAAGTTATTACCCAACATGACTGCCCAGGTGTTCTTTATCCAGAAAGAGGCCCTGAATGTATTGCGGGTGCCTGCCAGTGCGGTGCAGGGCAGCACGGTGCAGGTTCTTGATGCTGCCGGCAATCCGCAAGCACAGACAGTCACCACCGGCATCTCTAACCGGGTGCAGACTGAAATTCTGAGCGGGCTGGAAGAGGGTCAGGAAGTGGTCCTGGTATCCCGCGACCCCCGCAGCGGTGCCAGCGGTAACCCGTCTTTCCGGGGCATGCTGAGATGACCGGCAATACCCCGCTGATTGAACTGAAAGGCATCACCCGCTCGTTCGGGCAAGGGGATCTGGCGGTGCCTGTGCTGAAGGGGATCAACCTGAAGATCTATCCGGGCGAATTCGTGGCCATCATGGGCCCGTCCGGTTCCGGCAAGTCGACCCTGATGAACATTCTCGGATGCCTGGACCAACCCAGTTCCGGTGAATACTGGTTTGGCGGCCGGGATGTTTCGGCCCTCAGCCGGGATGAACTGGCGTTGCTGCGACGGGAAGCCTTCGGCTTCGTGTTCCAGAGTTACAACCTGTTGCCGGGTATGACGGCCCGGGAAAACGTGGAAATTCCGGCAATCTATGCGGGCATGGCTCCCGCAAGGCGCCACCAGCGGGCGGATGAGTTGCTGACCGGGTTGGGGCTGGGCGAACGGCTGACCCACCGGCCGTCTGAGTTGTCCGGGGGCCAGCAACAGCGGGTATCCATCGCCCGGGCCCTGATGAACGGCGGCCAGATTATCTTTGCCGATGAGCCCACCGGCGCCCTGGACAGCATAAGCAGCCAGGAAGTGATCCGGTTGCTGACCGACCTGTCTGCCCAGGGCCACACGGTTATCCTGATTACCCACGATCAGGATGTGGCCGATGTGGCCCGGCGCCAGATCCACATTGCCGACGGCGAGGTGGTGCGGGATACCGGGGCGGAAACCAGCGTTCAAACCGAGCCGGTGAAATCGGCTGATATCCGCAACGGCGCGGTACTGAGCGATTGGCAGGAAGCCCTGAAAAGCGCCCTGCGTTCGCTCCGCAGCAACCTGTTCCGCACCGCGCTTACCTTGCTCGGTATCGTGATCGGCGTGGCCTCGGTGATTACCATGCTGGCGATTGGTGAAGGCGCCAAGAAAGATGTGGTCGATCGAATCAGCACCATGGGCAGTGACTTGCTGCTGGTGCGCCCCGGCGGGCCAGACCAGCGGGGAGGGCGTTGGTCGGTGACCACCCTGGTAGCTGATGACTATCGGGCAATCAATGAGATAGAAGGTGTTCTTGCGGCAATACCTGAACTTACCGGTGGCCAGACCTTGCGCTACTCAAACCGGGACCACCAGGCCGAAATTAATGCCACCTCGTTCCAGTTCCCGGTGGCGCGGCAATGGCCCGTAGCCGAAGGAACCTTCTTCAGCGCGCAGGATGAAGCCAACTACGCTGCTGTAGCTGTGCTCGGAAAATCCACTGCAGAGGTGTTGTTTCCCGGTGAAAGTCCGCTGGGCAAGCACCTGATGGTGAACAATGTCTTGTTCCAGGTGATTGGGGTTATGGAGGAGAAAGGGGCCTCCCCCATGGGCCAGGACCAGGACGAAGTGGTGTTTGTGCCCTATACCACCGGCAGCTTGCGGATCTTCGGGCAAACCCATCTGCGGAATATTACCGTGGCGGTTGCGGACATCGACCGTATGGCGGAGATCGAGGCCATCATCCACGACACCCTGTTGGCCCGCCATGGCGGTGTTGAAGACTTCACCATCCGCAACATGGCGTCGCTGATTGACACCATTTCCGAAACCCAGAACACGCTGACCTGGCTGTTAGGCTCCATTGCCGCCATCTCGTTGCTGGTGGGCGGCATTGGCGTGATGAACATCATGCTGGTGAGCGTGACCGAGCGCACCCGGGAAATCGGTATCCGCATGGCCACCGGTGCCCGGGCCTGGAATATCCTGCAACAGTTCCTGACTGAAGCCTGGCTGGTGTCGGCCATCGGCGGGCTGATTGGGGTGGGGCTGGGCATTGCCGCTACCCAGCTGATCGGCTCATTCGGTACGCCGGTGCATATGACGGTTCTGCCCATGGTGCTGGCTTTCAGCTGCGCCTTCGCCACCGGCCTTATTTTCGGTTTTCTGCCGGCCCGAAAGGCGGCGCGGCTTGACCCTGTCCATGCGCTGGCTTCGGAGTAATGCCATGATCCCTCGCACAATCCCGTTGTTGTCTTTGATATTGCTGGCCGGCTGTGCGGGTTTCCAGCCGCAGCCTGTTGAGGTGCCAATAACTCCGCCGGACCAGTGGCATCAGGAGTCCGGTAACGGAGCAGCGGTCGATGCCAGCTGGTGGCAGGCATTCGGTGATGAACGGCTGAACCGGTTGATTGCCCGTGCCTTTGACAACAATCCGGACCTGGCCGCAACAGCCCAGGCGGTTATCCAGGCGGACCTTCAGCTGCGCAATGCCGGGGCAGCACTGTTGCCAACGGTTGGCGCATCCGGCAGCGCCGGTAAGCAGGCCAGCCAGGCATCGGGGCAGGACCGGGTAACTGGCGGTTCAACCAGCCTGGGGGTTTCCGTCGATTATGAGCTGGACCTTTGGGGCCGTTTGTCCGCAGCGGAATCTGCTGCCCTGGCGGATTTCGAAGCTACCCGCTACGACTACGATGCTGCCAGGATGACCCTCTCCGCGTCTGTGGCCAGCACCTGGTTCGAATGGCAGGAGTTACAGCAGCGAGTTGAGGTAGCCCGAAAGAACCTGGAACTGGGCGAGCAGACCCTGAAGCTGGTTGAAGCCCGCTACCGAAACGGTGTGGCGGACCGTTCTGAGCTGTCACGCCAGCAGACCGCAGTGCTGAACCTGAGAAATGCAGTGCCGCCACTGGAATACCAGGCCCGGCAGCGGCTGGCAGCGCTTCGTTTGCTGACCGGCGACTACCCGTTTACCGAGGCTGAGCCCCGGGCCTCACTGCTGACTGTTTCGGTGCCCGCTATCGATCCGAAAACCCCTGCCAGCATTATTACCCGTCGCCCGGACCTTGCCGCCGGGGAGGCGCGTTTAGCCGCCGCCAGCGCCGACGTCGAACAGGCGAGGGCGGCGCTGCTGCCATCGGTGTCTTTAAGTGGCGCGGTGCGCCTGTCCACCGACAGCTTTTTCAGCCTGTCGGACCCGCTGAGAACGGCAAGCGCTGTGCTCGGGTTGAGCCAGACCCTGTTTGATGGCGGCCAGCGCCGAAATACCGTGGAGATTTCCGAATCCCGCCGGGTTGCCTTGCTGGAAACCTACCGGGCCAGTTTATTGACGGCTTTCCAGGAAGTGGGCGATGCCCTGGATCGGGAGGCACTGTACAAAGGGCAGGAAACACGGCTCCAAAGCATTCTGGAGCAGGCGGAAGAAACGTTGCGGTTAACGGAAATCCGCTACCGGGAAGGGGCGGATGACTTGCTCACCCTGCTCGAGAGCCAGCGCAGCGTATTCGACGCCCGCCAGCAACTGAGCCAGGTTCGGCTGAACCGGCTGATCGCCGCAGTGGATCTTTACAAGGCCCTGGGGGGCGGCTGGGAGCCGGATGAATCAGTCCCTACGGGTTAAGCTGTTCTTCCAGCCGTTCATTCAGCTTGCGCCAGTGTTCAAGTTTTTCCGCATCACCGATACGCTTGCGCACCCCGGACTGCTGGTTCAGCCATAACCCCTCGCCGTTAAAACTGTAAACCGGTTCCAGGTCAGTGCGCTGCGATGCAGGTTTAATGTGATTTATCAGGTTGTCGAGAATCAGAGGCTCGGCATCCGGCGTCTTGTACCAGGCCAGCACCATGTGGGCCTGGTTTAGTTCCAGGGCTTTGACATAGACAATGCGCAGCTGTTCATCGGGCACCCCCATGGCACGCAGGGTCAGGTACTTGGCGATGGAGAAATCCTCGCAGTCGCCGCCGTTGGTGGTCAGCAGTTCCACCGGGGTTGCCCAGTAGTCTTCCTCGCCCCAGTGGCTTTGGTCACTGACAAATTCGGCCCGGTTGAAAAAGGAGTTGACCAGGTGCAGTTTGCGATCGATGGGTGCGTTAATAGCCAGCCCTTGCAGCCGCTGCCAGTTTTGCAGGCGTTGCTGTGCTTCCAGGCCGAATTCCTGCAGCACGTACTCCATCAAACGGTCACTCAGGTTGATGCCGCTTGCCAGGGAAATGCCCATAAGCACCGGCAAAAGCAGCGGAATCAGGAGGTTGCGGCGAGTACTGCGAATAATTGCCGCTGCCATAACCGGCCTCAGTTGTTGTTCTGCAGGCGTTGTCGTAATTGCTCCAGCCGCTGGCGGATTTCCTCACGGCGCTGCTGGTCACTGGCGGAGCTGCTGTTATTGGCTGCGGGGCGGCGAGCTGCCTGGCGAACCGGCTGGGTCTGCATGGCGGCTTCCGGTTCGCTGGCGCTGGCAACCTCAAAGCGGGTGCGGTCTTCGTTTTCCGGGAAGTAGAGGTTCTCCAGCTTACCGGCCCGTTCGATAACAACCCGGTTGGCGAATACGGTACGGAGCTTGGCGTTGCCGGGTAGCTCGTCACCCACCAGGTAAGCTTCGGTGTCGTTTTTGTCGTCTTCAATCAGGGCGCTGCCCGGGAAATCGCCGTCGGCTGCCAGTACGCCGCGCAGGGAAAGCCTCAGGTTGGTTTCCGGCAGGTTTTCCGTATCGGTAACCGCCGGGCCGTCGCCACTGGTGCCGGTTCCGAACAATGACAGCTTGGCCAGTTCAACATCTGGCACTTCGGGGCCAGTGCTTTCCGGGCCATTTGCAGCCGTGGCTACGGGTGCAGCCTGGCTGGTTTCAGACTGCCAGAACCGGTAGCCTTGCCAGCCGGTAAGGGCAATCATGGCCAGTGCTGCTGCCAGCGCAAGTAACAGTGGAATCCTTCGGTCAATGGCAAACATCGGCGTTCCTGATTGCGATAAAAGTCGAAAATACGAAAAAGCCCACAGGTTATCAGACTGCAATGAATTAGTGGCAGTATAGTGTACAGAGTTGTTCAGTGGTTCCCATTCCTGTGGTACCTTTTCGGGCATTGCTGCCAGCGCCAGGAACCTGGCCTATAACAACAATCGTGACCTGACGGATTCAAACGAGGAAGAGCTTGACCACCGAGACCGAAATTCAGCCGCAGGATGCTCCGCTGGGCCGACTTCCCTTCACCTTTGCCAAGCGCAACGGGGTGATCCTTACCCGCAACGACGATGGCGAGGCGGTCATTCTGGTAAAACCGGGGGCTTCCCACACTGCGCTGGCCGAGGCCAACCGGATCAGTGGTGGCCGGGCCCGCTTTACCACCATTGAAGCCGACCGCTTTGACCAGGCGCTGAACGCTGCCTATCAGAACGATTCCGCCGAAGCCATGCAGATGGTCGAAGGCATCGGCGATGATATGGACCTGGCCTCGCTGGCCGATTCCGTGCCGGAAACCGAAGACCTGCTGGAGCAGGAAGACGACGCGCCGATTATCCGGCTGATCAACGCCATCCTCACCGAAGCGGTGAAAACCAATGCCTCGGACGTGCACATCGAAACCTACGAAAAGCAGTTGGTTGTGCGGTTCCGTATCGATGGCGTGTTACGGGAAGTGGTGCAGCCCAAGCGGGCCCTGGCACCGTTGCTGGTGTCTCGTATCAAGGTAATGGCGAAGCTGGATATTGCCGAAAAGCGGGTGCCCCAGGATGGCCGTATTGCCCTTCGGGTAGCGGGCCGGGAAGTGGATATCCGGGTATCTACCATGCCGTCGTCCAGTGGCGAGCGGGTTGTGCTGCGTCTGCTCGACAAGCAGGCAGGCACCATTCGCCTGGAATCCCTCGGCATGGCAGGGCAGGATCTCAAGGTTCTGCGCAAGCTGATTCACCGGCCTTACGGCATCATGCTGGTCACCGGCCCGACGGGTTCCGGTAAATCCACTACGCTGTACGCCTCGCTGCAGGAAATTAACGACCGCACCCGCAATATTCTGACCGTTGAAGACCCCATCGAATACAATTTGCCGGGCATTGGCCAGACCCAGGTAAACCCCAAGGTTGATATGACCTTTGCCCGTGGCCTGCGTGCCATTCTCCGGCAGGATCCGGATGTGGTGATGATTGGTGAAATCCGGGATCTGGAAACCGCCGAGATCGCCGTGCAGGCGAGTTTGACCGGCCACCTGGTGCTGTCCACCCTGCACACCAACACCGCTGTAGGCGCCATTACCCGTTTGATGGACATGGGCATCGAGCCGTTCCTGATTTCCTCCAGCCTGGTGGGCATTGTCGCCCAGCGGCTGGTGCGGGTGCTGTGTACCCACTGCCGGGAGCCCTATATCCCGACCGAAGAGCATTGCCAGTTCCTGCAGCAGGACCCGGCCAATCCGCCGACGATTTTCCGCGCCAAGGGTTGCGAGCATTGCAACCAACTGGGCTACCGAGGGCGTATAGGCATCTATGAAGTGGTGGAAATAACGGAAGAGATCAGCAGCCTGATCCATAAACGGGCAGGGGAGCTCGACCTGGAGCGGGAAGCACGGCTGCACAGCCCCAGCATTCATTCTGACGGCGTTCAGAAAATCCTGAATGGCGTAACCACCGTGGAAGAAGTTCTGCGCGTAACCCACCGGAGCCAGTAATCCATGCCAGCGTACGAATACAAGGCACTGGACCCTCGGGGCAAGCAGAAGCAAGGGGTATTGGAAGCGGACGCGCCCCGGGCGGTACGCCAGCAACTTCGCGAAAAAGGCTTTACGCCACTGGCGGTAACGCCGGCGGTGGAAAAGCAGGCCCGCAACAACCCGCTGAGCAGTCGTGGTTCCCTGAGCGCGGCAGACCTTGCCCTGGTAACCCGGCAGCTGGCAACGCTGATCCAGTCGGGTATCCCCATCGAACAGGCCTTGAGTGCTGCCGCCCAGCAGTCCAACAAGCCCCGCATTCGCAGTATGCTCATCGCCATCCGGGCCAAGGTCATGGAAGGCTACACACTGGCGGACAGTTTCGGGGAGTTCCCAAAAGCCTTTCCCCGTTTGTACCGTTCAACAGTAGCTGCCGGTGAACACGCCGGGCACCTGGACCTGGTTCTGAACCGGCTTGCGGACTACACCGAAAGCCGCCAGGAAGCGCGACAGAAAATCCAGCTCGCAGCCATCTACCCGATCATTCTGAGCGTGGTGGCCATTGCCATTGTGGTGTTTCTGCTCACCTACGTGGTGCCGGACATCATCGAAGTGTTCCTGAAACAAGGCCAGGACCTGCCGGGGTTGACCGTAGCAATGCTGTCGGTTTCGGAATTTCTGGGCGCTTACGGTGTCTATCTTCTGATACTGCTGGTAATTGGCATTATCGGCTTCCGGGTGGCGCTCACCAAGCCGGCATTCCGGATGAAGTTCCACAAACAGCTGCTGCACTTGCCGCTGTTTGCCGGCATGGTCCGGGGCGTCAATACGGCGCGCTATGCCAGCACACTCAGTATTCTGACAACCAGTGGCGTACCCCTGGTCGAGGCCATGAAAATCGCCGGCGAGGTGTTATCCAATGATTACCTGCGCCAGGAACTGAGGGAAGCAGCGCGAAAGGTCAGTGAAGGTGGCTCGTTGCACCGCTCGCTGGACCAGACCGGTTACTTCCCACCCATGATGCTGCACATGATTGCCAGTGGCGAGGCCAGTGGCGAGCTTGACAGCATGCTGGAACGCACCGCGCGGATGCAGGAAAACACCCTGCAATCGAAGATTGCGGCGATTGTCGGGTTGTTCGAGCCACTGATGCTGCTGGTGATGGGTGTGGTGGTGCTGATTATCGTGCTGGCAATCATGCTGCCGATTCTGAATATGAGCAATCTGGTGGGCTGACAGGTACACCGCAAAGACGTAACACACGGAAAATACAGGTCTGACATGAGTGAAACTATGAGAAACATCCAGAACGCCAACATTACACACAGCCGGGGCTTTACCCTGATCGAAATCATGGTGGTTATGGTTATTCTGGGCCTGCTGGTGGCCATTGTGGCTCCGAACATCATGGGCCGGAGCGACCAGGCCAAGGTAACGGTGGCCGAAACCCAGTTGAGTAACATTGCCAACGCACTCGACCTGTACCGGCTCGATAACAGCCATTATCCGTCAACCCAGCAAGGCCTGGAGGCTCTGGTAAGCAAGCCCAGTGGCAGCCCGGAACCGAAAAACTGGAATGCTGACGGTTACCTGAAGAGCGTGCCGGAAGACCCGTGGGGTAACCCGTACCAGTATGTAAGCCCGGGCACCGAAGGCCCCTATGACTTGTACTCCTATGGCTCTGATGGCAACGAAGGCGGCGAAGGCGATGCTGCCGATATCAGCGTCTGGAACACCGGGAAGTAAGCGATTGTGCGCACCAGGGCGAACCAAGCCGGCTTTACGCTGATCGAAATACTGGTTGTCCTGATTATTGTCGGGCTGCTGGCGGCCCTTGCCGTGTTCAATATGGCCGGCAGTTCCCAGCAGCGCGAACTGGAAAACCAGGTCAGGGATCTTTACCTGTTGATGCAGACTGCCTCGGAGCAGGCGGTTTTGAACAACCTGGAGCTGGGGTTGTTGTTTGAGGAAGACGGCTATCGCTTTGTCGCCTTCCAGGACGATTCCGGAGAATGGAAGCCGCCCGCCGAGCGCATGTATCGCAAACGAACCCTGCCGGACTGGCTGACGGTTACCCAATACGTCGAGAACGACGCCCCGCGCCTGACCAGTGCCGAAGATGAACTCCGGCCCGACGTGGTGTTCTTCTCCAGTGGCGAAACCACGCCGTTCGAAATCGAATTTACCATGGGCCGTGAGACCGACAGCATGCACGTGCTTGCCTCAGACGGCATTTCGCCTATGGAATGGCGACAGCCGGGTGCCGGGGAAGACGAATGGTAAACCGGAATCGTGGCTTTACCTTGCTGGAAGTTCTTGTGGCACTGCTGGTGTTCGGCCTGATTGCCACGGCGGCAGCGGAGGTGGGCAGCAATTATATTTCCAGTTTCGAGCGGGTGCGGGACAAAACCCTGGCCGGCTGGCTGGCTGAAAACCGCGTGAATGAACTGCGCCTGCAGGAACAGCTACCGGATATCTCGGATAACTCTGAAGATACCGACTACGGCAACTACCGCTGGCGGGTAACTACCGTGGTGCTGGGTACCGCCGAGCCGACTATGCGCCGGGTGGAAGTGACCGTGGCCAAGTACCCGGATGGCCAGAGCGAGCCGTTTTCGGTGCACACACTCTCTGCCTTTCTGGGGGAGAAATGACGCCGCTTAAACAACCGGTTCTGCCGCACCAGCAGGGCTTCACCCTGATGGAAGTGCTGATTGCCGTCACCATTACGGCGGTCATCGGCCTGGGCGTGTGGCAGGTGGTGAACGGCGTAGTCAATTCCCGGGACCGGGTAAACGAGCTTGCCGAGCAGTTCGATGGCTTGCAGAAGGCCATGTTGCTGCTGGAACGGGATATCACCCAGGTTGTTAACCGGCCGGTACGGGATGTGTACGGCGACTTTTCACCCGCGCTGACCACCCGGGACGATGCCTTTGCCCTGATGATTACCCGGCAGGGCTGGCGCAATCCCCTGGGGCTGCGGCGCAGTGGTCTGCAGCGGTCGGCCTGGGAGTTTACCGGTAGCGAACTGCGCCGGCGTTACTGGCCGGTGGTGGATGAAGGCCAGGAGGATTCCAGCCGGGACCTGCTGCTGCTTGAGAACGTGACCGAATTCGAGATCCGTTTTATCGATGCCGATGGTAACCGCCATGAACAATGGCCCGATGACGAAGCCCTGGCGGGTTTGTCTCCGGGTGCCCGGCCCGATATCGCCTTGCCCCGGGGTATGGAAGTTACCCTGGAGCACGAGCGCTTTGGTGAACTGGTGAGAACTTTTACCCTGCCGGATTTTGACCCCCGGCAAGCCCAGGGCGTGATCAACCAGCAACTTGAAGCCGCAGAGTCCGACACGGATGAAGAAGAAGCGGAAGAACAGGCCGCTACCCAAGACGGAGGGGGTAGCTGATGCTTTTCCGGAACCAGAAAGGCGTGGCGCTGATCATGGTGCTGCTGGCCATGGCCCTGGTGGTCATGCTGGCCTCCGGTATGACCCGTCAGCAGAGCCTTCGGATCTTCAAGGCCGGCCACTACCTGGCCCAGCAGCAAGGTTACAACATTGCCCTCGGCGCCGAGGAATTCGCCCGCCGGATCCTGGTGAGGGATTTCGAGGAAGACCGGGAAAACAGCCTGATGGTCGACAGCCCCGACGAGTTCTGGGCCATGAACGCTGCCATACTGCCGCTCGATGAAAACGGTGTGGCTGAAGTTCAGATTGACGACCTGGGTGGGCGGATAAACCTGAACGACCTGGTGACCACCAACGGGCAGGTGGATACACTCACCAAAGACCGCCTGACCCGGCTATTCGTAGCCCTGGGGATTACCGGGCTGAACGTGGATGCGCTGATTGACTGGATCGATTCGGACGACCAGACCGTGAGCGCGTACGGTGCCGAAGATGGCCAGTACCTGATGGCCGATCAACCGTTCCGAACCGCGAACCAGCCCTTTGTCTCTATCACCGAATTGCGGCTGATCGAGGGCATGACCGAAGAAATTTATGTGGCATTAAGGCCCCATGTGACAGCGGTTCCGGTCAGTGGAATTGGTATCAATGTAAACTCGGCTACGGTGCCGGTGCTGATGTCGCTGCACAATGAGCTGAACGAGGCCCAGGCGCAGTCTATCGTGGCCCAGCGCGAAGAGGAGCGTTTCGAGGATCTCCAGGATTTTCTCGCACTGTCCGAGTTTTCCGGCCTCGGCCTGAAGCCCGCCGGCCTTGCGCTGCAAACGCGGTTTTTTGAAGTTGTATCACGGATTACCTACGATAATCGTGTCGTTAATATGGTCAGTACGGTGTTTCGCAATCCCGAGGGTGAAGTCCGGACAGTTCACAGGGATACCGGACAGAAAAACCGGATCACAAAAGAACCCTTTACGTTCTCAGAAGGATAACCATGTCTTACCGCCTGTATGCACGGCCGTTGCCGCCGTTTGCGGATCCGGAGCAGAATCCGGACGCCCAGCTGTTTGACTGGGTTCTGCAGGATGCCAGTGGTGATACCCAGGCCCATGGTGAGGCCAGCACCCGCGAACACATCGAGCAGACCCTGGCGCAGAACGCGCTGGAAAAAGTCATTCTCATCGGGCTGATTCCCGGTGATGAGACCACCTTCTGTGTGGCAGATATTCCCGCCAGGCAGAGCCGTTTTATCCAGCAGGCCTTGCCGTTTGCGGTAGAAGAACAGGTGGCGCAGGACATCGAAACGGTGCACCTGGCCCTTGGCCGCCACACGCCGGACGGCTACCAGGTAGCGGCTATCGACAACCTGCAAATGGCGCGCTGGCAGCAACTGTTCAGCGGTTGGCAACACGTCCGCCTCGATGCCATCTATCCGGATGCGGCACTGCTGCCAGCCACCGACGGAGGCTGGAGCCTGTGCCTGGATGGCGAGTCTGTGATGCTGCTGAGCCAGCGTGGCGAATGGCTGCGCATGCAAGCCGACAACCTGCCACTGTTTGCCATGACCATGGCGACGCCGTCGGAAGACGAGGTAGTGGCGGAAATCCCGGTACAGGTGTTTGGCACTGAAGCCGACCTGGACAGCTGGCAGGGCGCAATCAGTGAATTTTCCGGCAGCAGTGGCCGGTTGCAGGTACAAACCAAGCCATTGGAATTCTCGGTGCTGGAACTGCTGGCCTGGGCTCACCATCAACACCTGTCCCAGCCGGTCAACCTTTGCCAGGGAGCGTTTTCTGTAAAAACCTCCGGTGCCAGCCCGCTCAAGCCCTGGAAGCCGCTGATTGCGGTTGCCGCCGTCTGGTTTGTGGTTCAGGTCGCACTCGAGGTGGGTATGGGCTTCTATCACCAGCAAAAGGCTGAGGAACTGCAGGGTCAGGCCATGGCGGTCTACCGGGAAGCCTTTCCTGGCGACCGTCGAACCCATGCCGGCAATGTGCGCCGGGTGATCGAAGGCCAGCTGCGGGTTGCGGGGTCGGGTAGCCAGGATGTTGATTTCATCACGCTGATGAAATTTACCGGTGACCAGTACAGCCGTGTACCGAATGCCAGCGCCATCACCTTTAACTCCATCAACTACAGCCGAACCCGTGGCGAGTTGGTGGTGGATGTGCGGGCCGACAACTACGACCGCCTGAGCCGTTTACGTAACGGCCTGGCCAATCAGGGGTTGCAGGCCCAGATTGGCTCGGTGGTGAATGAAGCAACAGGCGCCCGTGGCCGGCTGACTGTTTCCGGAGGTTAAGAGCATGTGGGCAAGAATCAAGGATCAGCCGGCGGTCGGTAAACTGATTGCAAAGTACGACCAGCTGCCTTCCCGGGACCGCCAGGCACTGGTCGTGCTAGTGGTGGCTTTGCTGCTGGCCGTACTGTATTTCGCAGTTTGGGCTCCGGCGTCTGCGTTCAACGAAAAAGCCCAGGCCAGCCGTGAGAATGCCGGCGAATTGTTGGCCTGGATGCAGGCGAATGAAGCCACAATCAAACGGCTGGGCTCCAGCGGGGCACCGGCGAGTGGCTCGGCTAACGCAGACAAGCCTGAAAGCGGCCGTGAGCTGATGGCCCTGGTTACTCGGTCTGCCGGTGAAGCGGGGCTGGCGCTTCAGCGCTTTGAGCCCAGCGGCGATAGTGCAATCCGCGTGTGGCTGGAAGGCGTACCGTTTGCCGAAGTCGCTGCCTGGCTCGAGACAATGAACGGAAATCATGGCGTGATTATTGACCAGGCTTCCATGGATCGTGGTAATGAACCGGGAACGGTGTCCGTACGACTGACTCTTGCGATATGATTGGCTGGATAACTGATAGTATCCGATACAGATTCATCATGTAGAACGGGAGATGCAGTGTCTGACAGCCACGATTTTGACCTGATAGTGATTGGCGCCGGCTCCGGTGGAGTGCGGCTGGCAAGAATGTCTGCCCAGCGGGGCGCGCGGGTAGCGGTTGTTGAATCCCGCCACCTGGGCGGTACCTGTGTGAATATTGGTTGTGTTCCGAAAAAACTGTTTGTTTACGGGGCACACGTCAGGGAAGAGCTGAAAGACGCCGCTGGCTATGGCTGGAACATCCCCACAGACGACGTAAGCTTCGACTGGCCAACCCTGGTGGCTAACAAGAATGCTGAAATCGAGCGCCTGAACGGCATTTATGGCCGGCTGCTGGAAAACGCCGGTGTTGAAATTATCAACGGCACGGCCAGCCTTCAGGGCCCCAACACCGTTGCTGTCGGTGACAAGACCTACAGCGCAAAACACATTACCGTAGCCACCGGTAGCTGGCCGGTAGTGCCGGATATCCCCGGCAAGGAATGCCTGCTTACCTCCAATGACATGTTCTACCTGCCTCAGTTGCCACGTCACGCGGTGATCTGGGGTGGCGGCTACATTGCCGTTGAATTCGCCGGCATTCTGGCGGGACTGGGTGTGGAAACCACCTTGCTGTACCGGGGTGACCTGTTCCTGCGCGGTTTCGATGGCGACGTTCGCCGTTTTACCGAAACAGAGATGCGCAAGAAAGGCGTGGATCTGCGCTTTGGCGTAACCATCAACTCGGTGGAATCCAGAGACGACCACTACCAGGTCAACCTCAGTAATGGCGACACCCTTGAAACCGGGCTGGTTATGGCGGCAACGGGCCGTCGTGCGCTGGTGGACGGGCTTGGTCTGACCGATCTCGGTGTGGAGCTGACGGCGTCGGGCCATGTGAAGGTGGATGATCACTTCCAGACTGCTGTACCGTCCGTGTATGCGCTGGGTGATGTGATCGGAACGCCGCAGCTGACCCCGGTCGCCCTGGCGCAGGCCATGGTGCTGTCACGCCGTTTGTTTGGCGATGGTCAGGGCGACATGGATTACAGCGCTATCCCGACGGCAGTGTTCTGCCAGCCGAATATCGGTACCGTGGGCCTGACTGAAGAAGAGGCGAGGGAAGCGGGCCATCAGGTGAGTGTTTTCCGGTCAGAATTCCGGCCTATGAAATACACCCTGAGTGGCCGTGAAGAGCGCTGCCTGATGAAGCTCGTGGTCGATAAAGAGACTGATAAGGTGCTGGGCGCCCACATGGTCGGCCCGGATGCCGGTGAAATCACCCAGGGCCTGGCGGTGGCCATCAAGGCCGGAGCCACCAAGGCCCAGTTCGATTCCACCATCGGCATTCACCCTACCTCTGCGGAGGAGTTTGTCACCATGCGGGAGCCGGTGGCTTAATCCTCACCGGATAGCTGGAAGGGCAGGTCAAAGCGGAAATAGGCTCCCTGTCCAAGGTCGGTATCGACCTGGACGTGGCCTCCCATCAGCTCTACCAGCCGCTGCACCATGGATAAACCCAGCCCGCTGCTGACCTGCATGCGGGTTGCGGTTCCTGGCAGCGACTGCTCATAGTGCGGCAACAGGTTGTTGAGCCTCTGGCCGGCACTGTTCGAGCCGGAATCACTGACTGTACAGTTGAGCACCGCTTGCTTGCCATCAGCGGATGACCAGCTGGCCCGGACGCTGATATAGCCGTCTGTGGTGTATTTGAGTGAGTTGCCCAGCAAGCCCGCCAGAACCTGCCGAACCCGGGCAGAATCCCCAAAAACCAGGGCCTTTTCAGGCCAGCTTCCCTGAAAGTGCAGCTCCAGCATCAGCCCTTGTTGCTCGGCCGCAAGGCGGTACGAAGCCGCACAGTTACTGATCAGGTTGCGCAGGTCGAATTCCTGGTGCGCCAGTTCAAAGTGGCCGTTTTCCATCTGCGCGAAGTCCAGCATGTCGGAAATAACCGTCATCAAATCCTGGGTAGACTTACGGGCAGTTTCCAGATAATCCATCTGTTGTTTGCTCAACGGCTCCTGGTGCACCAGGTCAATCATACCTAGCACACCTTTCAGGGGTGTTCGCAATTCCTGGCTCATGCCGGCCAGGAACTCGGACTTGGCCTGGCTGGCGTGTTCGGCCTTTTCCCTGGCGGTTTCCGAGAGGGCGAGGGTCTTTTCCCGGGATTCCCGGGCTTGCCCCAGATGCAGGGCCAGTTGGTTCAGCTGCTGCTGAATACTGGCAATTTCGCGGCCTCCGCCGTGAGTTTCGATGGGCTGTTCTTCGTAATCCCCCTGCATCAACAGGTTTACCCGGCCGGATAACTGGTTGATGGCACGGAAAATAGCACTGAGAAAATGATTCACCAACAGCATGGTGAATAACAGCATGGCAATGCCCACCGACAACGATGACCACAGCACTTCCTGCTGTCTTTCTTCCAGGATCCGAGGGCTGACAGCCACCTCAAGGGTGCCCACACGCAGTGAGCCGGTGCTGAAGTTCCACTGGCCCGCCAGCCAGTCCGTTCCTGAGGAAAGCTCGACCGGTTCCTGCAGTATCTCTGCGGAATAGATCATCGGGGAGCCCGCAGTGCGATCACCAGATTCGGTGCTATTGCCAACAAATCCGATTTCTTCGCCAACCACATCCGTTACCCGGAGCCATTCCGCCTTGCTGCGCCTGAGCGACTGCCGCAGAACCTGTTCCAGGGCCCCGCGGTTACCGGAAACCACGGCGTATTCCAGGGCTGGTGCCAGGCTGTCCGCGAACAGCTGGCTGCTTTCAGCCAGGTCACGGCGCGAATCCTCCAGCCGGGCCGAGGTAAAGAACGCCATCAGCACCACAAACATCACGGCTGCGGGCAACACTCCGATCAATAGCCGGCGGGACAGCGACATGCCGGACTTTTGCTCCGGGCGACTCATTCTCCGGCCCCCTGCTGTTCCTGGATGAAGCGGTCAACCGCCTGTGCAATCCATTCCCGGTCGGGCAGGGGAATGTTCAGGGAGCGTGCGACCTGCTGGTTGACCTCTACGCGATATTCATCCGGATAGGCGGGTGCCGGCAGCTTTCCGGTTTCAAAGAATGCCAGCAAATACTCCGCGGTCTGTTTTGCCATGGTCGTAAAAGGTGCGTAGCTGGATGCCAGGGCGCCGGCCTTGACGTAGGCCTGGCTGGGGCCGATCAGGATTCGGTTACGGCGGTAGGCGGTCAGCAGGATATGTTTGATGTTCCGGGGGTTGTAGATCTTGTCATCCAGCCCCGCCAGTACAAAGTCACCGTAGGTCAGGGCGCGGTTAAGGCTTGGAATCAGCTGGTCGTCGCTGCTGACGATAAACATTCGGCCTTCCAGCCCGTATGCCGGCAACTGTTCGATCAAAGGCTCATACATGTCTGCTGAATCAAGCGTGGCCAGCACGCTGACGCGGGTAGCCTGGGGCAGGATCGCCTTGCCTGTCAGCGCCTGGCGCAGTAGCGGGACGTCGTAGAACACCGCGGCCAGCTGCTCCCCGGTCTTGTCCAGGTAATTCGATATCGCCCGCTTTTCCACCAGTAACGCGATAATCGGTGCCGTGATTTCCTTATCCAGGAGCCCCGAAAAGGCTGCGGGCCCTATGGCTATAACCGGTCTGCCCGAGGCTACGGGCAAATGCTTTGCTTCAAGGGGCACCAGGTCAACCCGGCCATCCAGCTCCTTGCTGACCAGGTTGGTCATATGCTGGTCCAGCGCGGCATTGCCTGAGCCTTCAATGTAGGCAACCGGGTGTGTGATTGCGGCCGCCTGAACTTTCGAGGCCATCCATAAAAAACAAAGCAATAGCCAGAAGGCCATGCCAAGTGAATGTCGCAAAGATTTATGCACGGTTATTGTCATACCTTCCTGGCTGGTGTCGACATACATCATGGGTGCGTTCTGTTTCCATCAGAACCGGAGACCGGCTTCGACAAAGAACTGGTTATGGTCTTCGATATTATTGTCGGAGCTTAGCTCCGGATCCCGGTTCAGGTAGTGCTGCACGGTGAATGCCAGCTCGGCGCTGTATCGCGGGCCGAAAAAGCTCTTGCTGACCCGGGTGTCTATGCGTTCAAACTGGGTATTGAACTCGTCTGCCCAGTAAAACGCAGAGGCGAACCGGAACCCGAGTGGCAAATTCTGGATGGCGGCAAGGCTGCCTGAATGGCGCACAGACATGCGGGTGAGCAGGGCGACGGCTTTGTCCTGGGTATCGGTGTCGACATTGCCGTCCGCTCCGATAATCGGAGTGCCCGAGTACCATGTGTCCTGGTCCAGGTAGCCGTAGCTGGCCCGGAGGGTGGTGCCCGGAAAGTCCAGCGACGCCTCGACCTCGAAACCTTTCTGGTCGACTGCCACGTTGTTGTCGATTGTCCATTCTTTGAGCTGAATGACTCCGCTGATCATATCCCTGAGCTCGTCCTTGAAGCCTCTGACCTCCAGAGAAAACAATGCGGAATCCATCGGGAACTGGCCAAAATAACTTATTTCACGGGAGGTTATGCGCTCTTCCTGCAAGTCTTTGCCAAGAGTTAAAACATCCAGGTCTTCCGCAGCTGCATAGGTATCCACCCGAAAACCCTCGAGGTCTGAATAGATCGCCGGCCGCACATTCGAGAGCGTGTAACCCCAGTCGGGGTTCTGTTCGAATTCATCCGGTGTACGCACGGCTTCGGAATAGACCAGTCGCAGCGCATGGCGGTTGCTCAGCGTGAAGTTGGCGGCAACGCGAGGCGAGAAATAACCTTCGTCGGTGGTGCTGGTGTGTTCCCAGTTGCCGCCGGCGTTCAGGGTCATAAAGGAGATCGGCGTGTATTCCAGGTTACCGAAGTAGCGGGACTGATAGCTGTTGCCATGGCCGTTGAAGTAGGTTTCCGAGCGATAGGTGTCTTTGCGGAAGCCGGCGCCAGAAACAAGCTTCAGGTTGTCGCTGAACAGCAGGGTGTCCTGAAACTCAAATTCCAGGCGGGTGTCTTCGGAGTTGGCGTTTACCGTAGCAAAGGCCATCTCGCCGCCGCTGCTGGTAAAGCACAGTCGTTCACGGTCATCACCATTATCAAAATAGGTATATTCGTAAAGCGGAGTTCCGTCGCGCAGACACTGGGCCGTATTGTCAGGGAAGGAAACGGCGTAGGCCTGCCGGCGATCAAAGTTCTCGACAGCGGCCTGGATGTGGAAAAAATGCCGGTCTGACGTGGCGTAGTTAAACCGGGTTTGCAGGTAGAAATCCCTGACTTCGATATCCGGGTTTTCCAGCGGCTCCAGCTCGCCACTTTTGAAGCGGTCCTGGTTATTGGTGCCATCGACCACGCCGCCGCGAAACTCCAGGTCGGCCTGGCTGTTCATTTGAAGACGTGAATCGTAGGTGAAGGAATTGATCTCGTGGCCGTCGTAAAACGGCACCTGCTCATCCCCTTCAATCTGATAGTCAAAGCCGTCAAACTTGCGCTTTTCGTAAGTCAGGCGCCAGTCATAGTCAGACCCCGTATTGCCGACGGAACCGAAGGTTCTCAGGTGCCCCCGCGAGCCCCGGGTAACCTTGAACTCGGCGCCACCGGTGTCAGCCGGGTCCCGGGTAATGATGTTGATGGTGCCGAGAAACGCATTAATGCCGTAGGCGGCCGAGTTTGGGCCCCTGGCTACTTCGATACGCTCAATCATCTCCAGCGGCACCGGCATGGTTTCCCAGTCCATATCCGACAGGGTGGCCCGGTGAGCGGTGCGGCCATCCACCAGAACCTGCATGCGGCGCTGCTCGTAGTGAACAGTGCCGTGGTAAGTGGTTACCGGTGTGTGGCTTCCAACAAAATTGACCACCATGCCGGGCACCAGGCGGAACACTTCGTACAGGTTAACAATGCCCAGGTTGCGAATCAGGTCGCCATCGATCACGGTGGTGCTGCCGGGAACCCGGGTTTTGGGCTGGCGCAACCGGGTAGTGGTAAGCACTTCCGGGATGTCTTCATTGAAACCGGCATAGAAACCATTACTGAATTCCTGCTCGCTTTGGGCAAGGGCCTGTGGCGCAGCCGCAGCGGTTATGGAAACAGCTAACAAGCCGAGCGTGAATCGGGCTGAAAGTGCCGGTTTTCGGGGCAGGGTTGCTGCCAGGTAATTCGTAATGGGCATGGGTGTCGTTCTATAATTTGCCGAGCAGGCAGATTAGTTGCGTTTATTGCCTAATCGTAGGGTAGATCGGGCGATTTGTCTCGAGAAACATTACAAATCTTCCATGACCGGAGTTGCGAATTTATGAATTGTTGGGACATTCTGGGTATCGAGCCAACCGATAACCGGGAGCGGATACGGCAGGCTTACGAACAACAGATGAAGTTCGCCTCTGACCACGAAGCCGAAGCCCTCAGGCAGGCCTACCAGGAAGCAACGGGCCATGCCCCCTCGGCGGCAAAGGCACCGTCTGAGCCTGAACCACGGCCTGAGCCTCGGGTTGCTGCCGCGGACACCCGGGAACCGATAGCCCCAATGGATGGCAACGACGCCCAGATCGTCCGTGAGGTGATTATCCAGGTTCGCGCACTGCTGAACGACAACTACCGACAGCAGGATGTCAATATCTGGAAGGCGATACTGCGTGAACCGCCAGCAGATCAGATGCCGTTACGGCGCGAGATTGCCAGCCAGCTGGAGCACCAGGTGCGGCCCATGGCCGAAAACGGCAGTTTCCCGGCACCGGTTGCCCGCTTTCTGGGGGACTGGTTTGAATGGTTCAGCGTGCAGGAAGCCAATCAGGAACCGGATGAGAGAAACTATCCGGAATCCGGAATGGCCGATGACCAGGGTTTTGACAACCAGGCCGAACAGCCGCCGCAGATGATGAATTTCTGGCCGGCGGTGATCGGCTGGATTGTCGGGCTGGCTATTCTGGCCGCATTATTCGGTGGTATGGGCGGCGGCTGAGGCCTGCTCGATCTTTACCCGGTACCTCTGGGCCAGGATGGCCCCTACAATCACCTGGATCTGGTTGTAGCACATAATGGGCAGCACGATCATGCCAAACCCGGGGTGGCCGGAGAACAGCACCTTGGCCATCGGCAGTCCTGACGCCAGGCTCTTCTTGGAGCCACAGAACACCACCGCGGCTTCGTCTTCCAGGCTGAAGCCCAGTTTTCTCACCATCAGTCGTGCAATCAGCATAAACAGCGCCAGCAACCCGAAGCAGAGGACAATCGCCAGCACAATGGCCTGAACCGGCAGGTTCTGCCAGAGCCCGCTGACCACAGAGTGGGAGAAGGCGGAATAGACGATAATCCAGATAACGCACTGATCGTAGCGTGCCATCAACTTCTCGTTCCTGCCCAGGAACCCGCCCAGCCAGGGCCGCAGGGCGTGGCCCACCGCAAACGGCAAGAGCAACTGAAGGATAATGTCCTTGAGTGCTTCAAGCACCGCAAATTCGCCGGTGCCAGACGTGGAAACCAGCAACAGCAACAGAAACGGTGTCAGCATCATACCAAACACATTGGAGGCGGCCGCACTGCAGATGGCTGCCGGCACATTGCCCCGGGCCATGGCGGTGTAGGCAATGGAAGAGGACACCGCTGAAGGCAGCACCCCCAGGTAGAGGAATCCCAGCCCCAGGTCTTTCGGCATCCAGTCCGGTGCTATGCCGCTAAGTGCGTTGACCGGAAGTACTGCCAGCGGAAAGAACACGAAGGTGAGGGAAGTGATCAGGATGTGCAGCCGCCAGTGGGTGGCGCCGTCAATAATCTGTTGCCGTGACAATGCCGCACCGTGAAAAAAGAACAGCAGCGCAACCGCAATGGTGCCGGTGGTGGCCAGGGCATCGGCCGCACTTCCGGTTACCGGCAGGAAAGATGCCAGGACAATGGCGCCCAGCAACAACAATGTGAAGGTGTCTATCCGGAACTTCACGGCTTAATCCTCCCCGGTCAGGGCTTTCAGGCTTGGGGTGAGCAGGGCGCGGGACAGCGCTTCGGTCTTGGCTGCATCTTTACGGCGGATAGCCGCCAGCAGCAGTTCATGGTCTTCCTGGGTGGGTTCCGGAAGCTCCGAGTCGGTTTCTGTCTGTTCAATAGTCTGACTGACTGCGTGGGAAAAGTAGTCGTAGAGCTCGATCAGTGCCGAATTGCCTGACGCCCGTACCAGCGCGTGGTGAAAGTGCTCGTCGTGCAGTATGCGCTCGGAAACCCGCTCTCCGGCGGCAGCCCGTGCGTCCAGGGCACTGGTCATGGCCTTCAGGTCCTGCTCGGTTCTCCGCCCGGCGGCGAGCCTGGCCGCTTCGGTTTCCAGCATGATCCGAACCTCTATCTGCTCCGCCAGTTTGCTGCGGGCAATGCGCCGGAGAGTCTCTCCGGCATCCCGATTAGCCCTTACGTAGGTACCGTCGCCCTGACGGGTTTCCAGCATGCCAACGTGAACAAGCACCCGGACCGCTTCCCGGATGGTATTACGGCTGATACCCAGAGCCTCCGAAAGCTCTGCTTCTACAGGTAAGCGAGTACCTACTGGCCATTCACCGCTTTCAATATTCTGACGAAGGCTTTCAATGGCCGTTTCCACCAGGGAGCCTTTCCGGATCGGTTTGAGCATTGTGGATCATCCCTCAATATGATGAACCAATCATCCTATGAATTGGCGATAAGTTCAAGCCGTGCAGGGCTTCGGCTTGAGCGGGAGTCAGGCGTTTTCGGAACGAGGATTCAGGAACTGGTAGTCGGCTGTATCGACAAACCGTGTGGCAAAGCGGTAACTGAAGGTAAAGCCTGGCCAGTTCACAGTGTTGCGACCGTGCTCATCCAGGTACCAGGAGGTACAGCCGGCCTCCCACACGCTGCCGTCCAGCCCTCTTTGTACCACCTGGCTGTACCGGCTCTGGCGGTCTTCCCGCACATCCATTGCCTGCCCCGGATAGCGGGACAGCGCCCTGAGCGCGCTCAACACGTAGCGGAACTGGGATTCCAGCATGTACAGAATAGAGTTATGGGCCAGGTTGGTGTTGGGGCCATACAACATGAACAGGTTCGGAAATCCGCTTACGGTGATGCCTTTGAATGCCTTGCTGCCATTGGCCCAGGCCTCGTTCAGGGACACGCCGTTGCGACCGGTAATGTGGATGGGCGACAGGAATTCAGTGGCCCGGAAGCCGGTGCCGAAAATGATCACATCCGCAGGCCGGTGTTCACCGGTTTCTGACACCACGCCCGTTTCGTCAAACCGGGTGATGCCACCGGTAATCAGGTTCACGTGGGGCTCGTTTACGGCCCGGTACCAGTCGTTGGAAATCAGGATGCGCTTGCAGCCAATCCGGTATTCCGGAATTAATTCGGCGAGCTTGTCCGGGTCAGTTACCCAGCGGCGCGCTTCGTTGCGGGCGCGATTGGCAAAGAACTCGAGTAACCCCGAGAAACGTGTGAACGCCAGGGCGCGCACTTCATTCTTCAGGTAAATCATCCCGCGATACAGCCGGTCCCACAGGGGCAGCTTTGCGAACAGTGTTTGTTCCAGCGGGGTGAAGGTTTTGTCCGGTTTGGGCAGCACCCACGCGGCAGAGCGCTGGTAAAGGTCCAAATGGGCCGCCTTCGCGGTGATTTCCGGCACAAACTGGATGGCGCTCGCGCCGGTGCCGATGACGGCAACCCGTTTGCCCTCCAGGCTGATGTCGTGGTTCCAGCGGGCGGAATGGAAACTCTCACCGCCGAAATCCTCCAGGCCGGGAATATCCGGCATGGCAGGGCGGTTAAGCTGACCGGTTGCGGTGATCAGTACATCGGCCCGGAAAGTGTCGCCGGCGCCGGTGGTTATCTGCCATTGGTTGGTCTGTTCATCAAACTCGGCGGATTCCACCGTCTGGTTGAAGCGGATCAGGGGCTCGAGGTTGTGTTTGCGAACGCAGGATTCGATGTAATCCAGAATCTCGGGCTGGGTGCCGAATTTCCGGGTCCAGTCGTGCTTGGGCTCAAACGAGTAGGAATACAGGTGCGATTGCACGTCGCAGGCAGCGCCGGGGTAGGTGTTGTCCCGCCAGGTTCCGCCCACGGCCCCCGCTTTTTCCAGCAGGGTAATGTCGCGGATACCCGCTTTCTGCAGCTGGATGGCCATGCCAATGCCACCAAAACCGGTGCCGATGATAATAACCGAAGGGGATTTGTGCTGCTGTTTCCGGCGTCGTGTCATGGATACTGCTTCCTGGACGTTTGTTTTTATATGACACGACTATAACCGGCTAACGCCGGAACCAAAAGACTGTTTCAATCAGATCCGATGGCCGGGATGCTCACATATTGGCAGCGCTGGCATGGGCCGTGCTGTGCCAGTCGACGGTTTCCGGCTGGGCGCTGTCTCCGGCAAACAGATGGCCCACCGCAGGGATGGCGTACCACAATTCACCCCGGGTGGGGTTATGGCGGGCAAACTCGCCATGGCTCATGCCCACTTCCCAGATTTCATTGCTTTCCCAGCCTTCCGGAGCCAGCTCGATACGCACCTCCGAACCAATCAGGCTGATGGCTTCAATCCGCAGCGGCAAGCGGGCGTGGGCCACCGGGGCCTTGGCCAGCTGCACTTCGTGGGGGCGAAGGTACAACTGGGCTTCCTGGTTATTCACCACACCGGGCAAGGCCACCCGCGCGTTGCCCTGCACCAGGCTCTGGCCTTTCACCACACCGGACAGCACGTTTACGTGACCGAGGAAGTCGAACACAAAGCGGCTTTCGGGGCGGGCATACAGGCCAGTCGGGCTATTCACCTGCTCCACCTTGCCCTGACTCATTACGACCACCTGGTCAGACAGTTCCAGCGCTTCTTCCTGATCGTGGGTTACAAAGATACTGGTGAAGTGGAATTCATCGTGCAAGGCACGCAGCCAGCGGCGCAGATCCTTACGTACCTTGGCGTCCAGCGCGCCGAACGGCTCGTCCAGCAGCAGGATGCGTGGCTTGGTAGCCAGGGCCCGCGCCAGCGCGACCCGCTGCTTCTGGCCACCGGACAACTGGGCCGGATAGCGGTCTGCCAGCTGTGGCAGCTGAATCATTTCCAGCAGTTTCGCTACCCGTGCGTTGATTTCCTGCTTCGAGGGCCGGCTCCTGCGGGGTAGGGATTCCAGGCCGAAGGCGATGTTCTGGGCGACCGTCAGGTGCTTGAACAGGGCGTAGTGCTGGAAAACAAAACCGATGTTTCTGTCCCGAACGTGCAGGTTACTGACATCGTCACCACCAAACAGCACCCGGCCGGAATCCGACGATTCCAGCCCGGCAATAATCCGCAGCAAGGTGGTCTTGCCGGAACCGGATGGCCCGAGCAGGGCGGTCAGCTTGCCTTCCGGTATATCCAGCGAGACATCGTTCAGGGCCTGGAACTTGCCGAAAGATTTCTTGATGCGATCGATTGTGATGCTCATATCATGCACCTCCTGTTTTCGGCGCCGGGTGTTCAATTCGGGACTGTCGCCATTCCACAATGGCCTTGGCGATCAGTGTCAGTATGGCGATAGCCGCCAGCAGCGAGGCCGCGGCAAACGCGCCGGCCACGTTGTAATCCTGATAAAGCAGTTCAACATGCAGCGGTAAGGTATTGGTTTGTCCGCGAACATTGCCGGACACCACAGACACCGCACCAAACTCGCCCACGGCCCGGGCGTTGGTGAGTACCACGCCATAAATCAGTGCCCATTTGATGTTAGGCAGGGTGATCTTGCGGAAAATCCGCCAGCCGGAGGCGCCCAGAACCACGCCGGCTTCTTCCTCTTCACTGCCTTGTTGCTGCATCAGCGGAATGAGTTCCCGGGCCACGAACGGGCAGGTCACAAACACCGTGACCATGACAATGCCGGGCCAGGCAAACATCAGTTGAACATCGTGGCTGCTGAGCCAGCCACCCAGCCAGCCGTTGCGTCCATACAGCAGCAGGTAAAGCAAACCGGCCACCACCGGAGACACGGCAAACGGAATATCAATCAGGGTGATCAGCAGTTTGCGGCCGGGAAAGCGGAACCGGGTAACGGCCCAGGCCAGTGCGGTACCGAAAACAAGGTTCAGTGGCACCGTCAGCAGGGCTACCAGCAGCGTCAGCCCGATGGCGTGCAGGCTGTATTCGTCCAGAATGTTATCGCTGAAGGTACTCCAGCCGGCACTCAGCGCTTCGGTAAAGATCACCACCACCGGAATGACCAGCAGGATCACGGTCAGGCTCACCGCCAGGCCGATCAGGCTTCGGCGAACCCAGGGCTGGTCACCGACTCTGTGCTGTTCCGTCGACATCTATCGACCCTCCAGCCGGCGCAGATACCGGCCTTGCCACAGATTGATGGCGAACAGCAGCACCAGGGAGACCAACAAGACCATAGCGGCAATGGCACTGGCGGCGGCGTAGTCGTATTCCTGCAGGCGCACGAAGATCATCAGGCTGGTCACTTCGCTGACATAGGGGGTGTTGCCGGCAATAAAGATAATGGCGCCGAACTCACCAAGGCTGCGGGTGAAGGACAAGGCAATGCCGGTCACCAGGGCTGGCCACAGGGACGGGAAAATCACTTTCCGGAAAACCCGGGCATCGGAGGCACCAAGGCTGACAGCGGCCTCTTCATCGGCCGGAGACAATTCTTCAAGTACCGGTTGAACGGTGCGCACCACAAACGGAATGCTGGTGAAGGCCATGGCAACCACGATACCCAGCGGGGTAAAGGCAACCTCAATACCGGCTTTTGCCAGCGCCTGGCCATACCAGCCGTTCTGTGCGAACAGGGTAGCCAGGGTGATGCCGGCAACCGCCGTGGGCAGGGCGAAGGGCAGGTCGACAACCGCATCGATCAGCCGCTTGCCGGGGAATTCATAGCGCACCAGCACCCAGGCCAGGAGCAACCCGAACAGGCCGTTGAACAACGAGGCTGCCAGCGCAGTCCAGAGAGTCACCTTGTAGGATTCGATCACCCGGGGATCGGTGATGGTGAATACGAACTGATCCCAGGTCATGCCGGAGGTTTCCACGACCAGCCCGGTCAGGGGCAGCAGCAACACGAGGCTGACAAAGAACAGGGAAATACCGAGGCTCAGACCAAACCCCGGTAACACCCGTTTGCTTCGACCGGCAAAGCGCCGCACGGGGGCGGCGCCTGCTTGAGCGGATACCGACATGCTCGCCTCTTACCGCCGACGCTGCAGCTGGTCGAGTTTGCCGCCACTGGTGAAGTGAACCTTCATGGCGTTTTCCCAGCCACCGGCGATTTCATCGATGGACTTGAGCTTGAGCTCCTTGAAGCGGTCGGCGTTCTCGGCTTTCACAACCTCATTGTGAACCCGGTAGTTAAAGCCGGCCAGCAGGCGCTGGGATTCTTCAGAATACAGATGGGTCAGGTATTCCTTCGCCAGTTCTTCGGTGCCGTTCTGCCTTACGTAGTCATCAATCCAGGTGACCGGGAACTCGGCCAGGAAGCTCACGTTGGGGGTGACCACTTCGTACTCATCGCCCAGACGGTCGGCCAGGTTGAGTACTTCGGATTCAAAGGTCAGCAGCGCATCGCCAATGCCACGCTCAACGAAGGTGGTGGTGGCTCCACGGCCGCCGCTGTCGAATACCCGTACCTGGCCCAGGAAATCCGCCAGGAACTGGTCAACCTTGTCCTGATCGTCGCCGAATGTGTCCTGGGCATAACCCAGCGCGGCCAGGTAGGTGTAACGGCCGTTACCGGAGGTTTTCGGGTTCGGCATTACCAGGGCCACGTCTTCGCGAACCAGGTCATCCCAGTTCTGGATGTTCTTCGGATTGTCCTTGCGAACCAGGAACGCCATGGTGGAATAGTAGGGGGAGCTGTTGTTGGGCAGGCGCTCGGCCCAGTTTTCGGGGATCAGGTTGCCGCGTTCGTGCAGGATGTCGATGTCTGTTACCTGATTGAAGGTAGCTACATCGGCTTTCAGGCCCTGAATGATGGCCTGGGCCTGCTTGGACGAACCGGCGTGGGACTGGTTAACTTCAAGGGTTTCACCGGTCTTTTCCTGCCAGTGCTTCTTGAATTCCACGTTGTAGGCGGCGAACAGCTCGCGGGCAATATCGTAAGAGGTATTGAGTAGCTCCCGGTCAGCGGCAAGGGCTGGTTGGGCGGAGAGCAGGGCAGCGCCCAGTGCAAATCCTTTTAGCAGGTGTTTCATGGAAAGCTCCTCAGATTGGAATCAGTGAATCTGAGGAGCAATCTAGCAAAGGTTGTTAAGAACTAAAAATACTAAAAATAAATAAATAAAGCACCTTAGAGAATATGGATCAGTACCTTAACAGGGCGGAGCCCCAGGTAAAGCCCCCGCCAAACGCTTCCAGCAACACCACCTGGCCACGTTGAATGCGGCCATCCCGAACGGCTTCGTCCAGCGCCAGGGGCACAGAGGCGGCGGACGTGTTGCCATGGCGGTTAACGGTGACCACAACCTGGTCCATCGACATACCGAGCTTGCGGGCGGTGGCGGAAATAATCCGCAGGTTGGCCTGGTGCGGCACCAGCCAGTCAATGTCGGATTTCTCCATCTGGTTGGCTTCCAGGGTTTCATCGACGATCCGGCCCAGGGTGTTTACCGCCACCTTGAACACTTCGTTACCCTTCATCTCCACAAACGCCTTGCCGGCCTTGACCGCGTCGAAGTCGTTGGCGACACCGCAGGGCACGTGTAGCAACTCTTCATAGCGGCCATCGGCGTGCAGGTGTGTAGACAGAATGCCGGTTTCTTCACTGGCCTCCAGAATAACCGCGCCGGCACCATCACCGAACAGTACGCAGGTGCCCCGGTCGTCCCAGTTGAGAATGCGGGAGAATACCTCGGCTCCGATCACCAGCGCCTTCTTGCTGGAGCCGGTACGGATGAACTTTTCCGCAGTGGCCAGGGCGTATACAAAGCCGCTGCACACGGCCTGGATATCGAACGCGGGGCAGCCCTCGATGCCAAGGCGGGCCTGCAGAATACAGGCGCAGCTTGGGAAGACCTTGTCCGGGGTGGTGGTAGCAAACACAATCAGGTCGATGTCTTTGGCATCGATGCCCGCGGCTTCAATGGCCCTCAGGGCAGCATGTTCGGCAAGGTCCACGGTAGTCTGGCCGGGCAGGGCGATATGGCGTTGTTCGATGCCGGTGCGTTCACGGATCCACTGGTCAGAGGTATCTACCCGCTGTTCCAGGTCCTTGTTGGTCACAATGTTGTCCGGCAGGTAGGAGCCGGTTCCGGCAATGCGTGCAAAGGTCATTCGGCTTGTCCAGGGTCAGAGTCGATAACAATAGACCCATGCTAACCCTTTGCAACCGGATTGGTTATTAGCGGATTGTCAAAGACCGCCCGGGCAGAATATTTCCTGCCCGGGCGCTTTCGGAGGGCTGATCAGCTCTGTTTGAGCGTCTTCATATCGATCACGAAGCGGTACTTCACGTCGCCTTTTTTCATGCGCTCGTAGGCTTCATTGATGTTGCGGATGTCCAGCATCTCGATGTCGCAGGTGATGTCGTGCTCGGCGCAGAAATCCAGCACCTCCTGGGTTTCCGGCATGCCACCGATCAGGGAACCTGCAATCACCCGGCGCTTGGTAACCAGCAGCCCGGCTTGCAGGGCTGGCTCAACCGGCGTCAGCAGGCCCACCAGGATATGGGTGCCATCGTGCTTCAGGCATTTCAGGTAGGGGTTCAGGTCGTGGGCCACCGGAATGGTGTCGAGCAGGAAGTCGAAGGAGTTGGCCGCTGCCTTCATCTGCGCCTCATCGGTAGAGATGATCACATGGTCTGCGCCCTGTTTCTTCGCTTCCGCAACCTTGGCCTCGGAGCGGGTGAAGATAGTCACTTCAGCGCCCAGCGCCTTGGCGAATTTCACACCCATGTGGCCAAGGCCACCCATGCCCAGAACGCCGACCTTGTGGCCCTTGCCGACATTGAAGTACTTCAGGGGCGAGTAGGTGGTGATGCCCGCGCACAGAATCGGTGCCGCAGCGGCCGGGTCCAGTTTCTCTGGCACGCGAACCACAAAGCGTTCGCCGACCACGATTCTCTCCGAGTAGCCACCGTGGGTAACGGTGCCATCGTGCCGGTCCAGGCTGCCATAGGTCATGGTAGAGCCTTCATCGCAATATTGCTCCAGCCCGGATTCGCAGGCGGAACAGGTACGGCAGCTGTCTACCATGCAGCCCACGCCCACCAGGTCACCCTCTTTATAGCCTTTTACATCCGGCCCCACGGCGGTTACCCGGCCCACAATCTCGTGCCCGGGAATAACCGGGTACTTCGAGCCGCCCCAATCGTTCTCGACGGTGTGGAGATCGCTGTGGCAGACACCGCAGTAGTCGATTTCGATGGCTACGTCGTCGGTCCGCAGCTCCCGGCGGTCTATGGCGTAGGGGGCCAGGCCGGAATCCGGCGTAGTGGCGGCGTATGCTTTGGTATTTGCCATTCGATTACTCCTTTTCGGTTTTAATACAGGGGTCACGGTACCGGTACGATATGACCGTTATCGTATGTTACCCGACATTCGTCGATTGTAACCTACGTATTCCAGACCATCAGGGATGACCAGATGACACAGATGAAATCTCTCAGGGCGTTCGGCGTTGCCGGGTCCCTGGCCTTGGCCGGGATGGTAGCCGGCTGCATGCCCGGCACCATCGCCACCGGCGTGGGTACCGGCTTTGTGTATGAACAGAAGCAGGACCACAAACACCGTCATGAAGTAGAGCGGGCCGTCAACCAGTATGTGCAGGACCATGCCAGCTCACCCTGCCGGCACGGCGAAGACCGGGTGATGGAATCCGCCACAGAGATCCTCAGGGAATACCGGCTGACCGGTGTGAATGAAGTGCTCAGCCGCCTTGAACGGATTTACAAAGATGATAGCCAGCCGGACCAGGTCAGGGCCGGGGCGCTGTACAACATGGCTGTACTGGAATCCCGCCGCAAAGAGCCGAACAAGGTGCGGGCAAGGGAGTATTTCAAACGCCTTTATGTAGAGTTCCCGAACGAATACCGATGCATCTTTGCAGAGTCTGACTGGCGGGATTCGATGATAGAACAGCAGTTGCTGCTGCCCGGAGAAACCGTGGAGTCCTTTTTGCGTGATGCCCGTGAGGATGTAGAGCACATGCAGCAGTAGGAGTACACTGGCCAAAAGGCTTTGATGAACAAACTCCTACAACCGACTCGGGCGGGCACAGGCTATGAAGGTAATTGTTATCGGCGCAGGCATTATGGGTGTCACCCTTGCCACACTGGCAAAGGAACTGGCACCCGAGCTGGATATCACCATACTGGAACGGCTGGATGGCCCGGGGGCAGGGAACTCCTGGGTATTCAACAACGCTGGTACCGGTCACGAAGCCAACTGTGAGCTGAATTACACCCCGGTAGACGGTGAGGTTATCTCCGTTGAAAAGGCCCTGAAGATCCACGCCCAGTTTAACGTGGCCAAGCAATTCTGGGCGTACCTGGTAGAAAAGGGTGCCATTAAAGACCCCACCACGTTCATCAACCAGACCAAGCACTGCACCCTGGTCTCGGAATCCTTCATTGAAGAGCTGGCGCTTCGGCACAAGGAAATGTCCGGCCATCATTTCTTCGAAAGTATGCGGTATTCCGATGATTTTGATGAGATAAAAAGCTGGATCCCTTACACCATGGAGGGCCGGCCTCGCCATGAAAAGATGGCTGCCACGGTAATTGAAACCGGCACGGATGTGAACTTCGGCTCTCTGACAGAACAAATGGCTGCGTACGCTGCCCGGGATTTGGGCGTGGCCATTGAGTACGGTGTACGCGCAAAGCGGGCACACCGCAGCCCGGCCGGCAGCTGGTTACTGGAAACCGAGCGCAACGGTACGGCCACCCAGTATAAAGCTGATGTACTGTTTGTTGGCGCCGGCGGTGGCGCCTTCCCGCTACTGAAACGGAGCCATTTGCCGTTTGCCAGGCGTTTCGCCGGCTTCCCGGTGGGTGGCCGTTTCCTGCAGGCGCCGGTTACGCCGGAGCAGGCTGACCAATACCGCGCCAAAACCTATGGCCGGGCAGAAGTGGGCGCACCTCCGATGTCTGTTCCGCACCTGGATCTGCGGGTGGCCAATGGCCAGCATTACCTGTTATTCGGGCCGTTTGCCTCCTTTAAACCGGTTCTTGAGAAAGGCCGGGGCTTTATTGACTATCTCCGCTCCATGCGCCTGCACGACATTCCGGGCCTGTTGAACGTGGCCATGGAGAACTTCCCACTGGTGAAATACCTGGTCTCCGAAACCTTCAAAGGCGAGCAGAGCATGCTCGATTCGCTGGAGAAGTTTGCCCCCGGGCTCGGTGACAAGTTCAACTGGCAAGCCGTGGAAGCCGGGCAGCGGGTACAGATCATTAAAGATGGCGACCTGCAGATGGGCACGGAGATAATCGTCTCCAGCGACAAGACCTATGGCACCTTGCTGGGTGCATCGCCCGGAGCCTCGGTTTCGCCGGAAGTGATGTTGCGCGCACTGGAACAGTTGATGCCGGCGCGGTTAAACACAGAGAAAGCCAGGAGCAAGCTAAAAGAAATCTTTCCGGAAGATAACCTGGAAATCCTTGCCAACGATGCCGAGCGCTACCGCGAAATTCGTGACGGGGTAAACCAATCGCTGGGCATCGTTTAACAGAACCAGCAGTTACACCCGCCGGCGACGGCCTTCTGTTCGCCTGCGGGCCTGTTCCGAGTTTACGTAGACGGATTCCGTGAAGGTGGCATTGGCGTGGCCGAGCTCTTCACTGATGTGGCGGATATCCGCCCCGGCCTCGATGGCCTGGCTGGCACCGGTGTGGCGCAGATAGTGGGTTTCGGAGCGAATCGCCAGCATTTGCCTGGCTTCATCCAGATAGCCTTCGCGCTCCATCCGGTCTGCGGTGGCAACCATTGCCTGCTCGTAGATGCGTTGCACCTGTCGTTTTCCGATGGCATTACCTTTCGCGGACGGCAGAATAGGCGTGGATTCTCCGGGCACCGGCAACGGAGAAGGCAGGCCCAGATGGCCTCGCCAGCGCTTCAGGTAATCCAGGTAGGCGTCTGGCAAGGTAACTTGCCGGGTTTTGTCGCCTTTACCGAACACCGAATACACCCAGTAGGGTTCGCCATCGACAATGGTTCGGCGGAAATCACCAAAGCAGGGGGTACGCACCTGGTTCCGGTCCACCGGCCGCGGTGCCAGTTCGCTGACCCGCAGGAACAGGCTTTTCATGGTGACGATCACAAACAGGTTACGCTCGAATTTCGGGTTGCTGTCCGCCAGTTCAGTGAGGGTTTCCAGCAGGAACGACCATTGCCAGTCCGTCAACCGCCGCACTTCGGCGTCCCGGTCCTGATTCAGGTTGGGTTTGGCGTTCCGGTCCCGCTTGCGGACATCAATCAGTGGATTTTTGGGCAGATAATCGTGGGCCACCAGGTATTTGAAGAAGGTCTGCAAGGCGGTGCGGCTGGCATTCAGGCTGGCCTGGGTAACAGAGTAGGGCGCCTGCACGGCTTTGGACCGGAGCGCCATGGGCCGCCAGTCCGGGTTTGAGCGGCGCAGGTCCGCCTGTGAAGTAAACGCAGGATAGATCCCGCGGGATATCCAGGGCGCCGGAGGTGTTTTCAAAAAGGCAAAGTAGCCTGTGATCAGGTCGCTGTCTGCCTGGGCAAGGTGACGGCGGGCAATCAGCCAGGTGTAGTTGAGAAAACGCTGGATTTCGCTTCGAAAACGGTTGTATGTGCCGGAAACATCGCTGTATTTTTCGAGGAAGCGGCGGGCGGTGTAGAAGTCCTGACGGGCTTTGTCCGGGTTGATGGGCACCGCATCCAGCGCTGCACGCAGATCCGGATACAGCGCAAGCTCGGCCTGTTCGTGGATGAGATCAGCGGTATCAAACAGCGGAAAACCGGGAAATCCGGGCCTGGCGTTCATCTGGGCAGCCTTGTTTGCGAAGTGTGTTGTACAGTCGGGGAAGCCTGAAATGCCCAATACTCCTAAATATTGGACATAATGAGAGTGTATAAAATTCAGTGAGTTATCGCCAACTCTTCATGCAGTAACTCTCAAGCGTTTCGGCGCCTCAGCAATCTCTCTGCTTCAATTGATGCGACGAAAATGGAGTTTCAGCGAGTTATGAATATAAAAAACGGCTTATCGGGATTGGTAATCGCCGCTGCGTTCTCGGTGTGCCTGTTTGCGGTTCCTTCAGGTGCAGAGACGCTATGGGATGAACAAACTGCAGTCGTGGAGTTTTCCGTGCCTGTCGAACGGGTGGAGAAAGCGTCGATCTCGGATGACGGGCTTCTATGGATTGTTCTGGACGAACAGGGCCGAGCTGAGCTCCGCGAAATGACCAGGGCAAACCTGGGCCAGCCCGTGCAGATTGTGATGGCCGGCCAGGTTGTTCTGCGTTTTACCGTTATCACAGAGCAAGAAAGTGGCCGGCTGCGTGTGCAGAATCCCCACCAGGGCCTGATTGAAGCTTTAGAGGCATTTCTGTGAAATACGGCGGGGCCTGTGTTTGCCATTCTGACGACATGAAGGGCTTACCTGTTTGAACAGATACCCCCATACCGTACTGCGCATAATGTATATTATGTTAAATACGATATCTGACTGGGAGACTTTGTGATAAGCGCCATACAGGTTTAGAATCGCCAACGACTTTCCCGGCGGCTCATTCACAGGCAGCCATTCCTTTTCTGCGGTTCAGGATCCTGAGATGCCAGTTCTTGATGCTGTTCTGATTGCGGTTGCGGTGCTTGCGCTTCTTGGCGTGATTTTCGAAGAAGTCATCCACGTTAATAAGGCAAAGACGACCCTGTTTTTTGGCACCCTGAGTTGGGTGTTGCTGTTTCTTTTCAGTGTCAGCCCGGATGAAACTGCCGCGGTCTCAGCCGGGCTGTCTGAAAGTGTTGCCGAGATTGCCGGGCTCTGGTTGTTCCTGGTGGCGGCGATGACCTTCGTGGCATACCTGAACAAGAAAGGCATGATCGAGAACATGATCTACCTGATCATGCCACGCAAAGTGACGGAACGCCGATTGCTGTTCCTCACCGGGCTGTTCTGTTTTGTGTTCTCGTCCCTGGCGGACAATATCACCGCTACCCTCGTTTCCTGCTCACTGATCCTGTCCCTGAACCTTGAACTCAAGAAACGCCTGCAATTTATTGTTCTGGTTGTGTTTGCGGTGAACTCCGGTGGTGTCTCGCTGATTACCGGCGATGTAACCACGCTGATGATCTTCCTGGCCGACAAGGTAGAGATTCTGACATTGCTGACACTGGCCATCCCGGCCTCGATCACGGTGTTTATCCTGGCGGTGTTCCTCTCCGGCGGGCTGTCCGGAACGGTGACGCTGCAAGCCAGCTCCAATGAAGTGCGAAAGGTTGATGTGATCATCGCGATTCTGTTCCTGGCGACCATTATCGGCACCATTAGCGGAAATGCCCTGTTTGGCATCCCGCCGGTTCTTACCTTTCTGTTCGGTCTTTCTATCATGTTCCTGGTGTCCCGGTTCATGAGCAGCGACGAAGACCTGGACCCGATCCTGGAATACATTCGGGTGATCGAGTTCGAAACCCTGCTGTTTTTCCTCGGTATTCTGTTGCTGGTGGGTATGCTCAAGGAAATCCACGCGCTGGATTCGCTGGTAGCCATCTATGACGTACTGCCGCCGGTCTACGCCAATTATCTGATGGGCATTTTCTCGGCGATTATCGACAACGTTCCGTTGACCGCTGCGTTGCTGAAATCCGGGATTGATATGAGCCCTGCGGAATGGATGGGGCTTACCTACGCCGTGGGCGTGGGCGGTTCTTTGCTGGTGATCGGCTCTGCCGCAGGCATTGTGGCCATGAGCAAGATTCAGGGACTCACCTTTGGCACCTACATGCGCTACGCCCTTCACTTGCTGGCTGCCTATACGCTGGGCTATGGCGGGGTGTTGTTACTCGGATCCTTTATTAACGGTTGAGCATGAAAAAGCCCGCGGGAAGAGGCTTCCGGCGGGCTTTGTGCGTTGGGCGCGGGGTTAGAAATTGACTTGCATGCCGATGCCCAGGCCATCCACGGTTACATCGTTATCATCGTAGTAACGCATGTACTCCAGGTTCGCGGACAGGTTCGGGGCGAAGGCGAAGTTTACGCCAGCGCCATAGGAAAAGTCGGAGTCGTCGTCCTTGGCATTACCTGCCTCAGCTTCGATACGGGTGAAACCCAGCACCCCGTAAGGCGTAATCGGGCTCTCATTTACCATGTTGAAAGTGGCGTAGCCGCCGAAGAAGTTGTCCAGTTTAACGTCAACGCCCCGAACAGTATCGTCATCTACACCAAACCCCGCGCGAGCTTCCACGCCAAAGTATTCGGTGGCCATTACGCCCACTTTGCCGGACAGTGTGCCCGCGTCGGCATCACCAATTCCGTCAAAATCCGCGTTCATAAACGTGTAATTCGCACCCGCATACAAACCTCCAACGCCAGATTTGTACATATCCTGGGCCGATGCGGCGCCAGCCATGGCAATGCCGGCCGTAGCCACAGACGCAATCAGAACATTCTTTTTGATAGTCATAGCGTTTCTCCTTGGTGAAAAACGGAGTTGTGTTGCACTCCTGTTATCAACTTGCACCAACTCAACGGCACTGGCCATAGTAAGGTTCCGCATTTACCCGGAATTTACAGTGTTTTAATTTGCCGGTAATCCTGCGCCACGCGGGCTGTTACCTTGCGGATACAGGGCACCGCGGGTATCCTGACGGCCTCTCACTGTCAGCTGGTACGGGCGCACCTTGAGAAATCTAAATCCTGTTATTTTTATTGTCAGCGTGATGTTTGTACTTTTGAGTGCTTTCATGACGTTACCGGTGTTTCTCCTGGCCGGAACTCCCTCCGGCGCGCCTAATGCCATGGCGTTTGCAGAGTCTGCTGCGATCGTCTGTGTGCTGGGTATTCTGGGTATCCTGCTTACCCGCAACAATAATCGGGAGCTCAAGCCCCGATACATGTTTGTTCTGACCGTATCCAGCTGGTTTATTATCGCCCTGCTCTCGTCCCTGCCTTTTTATCTGAGCGATAACGGTATTTCTGCTGCCGACGCGGTGTTTGAAGGTACCTCCGGCATTACCACTACGGGCGCTACCGTGTTCAGCGGGCTGGATAACTTTGACCGGGACCTGCTGCTCTGGCGTTCCATTCTGCAATGGCTCGGTGGCATCGGGATTATCGGTATGTTCGTTGCCGTTCTGCCGTTCCTGCGGGTGGGCGGAATGCGCCTGTTTGCGACCGAATCCTCGGAGTGGACTGACAAGGCCCTGCCCCGGATGAAAACCCTCAGTCGTGGCCTTCTGTTCGTTTATTTGGTGTTCACCGTCATCGCAGTAACGACCTATTGGTTATCCGGTATGAGCCTGTTTGATGCGTTCAACCACGGTTTGACCAGTATCGCTACCGGTGGCTTCTCCACCTCCGACATGTCCATGGGCAAATTCAACGACTTGATCCTTATGGAAGCAACCTTCTTTATGATGCTCGGCAGCTTGCCGTTCTTCCTGTTTGTGCGGGAAATGCACGGCCAGCACTTTGTGCTGTTCAAGGATCAGCAGGTACGCCTGTTCCTGGCGATTCTGCTGGTAGTGCCACTGTTGCTCACGCTGCACCGGTGGTGGGTATCGCCGGTGGCATTCGACCCCTTCCATAATTATGTATCCACCCTGTTCAACGTTACCTCGGTGGTGAGTACCTCCGGTTACGCTTCGGAAGACTATTCAGCCTGGGGCCCTCTGGCGTTTGTCGCCTTCTTCTTCCTGATGTTTGTGGGTGGCTGTTCCGGCTCCACGGCCGGCGGTATGAAGATTTTCCGCTTCCAGCTGTCACTGATTATCCTGCGGGAGCAGCTGATGCGCCTGTTGCACCCCCGCGCGGTGTTTACCCGGAATTACAACGGCCGGGCGGTCAGCGACGAGATTATCTCCTCGATGATCGCCTATACCTTTATTTTCCTGCTGTGCCTGCTGATTATTACGGTACTGCTGGCATCCCTGCAGCTGGACTTTGTCACTTCGCTGTCGGGCGCGCTGACATCGCTCACCAACGTTGGGCCTGGACTGGGCGACATTATCGGCCCGGCGGGTAACTTCGGCCCGCTGCCGGATGCCGCCAAGTGGATTCTTTCGGTGGGTATGCTGATGGGCCGCCTGGAGATTCTCAGCGTGGTGATTGTGTTGTCACCGGGATTCTGGCGCGGCTGATTCTAGCGGTACCAAAGGATGTGGCTGTCTTCCAGCGGCAGGTTCAGGCGGGCATCCTTTACCCGGATTCTCGGGGTGAAGTGGCCTGCCGGGCGCGGGGGCACGGTTGCCCGGTAGAGATAGCTGTCTTCAGACCCCTCCAGTGCATGCTCCATAGCCATGGGTTGCACCAGTCTTGGCCCGAACTCCGACGCTTCCGCCACCAGTTCCACCGCCAGTTGTTCATGGCCCAGGCCGTCCAGGTAAACACAGAGTGAAAAGGTCTGGCTGTTGTCGCCCGTCTGTTCGGTCAGTTCACCAAACCGAAGTTTTGGCCAGTGCCGGCAGACGTTCTTTCGGTTGGCAACCAGCTCGGCCGCGATTTCCGGGGTGCGTTCGTTACCCTGGGTCACCATCGGCAGGTAAAAGTCGGAAACATACTCCCGCACCATGCGGTTTGCCGAATAGCGGGCGGTCAGCTGGTCCATACTGGCACGGATGCGTTGCAGCCAGGTACCGGGCAAGCCCTTGTCATCCAGGTGGTAGAACTCCGGAATCACCTGCTGTTCCAGCAGTTCATAAAGTTCCCGGGCATCCGAGTCGTCATGGCTGCCATCCAGTGCCAGTTCTTCAAAGCTTGCCCCGGGCCGTATCGCCCAGCCAACCTGATCGTTCCAGGCTTCCGCCCACCAGCCATCAAACTGGGAAAGGTTGAGCCCGCCGTTCACCAGAACTTTCATGCCACTGGTGCCACAGGCTTCCCACGGGTGGCTCGGGGTGTTTAACCACACGTCAACGCCCTGAATCAGCTGGCCGGCCACGGCAAGGTCGTAGTCTTCAATGAACACTACCTTGCCTTCCACTTCCGGGCGCTGCGAAAAGGCTTTCCAGCGCCGGATCAGTTCCTTGCCAACCTTGTCCTTCGGGTGTGCCTTGCCAGCCAGCACGATCTGCAACGGCCGGTCACGGGTGGTCAGTAACCGGACGAGCCTTTCCGGGTCTTTCAGCAACAGGTCCGGGCGTTTGTAGGCCGTGAACCGCCGCGCGAAACCCAGTGTCAGGGTTTCTGTATCCAGCAACAGGCCGCAGGCGGCGTCCGGGTTGCTGCCGTAGTTATGTTCGCAATGTTGTGCGTGCAGGCGTTTACGCAGATAACTCACCAGCCGGCGGCGCTGGTTGCGGCGCATTTCCCAGATAGACAGGTCATCAACGTCGCACATGGGTTCCGGTTCGAGCATTGGCTGGCGCCAGCGGTCCTTGCCACAGGCGCGGGTCCAGAGCTGGTCGGATTCCGGAGAATCCCAGCTCGGGGTATGGATTCCGTTGGTCACGTAGTCTGCAGGGATATCCGGCGTGGGCCAGCGACCAAACCAGGGCTGGAAGATGGTCTGGGTCACCTTTTGGTGTATCCGGCTGACACCGTTGAAGCGGCCGCTCATGCCCAGGGCCAGCCCCGCCATATTCAGGTCTGATGTGCCACCATTGGCGATGCCCAGCAGGTTCTCCAGGCGGTTGCCCTGCCCGGAAAGCCAGGGTTCCAGGTACAGGGCCGCCAGTGCGCGGGGAAAACGGTCGAACCCGGCGGCCACGGATGTGTGGGTGGTGAACAGGTTAGTGGCCCGGGTGGCAACGCGGGCGACTTCAAAATCAGTTTGCTGGCTGCGTTGCCACTGGTGGGCCCGCTCTACCAGGGCCAGGGCACTGTGGCCTTCGTTAATGTGGCAAAGTGCCGGTTTCCGATCCAGAAGTTCCAGCAAACGCCAGCCTCCGATACCCAGAACCATTTCCTGTTGCAGACGCTTTTCCGGGTCGCCACTGTAAAGTTCGCTGGTGATACCCCGGTCGCCGGGTTCGTTGCGGGGGTCGTTACTGTCCAGCAGCAGGAGCTCGCAACGCCCCACCTGGCCTTTCCAGCCCCGAAGCCGAACCTCCCGGCCCGGAAAGGGTACAGTCACCCTCGCCCATTCGCCGTTGCTGTCCCGTAAGGGCGATACCGGCAACATGGTGGGATCGTTGTAGGGATGGAATTCGATCTGTTCGCCTGCCGTGTTCAGGGCTTGCCGGAAGTATCCTTGCTGATACAGCAGGCCCACGGCCATCACCGGAACACCGAGGTCACTGGAAGCTTTGAGGAAATCGCCAGCGAGTACTCCGAGGCCGCCACTGTACAGAGGCAGTGATTCGGAAACGCCATATTCCATGCAGAACCAGGCGATTCCGCCATCGAGATTGTTATTGCAGGAATCCGAATACCAGGTCGCAGCCCGGGTAAAGTCTTCATGCCGGCTGACCTGCTCCTGATAGAGCGTCAGGAAATCCGGATCCTGGGATAACGCCTGCAGGTGCTCCACTGCAACCCCGTTGAGCACTAGCCAGGCATTATGGGTGGCTTCCCAGGCTTCTTCGTCCAGGGCCCGCCATAACCGGTCGCCGCCGTGATGCCAGGTCCAGCGCAGGTCCAGTGCCAGGGAGATAAGCCCCGACAACTGGTCGGGCAGGGCCCGCATGGAATAGGCGGCAAGTGTCATGGGCTGGCCTCAAGCCGTCAGTGTGCGGTGTAGCCACCGTCGATCACCAGCTCGCTGCCGGTTACAAATTTGGATTCATCCGACGCCAGGTAAACCACGCCCCAGGCGATGTCGTCCGGCTCGCCCATGTGGCCCAGCGGGTGCAGGGCGGCGGTGGCCTTTTTCGCCTCTTCCGGATCCACTCCGGTGGTTTTCATGTGGCCCTCTACCATCGGTGTCCAGATAAAGCCGGGGTGGACAGAGTTCACCCGGATTCGGTCTTTGGCGTAGATCATGGCATCTGTCTTGGACATCAGCCGTACCGCACCCTTGGAGGCATGGTATGGCGGTGCGTCGGGAGCACCTACCAGGCCATAAATGGAGGATAGGTTGACGATGCTGCCGCCTCCGGCTTTCAGCATGTGCGGAACCGAGTGCTTGGTGCAGAAAAACACACCCTTTACGTTGATATCCTGAACCTTGTCCCATTCTGCCTCGGTCACTTCGTGGGTCGGCTTGTTGGCACCGGAGATACCGGCATTGCTCACCATAACGTTCAGCTTGCCAAAGCGCTCGGCCACGCAATCCAGCGCTGCTTTCACCTGGCTTTCATCGGCCACGTCACAATGCCAGTAAGCCACCCGGAAACCTTTCTTGGTGAGTTCCTGCACCAGGGCTTCGCCTTCTTTATCAAGCACGTCGAGCACACCTACTGCCGCGCCCTGCTCTACCATCCGTTCCACCATGGCCCGGCCCAGGCCCAATGCTCCGCCGGTTACCGCTGCTACCTTGCCTTCCAGTCTAGCCATTGCTGTTTCTTCCTTTCGTGTCGGGTTTTTAGTGAATCTTGCGATGTCTGAGGGCCGCCCGGCCGTCTGCGTCTTTGTGGTCTTCCAACCAGAGTATCAGCTCGGAAATGACCCTTGCGTCATTCTCTGCGCTGTCAAAATCGACGCCGAGCCCCTGGTCGGCCCTTCGAACCACGTGGGCCTTCAGCGTATGGTGTTTCTCGGGTTGCTCGGGAAACCGGAACGACAAGTGCAGGGCCTGGTTCAGCCGCACATCATCAAAGCCGGTGACAATAAAAAGCCCCCGCCTGGACGCATCTTTTATCGCCCCGGTGGCTACAGGCATACCACGCTTGTACACCAGTATAGGCAACTCCCCTTCAATTCGCTGGCTAAGACGGTGTTCCATTAGAGCCCCCTTTCACAAACTTTTGTTTTCTGGCGGATACAGGTTAGACCTGTTCATTCACCAGTTATATCTGTTTGTTTATTGATCAACTTGACTCTGATCAATAAATAACCGGAGCAACATTACCGCCCGTATAGCTGAACCGTTTCCCTGAGCCGGGCAATATCCACAAGCTCCTGATAATGCTCTGGAAGCTGCCATATCCAGTTGTTCTCGATGGTACCGGGGGTGTTGAATCGGGCATCAGAGCCCAGGCCCAGCAAGTCCTGTACGGGCACAACCACCAGCCCGGAGACCGATCCCATGGCGGCCTGGATAATTGGCCAGGGCATCTGCGCTGCCTCTTCGCCGGTAATTCTCAGGTAGTGGTTTACGTGTTGCCGCGTGCGCTCATCAAGGCTGTGGTACCAGCCCAGGGTGGTGTCGTTGTCGTGGGTTCCGGTGTACACCAGGTCTTCCGCCCTGTGGTTATGCAGCAGGTGCGGATTGCCCGGGCTGCCGTCAAAGCCGAACTGCAGAACCGTCATGCCGGGCAGCCGGAAACGGTGGCGCAACTGCTCCACATCGTCGCCGATAATGCCGAGATTCTCGGCTACCAGGGGAAGGTCCGGCAGTTCCCGGAAACAGGCCGACAGAAAGTCATCCCCCGGGCCCGGCACCCAGTAGCCGTTCACCGGCCGGGGGTCACTGGCAGGAATTTCCCAGAACGCCTGCAGGCCCCGGAAATGGTCTATCCGCAACAGATCAAACTTTTCCCGCTGGCTGGCCAGGCGGCTGAGCCACCACCGGTAACCATCCCGTGCCATGGCCTGCCAGTTATAAAGCGGGTTACCCCAGTGCTGGCCGTCCGGCGAAAAATAATCCGGCGGAACGCCAGCTACTGCCAGCGGCTGACCGTTTGCATCCAGCTTGAACTGCTCCGGATTGGCCCAGACATCGGCGCTGTCGTGGGCCACAAAGATGGGAATGTCCCCGAACATCAGCACGCCCCGGTCCCGGGCATATTCCCTGAGCGCATGCCATTGCCGGTGGAACAGGAACTGCTCGTATTTCACCTGTTCGATGGCTGATTCATTGGCCCGGGAAAACTCTGCCAGTGCACTGGAGTCGCGCCGTCGCAGGGGGTCGGGCCAGTCCGGCCAGGCTGTTCCCGGGTATCTGGCCCGGATGGCCATAAACAGTGCGTAGTCATCCAGCCAATGGCTGTGGCTGGCCAGAAATTGTGGCCAGGCATCGTCAATCTCCCGGCTTTCCAGCTTGCCGGGCAGTTCCCTGAAGTCGATCAGCTCCGGGTTACCGGCGTGGGCCGACAGCGACTGATAGGGTGAAAGATCCGGATGGGTCGGCCCGATAGGCAGCGTTTGCCACACCGTTACACCGGCCGCTGCAAGCCAGTCCACAAACCTGCGAGCGCTTTCGCCCAGCTTGCCGTGGCTGCCCGGCAAGGCTGTCGGGTGCAGCAGCACACCGGCACGGCGCCGGGAAAACACAGAAACGGGCGGCAGGGCCTGAGTCATGAACCCTCACCCGATTCGTGCCCTGGCCGCATGGCGCCGCCCCGGGCCGGCTCGCCACCGCCCTGGCTCAAGGGCTGGAAGAGGCTCGATGGTGCCGGGTATCCGATGGCGTCGTACAGGTTGACCAGGTGGCGCCGGTAAAGGTGTTCGAAATCTTTCACTACAGCAGCCGGGTTGTAATCACCAAACCACCAGAACCAGTCCGAACCTTCACACAAGCCCAGCTGCCTTGCAGCCGCCGCCTTCTGTTCTGCATTTAACGAGCCGTTGTCCATCACCTTGTCGTAATGCTGCTTGGCTTCACACAGCAAATCCCAGGCACGGTTTTTGTCGGGGTCGCCAATCCAGGTTGAGAAGGTTCCGTAAATCCAGCTGCCGGCAACAAGGTGAGGCAGGCCCTCGGGCTGGCAATCCGGGGTATCCAGGTAATCCCGGTAGGTGGTCAGTTTCAGATCCGAGTGGTTCTCCAGAACCCGGTACAACTCGTCCAGGAAGTAGTAGCCGTTCTCCGGGTAATATTCCCAGGCATTCTCACCGTCCAGAATCACCGAAATCACCGCATTGGCGTTGTTGCGATTATCCTTCGCAATATTCTCCATGTGATGTACCAGGTCACCCACGGCATCCCGGGCGTGCCAGTCGGCATAGGTAAAGCCGATCAGGTCAGACAACCCGTCATCACGGAAAAACACGGTCAGCGGCTGTTCAGCGAACCGGAATGGCCGGTGGATACTGCCGCCGCCATCGCCCGCACCTTTGTTCCGGGCCAGTTTCATACTGTTGTGGATCACGGAATCGCCGCTGGCGGTCCAGTGGAATCCATGGTCGTCCAGAAGGGGTAACAGTGACTGGCTCAGCGCGCCTTCGGAAGCCCAGCAACCGGTGGGCTGTTTTCCGAAAAACCGCTGGAACACTTTCTTGCCCTCTTCCAGGTGCCATGCCGCCCGCTGATCTCCCCCGGGGTAGTGCCCGTGTTCGGGCAACCGGATATCGGGAATCGCTTCACTGGCGGAATTCAGGTCCAGCAGCAGCGGCATGATGGGGTGCGCCCAGGGGCTCATTGCCAGTTCTACCTGCCCGTTCTGCTCCAGGTGCCGGTATCTCGGGCCGATGCCTGCCAGCAGCTCGGCAATGACATCCAGCACGGCCAGCCGGTCTTCCCGGGAATACTGATGGCCTTTTTCCTGCAGGCTGCGGATAACAGGGTGAGAACGGCGAACGGTTTCTCCCATCCAGCCAAGGTGGTACCACACCAGCAGGTCTTCCAGGAACTGGACGGAAATGTAGCGCTGTATTTCGGGCCGGGCGCGATAGAAACCGGCCAGCTCGGACAACCTGCGGTAAGGGGGAAAGCGTTTGATGATTCGGTCGGCATTGGCCCGCAGGCACTTGTCCATCAGGTCCAGGAAGCCGGGCGAACCGGGCTCCGGCAGGGACTCGCTCACCAGGGCTGCCAGTACCGGATCACCAATACCGGTGCCTTTATGTCGCCAGCACTCGATCTGCACCAGGTACTCTTCAATCTGTTCCAGCAGCACCGGCGCAAAGTTCACCACGGCCCGGGCATCCGGGTGGGCTTCCAGGTGGGCGGCCATGTCGGCGTAGTCTTTGATGCAGTGCAGGTACACCCAGGGGAACAGGAATTCGCCAGTGCTCTGGTCCTGATAGTCCGGCTGATGCATGTGCCAGCAAAGCACGACCGGTGTGCGGTGGTCAGAGGCCATGGGGGTAGTCCTGCTCCAGCATCTCCGGGGTTACCAGCACAATGCCTTTGGGTGATACGTAGAAACGTTTGGCATCCTGTTCTGCGTCATAGCCGATACGGGTCCCTTCCGGAATGCGACAGCCCCGGTCGATGACGGCCCGGCGGATTTTGCAGTTTCGGGCAATATCCACATCGGGGAAAATAACTGTGTCTTCTACAGTACAAAAGGAATGGACAATCACCTTGGAAAACAGCAGTGAACGCTGCACCTGCGCGCCGGACACAATGCAGCCGCCGGCCACCATGGAATCTACGGCATAGCCCCGCCGGTTATCGTCATCAAACACAAACTTGGCCGGGGGCATCTGTTCCTGGTAGGTCCAGATTGGCCATTCCGAATCGTACAGGTTGAGTTCAGGGCTGACGCCGATCAGCTCCATATTCGCCTGCCAGAGCGAATCGATAGTGCCGACATCCCGCCAGTAGGCCGGTTTGTTGTTGACCGGGTCCCGGAACGGAAACGCAGACACCCGAAGGCGTTCGATAATTGACGGGATAATGTCCTTGCCGAAATCGTGGGATGACAGTGTGCTGAGTTCCTGGTCCCGCAACAGCTCATCAAACAGGATTTTGGTACTGAACACATAGATGCCCATTGAGGCCAGGGCTTTACCCGGTTGCCCGGGCATGGGTTTGGGATTGTCCGGTTTTTCAACAAACTCGGTAATCCGGAGCTTGTCGTCCACCGACATCACCCCGAAGGCCCTGGCGTCTTCCAGGGGCACTTCTATACAACCGACCGTAACGTCTGCCTCCTGCTCCACATGGGCGGCCAGCATGGTGCCGTAGTCCATCTTGTAAACGTGGTCACCCGCCAGGATCAGCACATACTCCGGATTGTGGCTGCGGATAATGTCGAGGTTCTGCAGTACTGCGTTGGCGGTGCCTTCGTACCAGGAGGTTTCGATGCGCTGCTGGGCTGGCAGCAGCTCCACAAACTCCCCCATTTCGCCCCGCAGAAAGCCCCAGCCCCGCTGGATATGGCGCATCAATGAGTGGGACTTGTACTGGGTAATCACACCCACCTGGCTGATGCCGGAGTTGATACAGTTGGAGAGTGGAAAATCGATAATCCGGAACTTGCCGCCGAAAGGTACCGCCGGCTTCGCCCGCCACTTGGTGAGGTCTTCCAGCCGGCTGCCCCGGCCTCCGGCCAGCACCAGGGCGAGGGTTTGCCGTGTCAGGCGGCTGACGTAACGCTTTGCCATTTGCATAGTTCTGCTTCCCTGAAAACCCGCTTGGTCCTCTGCCCGTCCTGAGCGAACGGTAATAGACACTGCATTGACGATTTATAAGATTCTAGAACACTACCATCCAATTATGGCGTAAAATTGTCTCAGGTCATTTTTCGATCAGCGGCAAAAACGTCCAATGGTCTAACCTCCAGCCGTACCATTCTGAACGGGAACCCGAGGACTATGGAAAGCCCCACCCTGAGCGAGTTCGACCTCTACCTGCTGGCCGAAGGCCGGCACTGGCATATCTATAATGTGCTTGGCGCACATCCCATGACCCATGAAGGCATCGAAGGTGTGCGTTTTGCGGTCTGGGCCCCCAATGCCAAGGCTGTCAGTGTCGTCGGTGATTTCAATCACTGGCAGGCCGGCGCAGACGCCATGCAGCTGCATGAAGGCTTTGGCGTATGGTCGGCGTTCATACCTAACGTCCAGGTTGACGCCCTGTACAAGTTTTCAATTACAACCCGCGACGGTCACCAGCTCAGCAAAACGGATCCTTACGGCCAGGCCTTCGAACTCAGGCCGTCAACCGCCGCCCGGGTTACCGAGCGCCGGGGCTATTGCTGGGAAGATGGCGACTGGCTGGAAAGCCGCAACCGGTTTGACTGGCAGCGCAGCCCCATTTCCATTTATGAGGTGCATCCCGGCTCCTGGCGCCACCACGGTTCCGGTCGCTGGCTGAGTTACCGGGAGCTGGCAGAACAGCTGATTCCCTATGTTCTGGAGACCGGCTTCACCCACATTGAATTGCTGCCGGTAACCGAGCATCCCCTGGATGAATCCTGGGGTTACCAGACCACCGGCTACTACGCGCCCACCAGCCGCTACGGCAGCCCGGATGACCTTCGTTACCTGATTGACCAGTGCCACCAGCACAATATCGGCGTGATTCTGGACTGGGTTCCCGGACACTTTCCGGACGACGAACACGCCTTGGCAAAGTTCGACGGCACTGCTCTGTACGAACACGAAGACCCCCGCCGGGGCCGGCACCAGGACTGGGGCACCCTGATCTACAACTACAGCCGCCATGAAGTAAAAAACTTCCTGATTGGCAGTGCCCTGTTCTGGCTGGATACCTTCCATGTGGATGGCCTGCGGGTAGATGCCGTTGCCTCCATGCTGTACCTGAATTACTCCCGCAATGAAGAAGACTGGTTGCCGAACGAATACGGCGGCAACGAGAACCTGGAGGCTATAGCCTTCCTTCGGGAGCTCAACCAGGTGTGCCAGGGCCGGTTCCCCGGGGTGCTGATGATGGCCGAGGAATCCACCTCCTGGCCCCAGGTTACCCGGCCACCGGAAGTCGGCGGGCTTGGCTTCAACCTGAAGTGGAACATGGGCTGGATGCACGACACCCTGCACTACTTCCAGCAGGACCCTGTTTACCGGCAATTCCACCACGACAAGCTCACCTTCGGGCTGCTGTATGCCTTTTCCGAGAACTTCCTGTTGCCGCTGTCCCACGATGAAGTGGTACACGGCAAATCCAGCCTGATCCAGAAAATGCCCGGAGACGACTGGCAACAACGGGCATCGCTGCGGCTGCTGTTCAGCTACATGTTCACCTACCCGGGTGCCAAGTTGCTGTTTATGGGCGGCGAGTTCGGCCAACGGCAGGAATGGAGTGAAAAACGGGAGCTGGACTGGCACCTGCTGCAACACGAAGGGCATCAGGGCATCCACAAACTGGTGCAGGACCTTAACCGCCTGTACCGGGAACAACCTGCCCTGCACCGGCTGGACTACAATGCAGCCGGTTTTGAATGGATTGATTGCCACGACTCCACCCAGTCGGTGGTCAGCTACCTGCGCAAACCGGACCAGCACGGTGGCGAGGCCTTGGTGATCGTGGTCAACTTTACCCCCGTGCCCCGGCATCACTACCGGATTGGTGTTCCCCTGGCCGGCAACTGGCAGGAGATCTTCAATTCCGACTCCACCTACTACGGTGGCAGTAATCTGGGCAATCCGTTTACCCTGACTGCAACCGACACCCCCTGGATGGCCAGGCCGGCGTCGGTGGAGGTTACCCTGCCACCCTTGGGGCTGATTATTCTGAAGGCCGATGCATGACCCGAATTCTGTTTGCCACCAGCGAAGTCTTTCCCCTGGTAAAGACCGGCGGCCTGGCCGATGTGTCCGGCAGCCTGCCGGAAGCCCTGTGCCGGCTCGGCTATGATTGCCAGATCCTGCTACCGGGTTATCCCGCTGCACTCAAGGCGGCCCGGGAGGCCGGTTCTCAGCGCAAGGCCCGCTTCCGTTTCGGGCAATACGATGTTTCACTCTGGCAAACTCAGGTGCCGGAGACCCAGGTACTGCTCTGGCTGGTGGATTGTCCGGCCCTGTTCGACCGGCAAGGTGACAGCCCGTACCAGAACGAAAACGGTGAAGACTGGTGGGACAACGCCCATCGTTTTCAACTGTTTGCCCGTATCGGGGCCATGATGGCGCTGGGGCAACTGGGGTTATCCTGGAAGCCGGATATCGTGCATTGCAACGACTGGCAAACCGGCCTGATCCCCGTGTTTCTGCACAACGACAAGCACGCGCCCGCCACTGTCTTTACCATCCATAACCTGGCGTATCAGGGCCTTTTCTCCCATGAAACGTTCAGGGCGCTGGGGTTGCCGGATCATCTCTGGCGCTTTGACCAGTTGGAATTTCACGGCCAGTTTTCCTTTCTCAAGGGCGGCCTGGTGTTCAGCGATGCCATCACCACTGTGAGCCCGAGCTACGCCCGGGAAATCCGCACGCCGGAGTTTGGCTATGGGCTCGACGGTTTGCTGGAACACCGGTCCCATGCCTTGACCGGCATATTGAACGGCATCGATAACCGTTACTGGAACCCGAAGTCGGACCAGCACCTGGATTTCCACTACAGCCCGGACGATACCTCCGGAAAAGCCCAGTGCCGGGCAGCCCTGCAGCGCAAACTGGGGCTGGAAGTGAACGGCGCTCCGGTGCTGGGATTTGTCGGGCGTCTGGTAGAACAGAAGGGGCTGGACTGGCTGCTGGAAGCACTGCCGGCTTTACTGGAAAAGGGTTGTCAGTTTGCCATTCTCGGTTCCGGAGAGGCCCGTTACCAACAGGCGCTGCAACACCTGGCCCGGGACTGGCCCGAACAGTTGTCACTTACGCTGGGTTATAACGAGGCCCTGGCCCACGAAATAACCGCCGGCGCGGACATCTTCCTGATGCCATCCCGGTTTGAGCCCTGTGGCCTGAACCAGATGTACAGCCTGCGCTACGGCACCATACCGGTGGTGCACGGCACGGGCGGGCTGAACGATACCGTACTGGACCCCGGCGAGGTGCCGGTACGGGACGCCAACGGATTTGTTTTCCGGGAGCCCAACGCCCACGGGCTGAAGCGCGCCGTGAACCGGGCGCTCGAGGCCCGCAAGCACCGGAAAACCTGGCAACAGCTGCAGCAAAATGGCATGACCGCAGATTACTCGTGGAAGCACCGGGCCGGCGAATACGCCGCCCTCTACAACAAGCTCAGGCATAACCAGTAACCACAGGGAGGTTCTGAACATGCACAAGGCTACGGAATTCCGGCTTGAAGCCCGCCCCCAACTGCCCGAAGCCCTGTATCGGCTGGGGGAGCTGGCAAACGACCTGTTTTACAGCTGGAACCACGGCGTAAGGGGGCTGTTTGCCCGTATTGATCTGCGCCTGTGGCAGAAAGTGGAGCACAACCCAAAGCTGTTTCTGCGGCGGGTATCCCAGCACCGGCTCGAAGAAGCCGCTGCCGACCGCGCCTTTCTCGCCGAATACCGTCGGGTGCTGTCCAGTTACGATGCCTACGTAGAGGCCGGGCCGGGTGCAGAAGTAGTGGAGCTGCTCAACCCCGAAACCAGCCTGGTGGCCTATTTTTGCGCCGAGTTCGGGTTTCACGAAAGCTTTCCGATCTATTCCGGTGGCCTGGGCATCCTGGCCGGTGACCACTGCAAGGCGGCCAGCGATCTCGGCTTGCCCTTTGTGGCCGTCGGGCTACTGTACCAGCAGGGCTATTTCATGCAGACCATTGATGCCCAGGGCCAGCAAGTAGCCCGGTATCAGTGCCACGACAGCGACGAGCTGCCCATCAGCCCGGTAGAACAGGATGGCGAGCAACTCAAGATTTCCGTGCCCTTCCCGGGGCGGGAGCTGTGGGCCCGGGTCTGGCAGGCGCGGGTTGGCCATATCCGCCTGTACCTGCTCGATGCCAATACACCAGAGAACAACGAGCAGGACCGGGAACTGACCCTGCAACTGTACGGCGGCGATTCAGACACCCGCATCAGCCAGGAAATCCTGCTGGGCATCGGGGGCACCCGGGCGCTGGCAGCACTGGGTATCAAACCCACCGCCTGGCACATCAACGAAGGCCATGCCGCCTTCCAGATCCTGGAGCGCTGCCGGATGGCCATGGAAAACGGCCTCAGCTTCGAGGCCGCCCTGGAATCCGTTGCCGCCTGCACCCTGTTTACCACCCATACGCCGGTACCCGCCGGCCATGACATTTTCCCCCGGGATTTGGTTGCCCATGCCCTGGGCCCGTATACGGAAACCGCAGGGCTGGATTTTGACCGGGTTTTCGAGCTGGGCAGCAAGAACGGCGATGGCACCTTCAACATGACCAGCCTGGGCTTACGGGGCTCGCGGTTTCACAATGGTGTCAGCCGTATCCACGGCGGGGTCGCCTCGGAAATGGAAGGCAGTATCTGGCCGCAAATTCCTCCGGAAGAAAACCCCATCGGTTACATCACCAACGGCGTGCATGTTTCTACCTTCCTGGCGCCGGAATGGGCCAGCCTGTTTGAAATGCAGGCGCCCACCTGGAAAAGCGAGCTGAGAAACCCGGATTTCTGGAATTTTGTCGACAGAATTCCGGATTATCACTACTGGAGCGTGCATAAAGCCCTTAAACAACAGATGGCAGAATTCATCGTGCGCCGGTTGAGGCGCCAGCATCAGCGCAACGGTACCGGCCATTCGGTCACCGAGCGCATGACCCGAAAGCTGGTATCCCCCGAAAAAGACGCCATGGTGATCGGCTTTGCCCGGCGCTTTGCCACCTACAAGCGGGCCACCCTGATATTTTCCGACCTGCCGCGGCTGGAACGGTTACTGACAGACCCTGACAACCCCGTAGTCCTGGTCTTCGCCGGCAAGGCCCATCCCAAGGACAACCCGGGGCAGCAACTGATCAAGGTCATCCACGACCTGTCCATGCAGCCGTCCCTGATGGGCCACATTATTCTTCTGGAAGACTACGACCAGGCCATGGCGAGGCGGCTGTTAAGCGGCGTGGATGTCTGGCTGAATACGCCGGAATATCCGAAAGAGGCCAGCGGCACCTCCGGCGAGAAAGCCGCCATGAACGGCGCCCTCAACCTGAGCGTGCTGGATGGCTGGTGGGGCGAAGGTTACGACGGTAACAACGGCTGGGCCATTGCCCCCCGGGATATCCGTCTGGACCAGGAATTCCGCAACCGTGAAGAAGCCCGGGACCTGCTCGACTTACTGGAAATAGAAATTATCCCGCTGTACTACAAACGGGAAGCCCAGGGTTACTCGAAAGACTGGGTGGCCCGCTCCAAGGCGTCCATGAAAACCATTACGCCCCGGTTCAATTCCCAGCGCATGGTGATGGATTACGTACGGAACTATTACCAGCCGGCCAGCGCCCAGGGCCACCGCCTGGCAGCAAACAAAGGCGAACTGGCCAATGAGCTGGCGCAATGGAAGGCGCGGATACGGGCGGCCTGGCACGGGGTAAACATTCAGATGCACGGTTGTGTCACAGACCGCTGCAACTGGGATGAAGAAGTGGAGCTGAGCGTAGAAGTGGCCCTGAACGGGCTGGCACCGGAGGATATCCGGGTGGAATGCGTGGTGTCACCGGACTGTACCGGCAGCCACGGCGAGCCCGGGCCGGACAGTTTCATCCTGGAGCCGGCAGGTGACCAGGATGGCAAAACCCTGTTCTCCGCGCGCATCAAAGCGCCCTACCCGGGCCTGCAAACCCTGCGCCTGAGGGCCTATCCCTACCACGACGCCCTCACCCATCCGCTGGAGATGGGTGCCATGCTCTGGGCCTAGGTTATTCTTCGGTTGGCGTCAGCGCCTCGCCGTTGTTATTGGCGGCCAGGGCGTTGACCACCGGATTGGCGTACATATCCAGCAGGTAAGGCCGGATAGCCGGATCACAGGCTTCCAGCCGGCGCTCCATTTCCGCCCGGGCCGCTTCCAGGTCCGCCGGCGACCAGGTTTCTGCAGTCACCACGTTTTCGCTGACACTGCCCGGCGTTTCCCGGGCTTCAGGGTGAACGCCCCGCATCTGGTAAGCCACCAGGTTGGATGCATGCAGATGGTAATTGGCGTGCATTTCGTGGTCGATGCGGGCGGCCAGGGCTTTCGGATTGTCCGGTGCATCAGCAATAGGCGCACCGAAGTGCACATGCACATGCCCCTTGTAACCGGTCAGGCCTTTCACAATCTGCTCGGAATCTTCCCCTTCGGTTTTCTGGTAACTGCCGGTACGGGCCTTCACTTCCAGCTCCCGGGCCTTGTCGGCATCGCAGGGGTCGTACTCGTAGGCAATAGACACCGGCACAATATGCAGCCGGTTCATGGCCTCGCCAAAGTCCAGCCCGGATTTCTTCCGACTCATGTAGAACATCTTGATGATGGCAGGATCCGTGGCGTCTATGCCGTCCTTCGCGCGGCCTTCACGCTGGGCTATCCAGATGCTGTGGTTGGTGTCGATGCTGTGGTTGATAAACCCGGACAGCGTCAGGTAGGCATCGCGCATTTCCCGGGGGCTGGTCATGTTACGACGCACCACAAAGCTCTTGTTCAGGCGCATCATCTCTGCAAACACCCGGTTCTGCAGCAGATTGTCGCCAATGGCAATGCGGGTGGTCAGGAAACCGTTCTGGAACAGCAGGTAATTCACCACCATTGGGTCAAACACGATGTCCCTGTGGTTGGAGATAAACAAATGGGCGTTGGTCTTGCTCAGGTTCTCCAGGCCGCTGTGGGTTACCCGGGAGGTGGTGCTTTCAACCAGTTCGCCCACGTACTTTGACAGCTCCGCCTGCAGGTCATCCACCCGATGGTAGTGGCCGAAGTTGCCAACCAGCCAGCGCCGTACAAACATCCGCAAGACCGCCGGCGCCCACTTCGCCGCCAGGGGGGACTTGAAGCGGCCCACCATGTCGAGGAACTCCCGATCATTAACCAGGCGTTTGATGGCCGGCGCTGTTTCTTCATCCGAATAGGGACGGATTGCGTCAAATTCCTGCATGCAAGCCCTGTTGTTGTTCGAAGCGGTTAATCAAGTGGTTGGAAATTGGCGGTATTCTATCCTGTCTTGGCACTGATTTCCTCCACCGAAATGGCGGGGTTAACCAATCCCGCCGGCGGATCTGTTATCATCCCCGCCCTGAACATTTCCCGCCCACAGGCAAAGACCAGCATGTATCCGGACCAGGATTTTGACCAACTGACCCGCGAACCCCCTTCTGCCACCGGCCGAAGCCCGGAGCAGGTTCTGCACGAGGTATTCGGTTACGAAAGTTTCCGGCCGCTGCAGGGCGATATCGTGCAGGAAGTGGTGGGCGGTGGTGATGCCCTGGTACTGATGCCCACCGGCGGCGGTAAGTCCTTGTGTTATCAGGTGCCGGCGCTGGTTCGACCGGGTACGGCGGTGGTCATCTCGCCGCTGATCGCCCTGATGCAGGACCAGGTCGCCGCCCTGAAACAACTGGGCGTGAAAGCGGCGTTCCTGAACTCCACCATGGATTTCGAACAGGCCCGGGCCACCGAATATGCCCTGATGACCGGTGAGCTGGACCTGCTGTATTGCGCACCGGAACGGCTGATCCAGCCTCGTACCATTGAACTGCTGCACAACGCGTCGCTGTCGCTGTTTGCCATCGACGAAGCCCACTGTGTCTCCCAGTGGGGCCATGATTTCCGGTCTGACTACCTGCAGCTGAGCATGCTGGCGGAAGAATTTCCCGGCATTCCCCGAATTGCCCTGACCGCAACCGCCGATGAACGTACCCGAAAGGAAATTTCCGAGCGCCTGTCGCTGACCCAGGCCCGGCACTTCATCAGCGGTTTCGACCGCCCTAACATCCAGTATCGAATCACCCCGAAAACCAATGCCAATAAACAGTTACTGGACTTTATTAAAGCCGAACATGAAAGTGACTGCGGCATTGTTTACTGTCTTTCCCGGAACAAGGTAGACGCCACTGCCAGGTTGCTGGCCAGCAAAGGCTACCTGGCACTGCCCTACCACGCCGGCCTGACTGCCGAGGAACGAGCCAGGAACCAGGAACGCTTTCTGCGCGAAGATGGCGTAATCATTGTGGCGACCATCGCCTTTGGCATGGGCATCGACAAACCGGATGTCAGGTTTGTTGCCCACCTGGACCTTCCCAAGAGCCTGGAAGCCTACTACCAGGAAACCGGCCGGGCCGGTCGTGACGGCAAACCCTCGACGGCCTGGATGGTTTACGGCCTGCAGGATGTCATCAAACTGCGGCAGATGCTGGAAGCGTCCCTGGGCAACGACCAGTTTAAACGTGTCGAGCGGCAGAAGCTGGATGCCATGCTGGGCCTGTGTGAAGTCACTCAATGCCGCCGGCAGGTTCTGCTGCGCTACTTCGGTGACACCCTAGAGCAGCCCTGCGGTAACTGCGACACCTGCCTGAACCCGCCGGAAACCTGGGATGGCACGGTTGCTGTACAGAAAGCCCTGTCTTGCGTGTACCGTACCGGCCAGCGCTTTGGCGTCAACTATGTCATTGATGTGCTACGCGGCTCAGAGAACGAACGCATCCTGCAATCCGGCCACCAGGCCATTTCCACCTATGGCATCGGGCAGGATCTGTCGGCGACCGAATGGAAGTCGGTATTCCGGCAACTGGTGGCTAACGGATATCTCCGCGCAGATCCGGAAGGCTACGGCGCCCTGCAACTGACCGAACGCTGTCGCCCCTTGCTGAAAGGTGAACAGCCTATCCAGCTGCGTAAAGACCCGGTGCAGAAGAAGGGCTCTGGCAGCAAGTCATCCGGCAGTCGCGCCAGCGGGCAGGATATCCGGGACCAGATCACCGACCATGCTGGCTGGGACGCCTTGCGGGCCTGCCGCAAGGAGCTGGCAGACAAGCAGGGGGTGCCGCCCTATGTGATCTTCCACGACACCACCCTGTTCGAAATGCTCCAGCGCCGCCCTGGCAGTATCGAAGAGCTGGGCGAAATCAGCGGTGTTGGTGCCGCCAAGCTGGAGAAGTACGGCGAAACTTTCCTTCAAGCCATCGCCGAACTGGGCGCTGGCTAACCAAGCGAGGGCGGATTATTCCGCCTTGAAGCCCTTTTTCCGCACCCGGTCCGGCCCAACCTCCTCTATACTGTCGATCAAAGCCATGAATCTGGTGTCTTGGTTCCAGTTACCGCGAATTTGCGTTGCAAAATTGCGCGTAAAGCAACAACAATGCAAATCAGAACAATACAACGACATTTCACGCATCTTCCAGAAGGAAAGCCGACTTGGGTTGTACTCCCCTTTTCCGCGTCGTTTCTTTCGCGGCCTGCCTGCTGGCAAGCCTGGTACCCGCCGCCCATGTAGTTGCCGAAACAACAGACAACCACCGGGAGCTCACCCTCTGGTACCGCAACTACGATAGCCCGGCAATTCGCAACCTGGTGTTGCTGGCCCTGGATAAAACCCCTGAGTACGGCAGCTATGAACTCCTTCGCAGTTTGGAGGTCAGCCAGGGGCGGGCCTTGCTGGAGCTGGCCAAAGGTAACAACCGGATCCTCGATATTGCCAACGTTGCCACCACGGCTGAACGGGAAGACAGCCTGAATCCGATCCCCGTTCCGGTAGATGGCGGCTTGCTGGGTTTTCGGGTTTGCCTGGTAATGCCGGAAAACCTGCCGAAGTTCAAGGATATTTCCAGCCTTGAAGACCTCAAAGCCCGTAAAATCAGTATTGGCCAGGGAACGCACTGGCCAGACACCCCGATTCTCGAGGCCAACGGGCTGAGGGTCATCACCAATCCACGTTTCGAAGTGCTGTTCGGGATGCTGCTGAACCAACGTTTCGACTGCTTTGCCCGGGGCATCAGTGAAGTGCTTTTTGACCTCGAACAGCCTCGCGCCAGTGGCCTGGTGATTGAACCCGATCTTCTGATTGCTTACCCGTTACCTTCTTACCTGTTTGCCGCAAAACACGATCACGACACTGCTCACCGGCTCCAGCTCGGCATTGAGCGCGCCATCAATGATGGCAGTTTTGCGGACTATCTGAACAAATACTTCGGCCGCGCCATGGAAGAGCTAAACCTCAAAAATCGTACGATCATCACCCTTGAGAACCCGTACCTCACTAATGAATCCAATGGTATTGGCCGGAAAACGCTGGAAGAGCTGAGCCGGCGTATCAAATACCTGGACCAATAGTCCCGGGCGAAGTATTCAGGAACCTCTGTTAAACTGATGCATCCTGAACCGTGCATCCGCTCGTCAAAAACGGAGAATCTCTGAATGGCCCACGAAGAACTGCACCTGAACCTGCGCAACCTCACCCTCGAGGATTACCCACAGCTCCAGGAACTGATGGACGATGTTTATGAGGACATCGGCGGTGCATGGCCAAAAGACACCATCAAGGCGCTGGTGGAGCAATTCCCGGATGGCCAGATCTGTATTGAAGACAATGGCCACCTGGTAGCCGTAGCACTAACCGTAAGCGTTAAGTACGAGCGGTTCAGCAACCCCCACGCCTACGACGACCTGATCCTTCGCAACGAAAAGATCTGGCACAACCCCAATGGTGATTCCCTGTATGGGCTGGATGTGTTCATCCACCATGAATATCGCGGCTATCGTCTGGGCCGGCGCTTGTATGAAGCCCGAAAGGAACTGTGTCGCTCCATGAACCTGCGGGCCATCCTGGCCGGCGGCCGCATTCCCAACTACTTCAAGTATTCCGAGCAGTACACACCGGAAGAGTACATCCAGCGGGTAGACCGCAAAGAGATCTACGATCCGATTCTGAGCTTCCAGCTCTCCAATGACTTCCAGGTTACCCGGCTGATGCACAAATACCTGCCGGAAGACGAAAAATCCATGGGCTATGCCACGCTCCTCGAGTGGCGAAACATCCTGTATACCCCGCCCTCTTCAGTACTGGACGTGAAGAAAACCCAGGTGCGTATGGGTGCAGTTCAGTGGCAGATGCGAGAGTTCACCTCGGTTGAGGAAGTGCTCAAGCAGGTAGAGTACTTCGTCGACGCGCTGTCGGACTACAAAAGCGATTTCGCCCTGTTCCCCGAGTTCTTCAACGCACCGTTGATGGGGCTGACCGACCAGATGGACCAGACCCGCGCCATTCGCTTCCTGGCCGGCTTTACCGAACAGTTCCGTAACGAGATGTCGGAAATGGCCGTCAGCTATAACATCAACATCATCACCGGCTCCATGCCGCTGATCGAGAACGACCGGGTGTACAACGTCTCCTATCTTTGTCATCGCGACGGTCGGGTAGACGAGCAGCGCAAGATTCACATTACCCCACACGAACGCCGGGACTGGGTGATTGAAGGCGGTAATGAGTTCAAGGTATTTGATACCGACGCGGGCCGGGTTGCCATTCTGATCTGCTACGACATCGAATTCCCGGAACTGGGCCGTATTGCAGCCAGCCAGAACGTCGATATTATCTGTGTGCCCTTCTGGACAGACACGAAGAACGGCTACCTGCGGGTGCGCCACTGCGCCCAGGCGCGAGCCATTGAAAACGAATGCTATGTGGTGATCACCGGCAGCGTGGGTAACTTGCCCAAGGTGGAAAACCTGGACGTTCAGTACGCCCAGTCATCCGTGTTCTCGCCTTCGGACTTCGCCTTCCCCCACGATGCCGTGATGGCCGAAACCACGCCCAATACCGAGATGATCATGTTCTCGGATATGGACCTGGAAAAGCTGAAACTGGTGCGTAACGAAGGTTCTGTCACTAATCTTAAAGATCGCCGTGTTGATATGTACGAAATCAAAACCCGTTCACGGTAACGGATCTGGCCCGGAATCACCGGCCAGGCTCTTGAACCATTCCCTGAAAGGGTTACCGTAGACGGCTGACAGCATTGCCATAATTGCTTTCGCCGTCTATTGTTTGATCTATATACACATTCTGATGTACTGAAAAACGCAGAGATACAGGTTAATGAACGACCCACTACCGGATCTGGTTGCCCGCTTCCGTGTTCGCAAGGGACTGTTTCGTAAAGAAACCGTCGAGGCCCGCGTGTACGAGCTGGACAGCTATGGCTGCGTGATGAAAACCGACAAGGTTTTCGAGCCGGGCGATACTCTGGTTCTGGAGCTGGTAATGGATATGCCGTTTGAGGAAATCCGGGCCGAGGGTGTCTCCGGCCTGGTCACCGAAAAGAGAAAGCACTGTAGCAATTTCTTCTATTCGATTGATTTTTCTGACCTTAACACCAAAGACGCTTCTCCCCTGTCAGAAAAACTCCGGCGCATTCACGAAGTACTTCTGAAAAAACAAAGCCTCAAATCCCGCCGTGACCCGGGCCCCGTCGGGAGCATGAGGCAACTGGCCTGATACCCCGTAGTACTTACCAAGCATCCGTCTGCAAGGAGACGTCCCCATGGCAAAGAAAGCCAAACCGAGCGTAGATAAGATCGTCAAGAAGGTGAACAAGGAGTTCGAGAAAACCTCTGCCCAGATCGAGGGGCTGATTAGCGATGCCCTGCAACAGTTCGACCACCTGCAGCACCAGATTCAGGACCCCGTGCGCAAGCTGCTCAAAGACATGGACGAGCTGCGTGACCGGGAAATGAAGCGCTTTAACGAAGAGTTCGAGCGCCGGATGAACGAGTTCCACGAATTGCAGGCCACCCTGCTGGAGCGTGTGGGTATTGCCTCCAAGGAAGCCCGCAAAGCGGCGGACGAAACAGCCAGCAAGGCCAAGTCTGCGGCCAAATCCGCTACGGGCAGCAAGCCGGCTGCAAAGAAGGCGCCTGCCAAAAAGCCTGCCGCCAGGAAAACTGCTACTCCGAAGGCGGCCAAGCCCGCGGACAAGTCTGATCTTACCCGCGTGAAGGGTATCGGGCCGGCGACTGCGAAAAAGATGAAAGAAGCCGGTATCACTTCCATCGAGCAGATTGCCAACCCGAGCGCCGAAGACAAGCAGAAGCTGGAAGCCTTCAAGAGCATGAAAGGCTACAGCCAGCTGACTGCCGAGGCGAAAAAATTACTGTAAAACGTACCTTAGCCTCGGATGTCGACTACCCGCGCCAGAGCCTCCTCCAGGCTCTGGCGTTCTTTTTCAGGGGTGAAGGTTTCAGCGAGCGCCGACACAGCCGCTCTCAGTTTTGCCAGGTACTCCGGTTCCCGCTCTGCCCGGTACATCAACTGGGCCAGTGCCTTGTCATCCCCAACCGGGAAATAGCCCGGATAATCCTCACCCAACAGCCCCTTATTGCCCGGAATATCCGACGCCAGAATGGGCAAACCTGCCCTGCAGGCTTCAGAGACCACATTCGCGCCACCTTCCATCACAGAGCTGATGACCATCACACTGCTCACGGCCATCAGGTTTTCCAGGCCCGGTTTATCCAGCTCCCCTAACCAGTGAAAGCGCGGGTTATCCTTGCTTTCTGCCAGCGCTTTCTCGCGCCATTCCTCGGTGTGCTGGCGGCCGGCACAATTAACGACAATGCTGGAATCTTCCGGTAGATGCCGCGCGGCAAGGGCAGCCCGCAGGCTGTCTTTTTCATCACGCAGGTGGCCGATCACACAGATATTGAACTGCCCCGGTTCCGGCCGGGAGCCGCCGCGCACGGCAGGCTGCGCTGCAGACTGACGAAGGGTAACGAGTTTGTCGCGGAATGATTCGGGAATATCCCGGGCTACCAGGTCGTGCAGGCCTATCAGCAAATCCGCCGCGTCCATCGAAGCCAGGGTAACCCCGGGATATTTATGCTGGTGATGATAGATATCAGTACCCGTCAGCACGACAATTAACGGCTTGTCCGGATTTTGCTCTCTCCATGCCGCTACCGCACCGGCACTGCGCCATGCGTGGAGGGCGAGCATCAGATCAGCCGTTTCTCCATCATACCCGGTCAATACCTGGACCTGATGGCCGGATTGCTCCAGCAGTACCTGCCAGCGCAGGGCTGTGGCTCGATTACCGGCCTTGGAGTCCGGGCCGGCAGGAGTGATGATCAGAAGATGCATAAAGGGTGTCCGATAAATTTACCGAAATTCTGCATGCGCCAGTGCTCCGGGTAAAGGATACCTGCGTATACCGGTTCAGACTTGTGGTAATTCACGGTATCCTGAGGCTGCCTTCGGCGCTGGCCGGACCACCCAAAAGCTCCCCCGACTAAAAGGAATGAATCATCATGGTCATCAAACATCTACGGAAATGGCTGGTTTCCGGCCTTCTGTCTTTTTCTGCCGTCACTGCCGTACAGGCACAAACCTTCGTGTTTACGGCTATTCCTGATGAGGATGAAACGAAGCTGGTAGAGCGCTTTCGCGGCGTGGCCGATTACCTTTCCGAGCAGCTCGACGTAGACGTTCGTTATATCCCGGTAAAATCCTATGCGGCAGCGGTATCCGCCTTCCGCAACAACCAGGTGCAGCTGGCCTGGTTTGGCGGGCTGTCCGGTGTGCAGGCGCGGCGCCTGGTGCCGGGTTCTGAGGCCATCGCCCAGGGCGTGGAAGACGAAGCCTTCGTCACCTACTTCATCGCCAACACCAGCACCGAAATCGAGCCGGCAGACAGCCTGGCGGACCTTGAGGACAACCTGCGTGGCAAAACCTTTACCTTTGGTTCCAAGGGTTCCACCTCCGGCCGCCTGATGCCCGAGTTCCACCTGCGCGACACCTTTGGTGAGGCACCGGAATCTGTATTTTCCCGTGTTGGTTTCAGCGGTAACCATACCCGTACTCTTCGCCTGGTAGAGGCTGGCACCTATGAAGTGGGCGCGCTCAACTTCCAGGTCTGGGAAAAAGAGCTGGCAGATGGAAACATCGATACCGATGCCGTTCAGGTTATCTGGAAAACCCCGGCGTACCCGGATTACCAGTGGACCATCCGGGGTGATGTGAATGAACGCTTCGGTGAAGGATTCAAGGACAAGGTGACCAAGGCCTTGCTGGAACTGGACGATCCGAAACTGCTGGAAAGCTTCCCCCGTTCCGGCTTTATTCCGGCGTCTAACGATGATTACGAGCCCATTCGCAAGACCGCTGAAAACATCGGAATTCTCGATTGATGTCAGGATTTGATTTTCATGGCCTGACAGCCAGCTTTAACGGGGAGCGGGTAATTGGCCCGCTCTCCCTTCACGTAAATGAAGGCGAGCATGTGGCACTGGTCGGCCAAAGTGGCGCCGGCAAGTCTACGCTGATCCGTTTGCTTTACGACCGGCTTGAGAGTGAGGCATCCCTGATTCCGCAAGGCCTGGGGCTGGTGAACGCGCTGCCGGTGTTCCATAACGTGTTTATGGGACAGCTGGACCGACATCCCGGCTGGTATAACGCCCTGACCCTGATTCGCCCGTTCCGTCGCGACCGCGACACCATAAAGGCCTTGCTCAAAGAACTGGAAATTTCCGAGAAACAGTGGATACCGGCGGCTGCACTGTCTGGCGGACAACGCCAGCGGGTGGCCATTGCCCGGGCCATCTACCGGCAGGCCCCTGTCCTGTTGGCGGATGAGCCCATTTCGGCACTGGATGGCCCCATGGCGCACCTGGTCATGAAAACCCTCACCAACCGGTTCTCCACCTCGATTATTGCCTTGCACGATGTGGACATGGCACTGCGTTACTGTAACCGGATCATCGGCATTCAGGACGGCCAGATAGCGCTGGACGAAGCGGCTTCCTCGCTTGTCGCATCCGACATCATGTCGCTGTATTAACGGGCCAGAACCAGTTTATGTTTTCCTACCCCACCGTCAGAGCCAGTTTCATCTTCCTTGCCATTGCGCTCGGAGGTTTGCTGGTGGCCGATATTGCTATCACCACCGCCAACCCCTGGCAGGATCTCGGCCGGTTCTTTCTGGGCGTAGCTACCCCCAACTTTTTCAGCACCGAAGGCCTGATGACCGCCCTGCTGCGCACGGTGGCGTTCGCCTTCGTAGGTGTAACCATCGGCAGCCTGGCAGGATTTCTGCTGGCGCTGGGTTATCGGTTTCTGCCGGTTCGAATCTTCTGTGCCTTCATCCGTTCGATTCATGAGCTGTTCTGGGCGCTGATCTTTCTGCAGTTCTTCGGTTTCCACCCACTGACGGGCGTGCTGGCCATTGCCATCCCCTATTCGGGTATCTTCGCCAAGGTGTACTCGGAGATCTTTGAAGAGTCTGATCCGGAGCCCGGCCGCCTGCTGCCTCCTGGCACTGGTTCGATGTCAGCCTTTCTGTATGCCCGTATTCCGGATTGCTGGGAACAGATCCGCACCTACACTTCTTACCGCCTGGAATGCGGCCTGCGCTCCTCGGCCATTCTTGGTTTTGTGGGTTTGCCTACGCTGGGGTTCTACCTGGAATCGTCGTTCTCCCAGGGCATGTATTCCGATGCCGGCGCCATGCTGATTCTGTTCTATATCCTGATTGCCACCCTGCCCCTGTGGGTTCGTCCGAAATTGCTGCCGTTCTACATTCTGGCCGCTCCGTTCTTTCTGGGAGACGGGTTCCCCATTGTCTGGGGCAATGTGGAGCGGTTCTTCACCGAAGACATCATCCCGGCTCCGCTGCGTGATGGCGAGGGGCTTGCCGGCCTGTCTGCCTGGTTCGGGGATGTAATGGTCACCGAGGCACTGCCGGGCATCTGGAACACCATCGTCCTTACCCAGATTGCCCTGGTGGCTACGGGTATTATTTCCCTGCTGGCCTTCCCGCTGATTTCCAACCACTTTGGTGGCCCGGTGCGCCGTACCTCCGGCCATGTGTTGCTGGTGATTGCCCGCTCTACGCCGGAATACATCCTGGCCTATATCCTGTTGCAACTCTGGGGGCCGTCCATGCTGCCGGCGGTGGTGGCACTGGCCCTGCACAATGGGGGCATTATCGGCCACCTGATCGGGCGCCAGACCAACACCATTCGGTTGCGCCCGGATGCGCCCATCGGCTTCACCCGGTACAGCTGGGAACTGGTTCCCCGGGTTTACCGGTCGTTCCTGGCGTTTCTGTTCTACCGTTGGGAAATCATCATGCGGGAAACAGCCATCCTCGGCATCCTGGGCATCTACACGCTGGGCTTCTATGTCGACAGCGCCATACAGAACATCCGTTTCGACCGGGCCATGGTGCTGATACTGATCACCGCGCTGCTGAACATCGGCGTTGATGCACTGGGGCGCTACATTCGCCGGAAACTGGCCCTGCAGACCATGCAAACCTGCTGATCAGCTGAGACCAGCATCACAATTCCCGCGCCTGAAATGCCGGTACTGCCAGAATTGGGAAGCCGGTTACCTTGCCGCTCGTTACATATCGTTACAATGCCTTATCGTTCTAACTTCAGGAATGCGAGGCAAGAAACCCTTCATGGTCAACGGACTGGTCACAGTTACTGAGCTCGGCTTGCTGGCTCTGGTCGGCATTCTGGCAATCCGGATGGTTGCCCTGTCCCGGGGAGAAGCACTTCAACTGGCAGGTGGTATAGCAGAACCGGAAATACCCGGCCCGGTGGCAAGGCGCACGGCGCGTACCGGCAAGCAGGTGAAAATTGCCTCTGCCCATGGCACCGAACTGCGCACCCAGCTGCACATTCTGGCCGGGCTCCAGGAGCGGGATTGTCGGGATAAGGGGCTTTTGCTGGCCGATGCGCCAGAGGCGGTGCGGCTGTACGCAGCCGCCTGGTTGTATGGGGCCGGTTGTGCACTGAGCCGCCAACCGGTGCGCCATTCCGATGCCCTGGCAGGCATGGTGGCACGCATTGTCAGCCGTAAAACAGGCATTCGCCAACCGGAAGCATTGCAGGCTATCAGCACCCTCACCTCCAGTTCCGTGTTACTGGCCTGCTACCGGGCCGGCCTTGAAGGCGCTGAACACTGGCAGCAACATCAGTATGTGCCGGCTCACTCCAGCCTTTATGATGCAGCCACCAGCAACGCGTTTATCTGACGGCTTCAACTTCCCAATTACTACCAAGGTTAATCGCTGTGGTGCCGGTTTCATCCTCTGCAGGCACTCCGGCGATCACCGGCCGGGTAAATCCGCCGTCGTCAGTGTGCTGCATGGAGTCGACATCCACAGACCGTACCAGCCATGATTTCCCGCCTGCGTTCACACGCGCCCGGTGGGTGAGCCCGAAGACAAAGCGGCAGTAATCGAGTTTCAGCTGAAGCAAATCCTGTTCTGCCTTGAGAATCTTTCTGAGCAGAACCTTTTGAACACTTTCCCCGTAATCCATCACATTTCCCTGGAGATTGTTGTATTTTCCAGGAATTTAACTACTTCTCCGCACGAAAGACCAGTGTTGACGGCACATTTTCGATTAAATCCTGGCCATCCTGAAAATCGATTCTCCAGATCATTTCACTGCCCGTGGTACAGAACGGCGCGGTAAACCTGGCCCGGTATTCCAGCGATTCTTCCCGTACCAGCGGCACCGGGTACTCGCCCATGTACATGTTTTCGCCCCTGAGTACCGCCAGAAAGCGATCCGGCGCTTCCGGCACGGTCACCTGGAGCCGGTACTCCACGCCCTGGTCTCCCTCCGGGCCGGGGGTCAGCTTGACCTGCCACTGGCCTTGATCCGTTTGCCAGCTGCAAGGGCCTGCAAGCAGGTCGCAAGGTGGTTTCTTCTCCTCGTTGCTGGCTTCGTTCAGGTAGTCGGGAGCAAATGCCAGTATCGCTACAGCAGCAATCAGTAAACCCCCTGTTACGACGGCTCGTATCATATCAGCAGCCTCTCATCCCCTTTTTGAAGGGGGCATTATGGGCATAAATGCCGACATGGCAAAGGTTTCTAAACCGCGGCTAGCATGAGAAAATGCCCGGCTTTCTGGCTTGAATCACCCAAGAAACAGGATACCGCTGTGCAACCGGACATCTCCGTAAAGCACCTGAACAAGATCTACGAAGACGGCTTCCAGGCCCTGAAAGACGTTAACCTGGAAATCTACCCGGGAGAGATCTTCGCCCTGCTTGGCCCCAATGGTGCGGGCAAAACCACGATGATTTCCATCATCTGCGGGATAGTGAACAAGAGCAACGGTGAAGTAACCGCTGCCGGCCACGATATCGTTAAAAACTACCGCAAGGCCCGCGAAGCCATCGGCCTGGTACCCCAGGAGTTGAATACCGATTCCTTTGAAACCGTATGGGATGCGGTGTCGTTCAGCCGTGGCCTGTTCGGCAAGGCCCCGAAACCGGCCCACATAGAGAAGGTACTGAAAGACCTCTCCCTGTGGGACAAGCGCAACAACCGCATCATGTCGCTGTCTGGCGGCATGAAACGCCGGGTGATGATTGCCAAGGCCCTGTCCCACGAGCCTCGCATCCTGTTTCTGGACGAGCCCACGGCCGGCGTGGATGTAGAGCTTCGCCGCGACATGTGGGAGATGGTCCGGAAACTCCGCGAGAACGGCACCACCATTATCCTGACCACCCATTACATCGAAGAAGCCGAGGAAATGGCGGACCGCATCGGGGTAATTCGCCAGGGCCAGATTATCCTGGTGGAAGACAAGGACACCCTGATGTCCAAGCTGGGTAAAAAAGAACTGCGTCTGCAGCTGCAGCACAAACTCGACAAGGTGCCAGGCGAACTCACCCTGGAGCCCATCGAGCTTTCGGAAGACGGCTACGAGCTGATCTACACCTTTGACTCCCAGCAACAGCAAGCCGGCGTCGCCCGCTTACTTCGGACCCTTGGGGATCTGGGCATCGAGTACCGGGACCTGCAAACCCGGGAAAGCTCCCTGGAAGAGATTTTTGTGGGCCTGGTGCACGAATAAGCCGCCCGAACGGAGAGAGCAGAATGAATCTTTACGGTGTAAAAGCCATCTACAAGTTCGAAATGGCGCGCATGAAGCGGACCATCATGCAAAGCGTGCTGTCGCCGGTGATCTCAACCTGCCTGTACTTCGTGGTATTCGGTTCTGCCATCGGCTCCCGCATGGGCGATATCGACGGCATCGACTACGGCGCCTACATCATCCCGGGCTTGCTGATGCTGTCCCTGCTGATGCAGAGCATCTCCAACGCCTCTTTCGGCATCTATATGCCAAAGTTTTCCGGCACCATCTATGAAGTGCTGTCTGCGCCTGTGTCCTATGCCGAGATTGTTCTGGGCTACGTCGGCGCTGCGGCCACCAAGGCGGTTATTCTGGGGCTGATTATCCTGGCGACCGCACGGCTGTTTGTCGACTACTCGGTACTGCATCCCGTGTCGATGCTGGCCTTCCTGGTGCTGACGGCGGTGACCTTCAGCCTGTTCGGGTTCATCATTGGCATCTGGGCTGACGGTTTCGAGAAATTGCAGATCGTGCCCATGATGATCGTAACCCCGCTGGTGTTTCTTGGCGGAACCTTCTATTCCATCGATATGCTGCCCCAGGTCTGGCAGACCATCAGCCTGTTCAATCCGGTGGTGTATTTGATCAGTGGCTTCCGCTGGGCTTTCTATGGCGTATCTGATGTGCACGTGGGCATCAGCGTTGCCATGACCCTGGTATTCCTGGCCATGTGCATGACCACCGTCTGGTGGATCTTCAAAACCGGATACCGGCTGCGTTCGTGATGTTTCGTGTATTGCTGGCGGCCTGCGCCCTGGTGGCGCTGGCCGCCTGCGGCGCGGCAGACGCCCGGGACGAACAACCCTTGCCGGTGATTCAAGCCTGTTTTGTAACCGCTGATCGCTCGTACCCGGTCATGCTTGAAGTGGCCAGTGAACCGGAGCAGCGGCGCCGGGGCCTGATGGGCCGGGAACACCTGCAGGATAACGCCGGCATGCTGTTCGAGTACCAACAGCTGCGACCGGCCGACCACGGATTCTGGATGTACCAGACCCTGATCCCACTCGACATCGCCTATCTAGGTGCACAGGGCGAGATAGTAAGCCTGCGGCAAATGCACCCCTGTGCATCCTCCCGCAGCAGCGACTGCCCGGCTTATCCGGCCGGCAAGCCCTTCCTGAGTGCGGTGGAAATGAATGCCGGCTACTTCCATGAACGCGGCATTGGCACCGGTGACCGGCTGGTATGGCCAGCCAACGGTGCCTGCAAGCCCTGAAACCACTCCGGCTATTTGTGCTGCCAGTTCGGATCCCGCTTATCCAGGAACGCTGAAATACCTTCCTGTGCATCTTCAGCTGTCATATTGGTGGCCATCACCCTGGCGGTGTAATCGTAGGCATCGGCCAGGGGCATTTCCAGCTGCCGATAAAACGCCTCTTTACCGATCTTCAGGGTGTGGCCAGATTTACCGGCAATGGTTGCGGCCATGTTGTAGACAGTCTCATCCAGGGCTTCCGGTTCCACTACCCGGTTCACCAGCCCGATATGCTCAGCGGTTTCCGCATCAATCATTTCTCCGGTCAACAACATTTCCATAGCATGTTTGCGGGAAACATTGCGCGACAGCGCCACCATTGGCGTGGAGCAGAACAGACCGATGTTCACACCCGGCGTGGCAAACCGGCTGCCCCGCTCCGCTACCGCCAGGTCACAGCTGGCCACCAGCTGACACCCTGCAGCCGTTGCCACACCGGCTACCCGGGCGATCACCGGCTTCGGCAGGTTCACAATCTGTTGCATCACCTTGCTGCACTGCTGGAACAGAGCCAGCTGAAATTCGTGGCTGTCGAATTTATCCCGCATCTCCCGCAGGTCGTGGCCGGCGCAAAACACATGGCCGGCGGAAGCCAGCACCACTACCCGGCTGCTGTCATCCCGGGCAATTTTCTCAAGGGCTGAAGACAACCCTTCCAGCATGGCCATCGACAGGCTGTTCCGGCGTTCCGGCTGGTTCAGGGTCAGCGTGGTAATACCATTTTCTGTACGGACTCGCACTGGGCGTTCTTGCGCGGCGGACATAATTCAGAACTCCTTGATGGCTATCGTCCCAGTATTGCCAACAGCTGCCAGCCTGTCGAACAGACTTTGGGCGTATACAAATAGTTGCAATATGCGGCTATTACCGAGTATTCGCAGGCAACCCCGACCGGTACGATGAATGTTTAAAACAAGCAAGTCTGAAGCGTCTTAAAACATCGAACAGGTAAACGCAGTATGAAGCAAGTCCGCCACTCACTGGCCTCCAGGTTTGTTCTGTTTCTGGCGGGCCTTCTTGTACTGGCCATGATCGCCCTGCTTCTGATCGAAAAAGTTGTATTCCAGCCGGTCCTCATGAAAGCCGAGAACCAGCAAGCCGGCCAGGAACTCGCGCGCATCGAAAATTCACTGACGCAGAACCACAATGCGCTGACCGCCCAAACCCGGGACTGGGCGCACTGGGATGACACTTACCAGTTCTTCCAGGATGCAAACAGCGACTACGCCACCAGTAACTTCAGCCGGGAGATGCTCGAAGACCTGCACGACCAGGCCATGATCTTCATCAGTGAAGACCAGCAACCAATGTGGATTGCCGGCATTGATCCGGGCACGAACACCTACGGCACCTGCACCTCGGCAACGGGCGACTGCAGCTGGGCGGCACCGCTCATCGCTGAGGTTCAGCCGTTTCTGGGCGAGGTAGAAGCATCGGGGCTGCCACTGAACCTTGCCTCCCCGTGGCCTGCAATCGCTGCGATAGCACCCATACTTCAAACCGACAGGACAGGCCCATCCCGGGGCTGGCTTATCAAGCTTCGGCTGATTGACGAACGGCTGACGGATTTGCTCGAGGATCAGACAGGGCTATCGGTGCAGATTTCCACACGTCCAGCAGCCCCGGCCGATACGGAACGGAAGATGGCTCTTCAGCGAGAGCCAGACCTGCTGCATGCCGCCAAGCCCCTGTTAACCCATTCCCGTGGGCCCGAGCTGGTGTTGAGTACTGAAATTCCGAGAGACCGCGTAAAAAGGGCGTCGCGAAATTTTCGCTATTCACTCGCCTGGACGGCCGTTTTGCTGGCCGTTGTGATCGGGGTGGTACTGGCACTGCTGTATGGTCTGGTACTGAAGCCACTGGGCCAGCTCACCCGCTTTGTTACCGGGAAACAGGGAGAGAATTCCCTTGGCCAACGCGAAAACCTGGCGGACGTACCAGACAGCCTGTTGCAGCGGAGAGACGAGTTTGGCACCCTCGCTCGCCACGCCCAGAGGTTGATCAGCCAGCAACGGGAACAGTCAAAAATGTTGCTGGACCTGTCCCATCACGATCCGCTGACAGGCCTGGCCAATCGCCGACTGTTCGATGCCAGCTTGCAACAAAGCCTGTCGGATGAACCGGAAAAGCCGACCTCCGTGTTGATGCTGGATATCGACCATTTCAAACTTTATAACGACCGCTATGGCCATCCGGAAGGTGACCGGTGTCTCGCCAGCGTTGCGGAGTGCATGGAGCAAAACGTCAAGCCCCATGGCTTTCTGGTTGCCCGTACCGGGGGTGAGGAATTCAGTGTGCTGATGCCCGAAACAGGGTTGGAACAAGCCAGAACCTGTGCCGAAGAACTTCGCAAAGCCATCGCAGGCCTGAAACTGCCCCACGCAGACTCTCCGGTCAGCGATGTCGTCACCGTGAGTGTCGGTGTTGCCAGTAGTGTAAACGTGGACAATGTTTCCGGCTCCACACTCATGCGCAGCGCAGACCTGGCGTTGTATGAGGCGAAGGATCAGGGACGAAACCGGGTTGCCTGCTTTGGTGAGGATGCGGCAAACATTTTTGGCTGAAGGGCCGGGGAAAACAGGATGGTGCTCCGGGCCGGAATCGAACCGGCACGACCTTGCGGTCGAGAGATTTTAAGTCTCTTGTGTCTACCAATTTCACCACCGGAGCATCGGGGGAAAACTGAAGGCCGGAATTGTATAAGGCCCGGATGGCTAACGCAATTCCGCTTTAAGAATCGCTCAGTAATTAAGCAACTTTCGGCAGGGACCCTGATTATTCGGGCTTGGTTGCCCGGCCCTTGTAGATATACCCGGCAATTTTCGGTGCATTGGGCATATACAGGTTCTCCAGCTCCTGAATCTCAAAACCGGCGTGTTCAATCAATTCCGCGATGTGCCGGTTCAGGTGGCAGCCGCCAGCCAGCTTTCGCCATCCCGGCGTTACCCGGTGCTGCCATTTACGCGTGGTGTCGTGTGGGGCTTCTCCGTGTTCCAGGAACAGCAGGTCGCCACCGGGCTTGAGTACCCGCTTCATCTGCAGCAAGGCCGTGTGCCAGTCCGGAATGGTGCACAGGGTGAAGGTAAGCAGAACGGTATCGACCGAGTTGTCCTGCAGCGGAATCTTCTCACCCGGCAGATCCAGCCACTCTACCCGCACCGGTGACCGGCCCAGGTTCGGCAAGGCTTTGCGCCGCATGCCTTCCGATGGCTCCAGCCCGTACACCATCTCTACGAGGTCCTGATTATAGAATTCCAGGTTAATACCCGAGCCCATTCCCACTTCCAGCACACGGCCGCGAGCCCTTGGCACAAGTTGGCTGCGCAGTTTCATCACCTGCCCCATGGAGCAGGCCTTGTCGATGATGTAGGGAAGAATCCGGTCTTCATAGAAGCTCATAGGTTCACCGTCATTGTTTTATATCAAAGGTGCGACAAACTGCCCTATTTCTTTCTGCTACAATTCCCGTAGCATCATAATTAACTGCCGGTAATAACAACATAACAAAATCGCCTAAGGCAGCGGCCGGGCAGGTTAGCACCTGTCTGTTGTGACTTGTGAAAGTTACCGGAGGTTCCTGTGGAACTAGATCCCCTCATCCTATCGCGAATCCAGTTCGCGTTTGTCGTGTCATTTCACGCCATTTTCCCGGTATTTACCATCGGGCTTGCATCTTATATAGCCGTTCTGGAAGGCCTTGCCTTCAAAACCCGTAACCCGGTTTGGACGAAGCTTTCCGGATTCTGGACAAAGGTCTTCGCCGTTGTCTTCGGGATGGGGGTGGTCTCCGGGATCGTGATGTCGTTCCAGTTCGGTACCAACTGGAGTAACTTCTCCCAGGCTTCTGCCAACTTCCTTGGCCCGATTCTGAGCTATGAGGTTATCACGGCCTTCTTCCTGGAAGCGGCGTTCCTCGGGGTTCTGCTGTTCGGGCGCAACAAGGTTCCTGCGGGCGTTCACCTGTTTGCGGCCATTATGGTTGCCACCGGCACGTTCATTTCCTCGTTCTGGATACTGTCGGCCAACAGCTGGATGCAAACTCCGGCGGGCACTGAGCTGCGTGACGGCGTGTTCCATGTGGTGTCATGGAGCGAAGCCATCTTCAACCCGTCATTCCCCTACCGCTTCATGCACATGGGGCTGGCTTCATTCCTGACCGGCAGCTTTGTGGTAGCCGGTGTGAGTGCCTGGTACCTTCTCAAGGGCCGGGAGGTAGAAGCCAACCGCAAGGCGCTGTCCATGTGCCTGTGGCTGCTGTTGTTTATTGCCCCGGCCCAGTTGGTGGTCGGTGACTTCCATGGCCTGAACACACTGGAACACCAGCCTGCGAAAGTGGCTGCTATGGAGGGCAACTGGGAAACCTCTTCCAATGTGCCACTGTTGCTGTTCGCCATTCCGGACCAGGAAGCACAAACCAACCATTTTGAAATCGGCATCCCCAGCCTGGCCAGCATGATTCTCACCCACGAGTGGGATGGTGTGGTACCTGGCCTGAAGGATGTTCCCAGAGAAGAGCAGCCTCCGGTGGCGATTGTGTTCTGGTCGTTCCGGGTGATGGTTGGCCTGGGTATGCTGATGATCCTGTTCGCGGTAACCGGGCTGGTGCTTCGGGCCGGCGGCCGCTACTACAAGGCCCGCTGGTTCCTGCAGGGGCTGCGCGCCATGAGCATTGCGCCCTTCTTCGCGGTACTGACCGGCTGGTTCGTAACCGAAGTTGGCCGGGCTCCCTGGCTTGTATACGGCATTATGAACCAGGCTGATTCGGTAACACCCTCGCTGACCGGGGGCATGGCGCTGTTCACCCTCATCGGTTACATCCTGGTGTACGCAGCGGTATTCTCCGCCGGTGTTTACTACCTGATGCGGGTGTTGTTCGTCGGCCTGGAAGGCGATGAAGACGATACCGACCATGAAGCCGATCGCCCTGCCCGCCCGCTCTCGGCGGCCCATGTTCCGTTCGAGATCGAATCCGGCAAGGGTTCGGTTAACCACGCAAAACCCGTTAACGAAGGAGGGCAATCCTGATGGAACTGTTTGATCTGGCCCTCATCTGGGCGTTTATTATCGGCTTCGGCATCATCATGTATGTGCTGATGGACGGCTTCGACCTGGGCGTGGGCATTCTCTTTCCCTTCGCCCCCTCTGAAGAAGACCGCGACACCATGATGAACTCGGTGGCACCGGTTTGGGACGGCAACGAAACCTGGCTGGTACTGGGCGGTGCCGGGCTGCTGGCCGCCTTCCCGATGGTGTACACCATCTTCCTGCCTGCGCTCTACATTGGCGTGTTCCTGCTGCTGGCCGGGCTTATTTTCCGGGGTGTGGCGTTCGAGTTCCGGTTCAAGGCGCGCACGTCCCGCTACCTGTGGAACTGGTCGTTTGCCGGCGGTTCCACCGTAGCCACCTTCGCCCAGGGGGCGGTGGTTGGTGCCTATATCCAGGGTTTCAACACGGTTGATGGCGTGTATGTGGGTGGCGCGCTGGACTGGCTTACCCCGTTCACCGTATTGACCGGCCTCGGCACTCTGGCAGGCTATGCCCTGCTCGGCTCCACCTGGCTGATACTGAAAACCGAAGGCCGCCTGCAGGACTGGGCTTACCGGGTAACAACGCCGCTGCTGTTCGCCGTGCTGGCCATCTTCGCCATTATCAGCGTGTGGACACCGTTTGTGGACGACATGGTGCGTGAACGCTGGTTTGACCACATCGGCATCATTTGGATCCTTCCGGCCCTGACGCTGCTGTGCGCCTTCCAGATCTGGCGCTCCGTGCGCAACCGCTTCGAAGGCATGCCCTTCGTGGCCACAATGGGGCTGTTCATCACAACCTATCTGGGGCTTGTGGTCAGCCGCTGGCCCTATATGGTGCCGCCCAACTACACCCTGTGGGATGCAGCGTCTGCCTATGAATCCCAGCTGTTCCTGCTGCTGGGCCTGCTGTTCGTAATTCCCATTGTGCTGGTATACACCGCCTGGACGTACTGGGTATTCCGCGGCAAGGTGCGGGCCGGCGAAGGGTATCACTGAGTGGCAGAACCGGCACAGGCTGATGTCAAAGGCTGGCTGGCCGGGCTTGCCCGAACCAGCCAGCGCTGGATAAACGCCACAGTAGTCGCCGGTACCCTGGCCGGGCTGGCCACCATCGTGCAGATGGTATTACTGGCCTGGCTGGTTTATCAGGGGGTAATTGCCGGCGAGCCGGTCTCTGCCCTCACCCCCTGGTTTCTGGTTTTGGTGGGCATGCTCGTTGTGCGGGCAGTTTGCCAGGGCCTGCAAACACGCTTTGCGGCGCGCTGCAGCGAACAGGTACGCCGGCATGCCCGTCGCCAACTGAATGACCACTGGCAAGTTGCCGGCCCCGTAGCTCTGTCGGAAGCCTCTGCCGCTTCCCTGGCCCGGGAATGGCTGGACCACGTGGAAGCCTTGCACGGTTATTTCGCCAGGTTCCTGCCCCAGATGATCCTGGCCACCGTTATCCCTCTGATGATTCTTGCGCTGGTGTTCTGGCTCGACTGGCTGGCCGGCATCTTTCTGTTGTTATCCGCGCCCCTGATCCCTCTGTTCATGGCCCTTGTGGGTGTGGGTGCAGAGAAAGTGAACCAGCAGCATTTCGAAACCATCAGCCGGCTGTCCGGGCAGTTTCTGGACAAGGTTCGAGGCCTGACGACCTTGCAGCTGTTCGGCCAGACCGCCCAGGCCAGCGATACCCTGTATCAACGCTCGGATCAGTACCGGCGTATCACCATGAAAACCCTGAAGGTGGCCTTTCTGTCGTCGGCGGTACTGGAGTTCTTTTCCTCGGTCGCCATTGCCGTCATCGCCATCTACATCGGTTTCGGGTTGCTGGGCTACATCACCTTTGGCCCCAGCGATCAGCTCACCCTGTTCTCCGGCCTGCTGATCCTGCTGCTGGCACCGGAGTTCTTTCAGCCATTACGGACGTTGTCCCAGCATTATCACGACCGGGCTGCCGCACTGGGTGCCGGGGCAGAGATTCTTGCCCGGCTTCAGGAGCCGGTCTCCGGCGCCGGAAATGTCCAGGCACAAACCGAAACTGCCGCTGCGGAGGACACGATCGCCCTGGGCGGTGTATCCCTGCGCTATTCCGATAGCCCTCCAGTGTTTGATCAGTTGAACATGCAGGTAAAGCGCGGTGAAGTGATCGCGCTCACAGGACCGTCCGGTGGCGGAAAGTCGTCGTTACTGCACCTGTTAGCCGGGTTTATCCGCCCCGATGCCGGAACAATATCGGTGTTCGGACAATCTGCGGGCTCATCCCCTTTCGGCTGGCTGGGCCAGAAAGGCTTCTGGATTCAAGGTTCCTGGGCGGACAATCTGAGGCTGACCAGCCCTGACGCATCAGATATAGCCATTGAGAATGCCCTGCGCATGGTCGGCCTTGCCGAGTTGCTCGACAGCCGGGAACAGGGCATCAACAGCCGTATTGGCGAAGATGCCCAGGGCTTGTCCGGCGGCCAGGCCCGACGGCTCAGTCTCGCCCGCATTTTTCTGGCGGATCATGAGCTGGTTCTGCTGGATGAGCCGACCGCCGGCCTGGACGCCACCAGCGAAATCTGTGTGCTGGAAGCCCTGCACAAGCTTTCCGAAGCCGGCAAGACCGTGATTTTCTCTACCCATCACCAGGCCCTGCTGGCACTGGCCGACCGGGTTCTGATCGTCTCCGGCGCAGAGGTGCGCAATGCGTGAACTCCGGCCCTGGTTACAGCTGATTCTGCGCCGCCGGGGTCGGCTGGTGGTGGGCGGTGCCCTGCTGCTGGCAACACTGATCTCCGGCATTGCCTTGCTGGCCCTGTCCGGATGGTTCCTGACCGAAACCGCCCTGGTGGGCTTGCTGTTTGCGGCGGGTGTTCAGGCGTACATCAATCTTTATGTGCCCGGCAGCGGGATTCGATTCTTTGCGGTGTCCCGAACAGTTTCCCGATACCTGGAGCGGCTTTACAACCACAATACGGTGCTGAGCCTGCTTACCGATATTCGCGTAGCGCTGTTCAACCGGCTGGCGCAGGCGGGCAAACGCCAGCGAGGCGATAAAACCGGAGCCCAGTGGTTGTCCCGCCTGACTGCCGATGTAGACGCCCTGGACACCCTGTACCTGCGCCTGATTGCCCCTACCGCACTGGCGGCGCTGGTTACCCTGATGATTGTCGGCCTGGCCTGGCTGCTGTTCAGCGGCACCATTGCGCTGATACTGCTGGGTATTCTGGCAACAGCCTTCGGTCTCGCCACCTGGGGGCTGTATGTTCGCACCCGGGCGCTGTCGGGACAGTTAAACGAACGGCAGGAACAACTTCGCGGCCAGGTGATTGAACACCTCGAAGGCTTTGCAGAACTCACCGCCGCCGGCCGTGCTGGCAAACATTCGGGCCGGCTGATGCGCCACGCCTTTGCGCTTTCACAAAGCCAGGCGGAGGTCGATGCCAGGGTGGGCTGGCACCTCTCGGTAACAGTGTTGCTGGTAAACCTGTCAGCGGTGATTGCCCTGTGGGCCGGCTTTGGCTTGTTCCAGCAGGATCTCATATCCGGGCCGGTTCTGGTGCTGCTGCCCATTGCCCTGCTTGGTCTGGGAGAAGTTTACGGCATGCTGCCCGAGGCCTTTGGAAAGTTTGGTGCAACACTGGCAGCCGCCAGGCGTCTCAATGAAGATGTACAACCCGCAGATGAACAGCCTGGCTTCCAGAAGAGGCCGGCCGGACAGGGCGCAAAACAAAGCGCTCTGACCGCGAGCGACCTGGCCGTTGGCCACCCGGGGCAGTCTTCGGTTATCACCCACTTCTCGGTAGCGGTCGAACCCGGAGATCGCCTGGGCGTAGTCGGGGTGTCTGGCAGCGGAAAATCATCCCTGGCAGATACCTTTGCCGGTTTGATTGCTCCGGTTGCAGGTTCTCTGGAGTCCCTGCCCTGCACCTACCTGACTCAAACTACGGTTGTGTTCGACGACACCGTCAAAGCCAACCTGTTGCTGGGTAATCCAGAAGCAACGGACGGCGAACTCTGGCATGTACTGGAGCTGGTGGAATTGGCCGAGCGCTTCAGCCGTGAGGTTGCCGGCCTGGATACCTGGCTAGGGAACGGCGGCAGCCGCTTGTCGGGCGGTGAAGCCCGGCGGCTGGTATTGGCCCGGGTACTGTTGAGTAATGCACCGCTGGTGATTCTGGATGAACCCTTTACCGGCGTGGATGCCGATACCCGGGGCCGCATAGCCCCCCGGATTGATCAGTGGCTGGACGGGCGCGCCGTGATTTCATTAGGCCACGGGCCGGAGGCATTGCTGCCATCCGGCCACATTCTGCATTTGAACTAGCGGCTCAGCGGGTTTCGAGCAGCTCGAAAGTCAGCCCCGCCCTGGTAGTCAGGCGCTCAAGCAACTTGCCGTTAAGCGCAGAGGCCGGAGTCCAGAAACCACCAGGCACTTCGTCTTTCACATCAAAGGCCAGGCACATACCGGATTCACCCAGCATCTTGCCGGTAGAGCCGTAGCCCGGGTCCCGGTCGCCCGTCACCTTGGTGATCAGGGTCTTGCCATCTTCTGTACGTCCGACAAAGCGGATGTCGTAGAAGCCTTTTTCCTGTGATTCCGGGCTTGGCCCCTCACCCGGCTTGGGCACCAGTTTTTCCACCACCCAGCGGGTTGGCTTGATGGCCGATGCGGTAAAGAAGGCACCCAGGGCGGCCACAATGCCATAGGCCGTCAGGCGTCCCTTGGTGCCTTTGCCGGTCATGATGGCTTCGTCGTAGGTGAATTCCTTGCCGTAGCGGGCTTGCTGCAGGGCGTTAGAGCGATGAACCACCCGGGTATTAATGGCACCCATCACAAACGGGGCCAGCCAGGCATTGAAAGTTTTATCGAATTCCGCTGTTTTCAAGCTCGGCTGGCGCGTGCTGGAACGGTGGTCCGGCGGGCAGATGGAGAACGGGTTAGCCAGCTCTTTCCGGAGCTTCGGGTCTGCCCCGGCCTCTTTCGCCACGTTGATCATGGAGGCTACAGTACCGCCGGACAGCCCGCCCTTGGCCACCTTCACCCGCATACGCACATCACGACAGGGCTGGCCGAAGGTCTCTTCGGACTTCTGCTGCAGGAACCAGACGCCCATATCGGAAGGAATCGAGTCAAAACCGCAACAATGAACAATCCGGGCTCCGGTCTGCCTGGCCTGGTCTTCATAACGCTCGATCATCCGGCGAATCCACTGAACTTCGCCGGTCAGGTCGCAGTAATCGGTGCCGGTGGACACGCAGGCTTTAACCAGCGGCTCGCCATACAGCGCATAGGGGCCAACGGTCGAAATAATCACCCGGGTCTGTCGGCACATGGCGGCAAGGGCGTCGTCGTCAGAGGCATCTGCCAGAATAACCGGCAATGCAGAGGCGTTATCCCCCAGCTCAGCCTTCAGGCTGGCCAGTTTGCTCTCGGAACGGCCGGCAATGGCCCAACGGACTTCACCACCGGTGCCGTAAGTCTCCATCAGATACCGGGAAAGAATCTGGCCCACAAAGCTGGTGGCGCCAAATACGACCAGATCAAACTCTGCCTGTGTGGTGTTGGTCATTATTTATCCTTATTCAAACGGGTGTTGGGTTACGATGGTAACAGGTTTGAACACAGGTTCTACTTTCCTGTTTACGCTGTCCGGGGCGTCCTCCCGGCCAATCGTTTGTCATGCAGACTGGGGCACACTCTGTACATGCACACAAGACACCCGGGAGGTGCCCTTTGAACACGTTGCTTGCACTCACCAGCCTGATTCTTCTAGTGTTCAGCGCCCTGCTGCTCTGGCAATTCCTCGAGCAGAAGAAGATGATCGCCCAGATGCTGGAGAACGAAGGTATCCCTGAGACCAGCCAGGATCCGGAATTGATACTGACCCTTCGGGTGCTGGACCCGATTTCCCTGGCCAAGCGGGAATCCCGGACCGGCCGGCTGCTTGCGGATCGCTTACCGGTAATGACCCGGAAAATGGTCTATCAGGAAGTCATGAAAGAACTCGAAGTGGAACTCGAAGAGCGTGATATCGATGTTGAAATGCACATTGAATACCGCTGAGGAGCCTCGACCATGATCGACCAGATTCTTGTTGCCCTGAGCCTTGCCGCCACCGCCGGCTGCCTGTTTGCCGGTTTTCGTGTATCCGGCGATAACCGCCGTGATCTGAGGATTCTTAACACCCACCGCATCAGTGCCCGCAGTGCCGTCCAGAAAAGCCGTATGGAACTGCTGGAGGTCCGTAACCGTGCGAAATTGCTGGAGGATACGGTCTCTGGCGGCGCCATGGCGGTCGAGAAAGTGCACAAGGCCATCGCCAACACCACGTTTGGCCTGATCGACATGTTTTCCAGCGATGAAGAGTTTCGCAACAGTACCAGGAAGGTCCAGCAAACCCATCACGAAAAAACCGAGCAGGTGTACAAGGCGGTCCGTACCACCAACCGGGCCCTGCATATCCTCGCGGATACCCTGATTATCGGCAAAGCCGAAAAACGCATTGTTTCAAAAACAAAAAAGGCACCCTGAGGTGCCTTTTTTGCTAAAGAGATCTGAAAGTTACAGAACTTTCTTCAGCTCTTCTTCGAACTGCGGAACTGCTTCAAACAGATCTGCTACCAGGCCGTAATCAGCAACCTGGAAGATCGGCGCTTCTTCGTCCTTGTTGATCGCAACGATCACCTTGGAGTCAGACATACCTGCCAGGTGCTGGATGGCACCGGAGATACCCACCGCAACGTAAAGCTGCGGAGCAACGATCTTACCGGTCTGACCAACCTGCATGTCGTTCGGTACGAAGCCGGCGTCAACTGCGGCACGGGATGCACCAACAGCGGCACCCATCAGATCAGCAACCTGCTCCAGCATCTTGAAGTTGTCGCCGTTCTGCATGCCACGACCACCGGAGATTACGATACCGGCAGAAGCCAGGTCCGGACGGTCAGACTTGGCCAGCTCTTCGCCTACGAAAGAAGACAGGCCGGCGTCTTTTACAACGTCCAGCTGTTCTACCGAAGCAGAACCGCCTTCAGCGGCAACCGGGTCGAACGCGGTCGGACGCACAGTGATCACCTTGATGCTGTCGCTGGCCTTTACGGTCGCGATAGCGTTACCGGCGTAGATCGGACGAACGAAGGTGTCGTCAGACTCAACGCGGATAATGTCGGATACCTGGGCAACGTCCAGCAGCGCAGCAACGCGCGGCATGAAGTCTTTACCGGTGGTACCGGCAGAAGTCAGGATGTGGCTGTAGCCCTTACCCACTTCAGCAACCAGGTCACCCAGGTTCTCACCCAGGAAATGACCGTACGCGGCGTTGTCTGCAACCAGTACCTTGTTCACGCCTTCTGCCTTGGCAGCGGCTTCAGCGACGGCGCCTACGTTCTCACCGGCAACCAGCACGTCGATGTCGCCACCGATGGCCTTGGCAGCCGCTACAACGTTCAGAGTAGCCTGCTTCAGGCTGCTGTTGTCGTGTTCAGCAATTACCAGGATGCTCATTTAGATCACCTTCGCTTCGTTCTTCAGTTTATCCACCAGCTCAGCTACGTCTGCCACCTTGATACCAGCCTGGCGTGCAGCCGGGGCTTCGACCTTCAGGGTGGTCAGGCGCGGGGCGATTTCAACACCCAGATCGGCGGGGCTCATGGCGTCCAGCGGCTTCTTCTTGGCCTTCATGATGTTCGGCAGAGAAGCGTAACGCGGCTCGTTCAGACGCAGGTCAGTGGTAACAACCGCCGGCAGGTTCAGGGCAACTGTCATCAGACCGCCGTCTACTTCGCGTGTTACGTTAACCTTTTCACCGTCAACAACCACTTCGGAAGCGAAAGTGCCCTGGCCCATGCCAGTCAGAGCGGCCAGCATCTGGCCAGTCTGGTTGTTGTCGGAATCGATGGACTGTTTGCCCAGAATAACCAGCTTGGGCTCTTCTTTCTCGACAACCGCCTTCAGCAGCTTGGCCGCTTCCAGGGACTGTACTTCTTCGTCAGTCTCGATGTGGATACCACGGTCAGCACCCAGCGCCAGTGCAGTACGAATCTGCTCCTGGGAAGCCTTCGGGCCAATGGATACAACCACGATTTCACTGGCAACGCCCTTTTCCTTCAGACGAACCGCTTCTTCAACTGCGATTTCGCAGAACGGGTTCATTGCCATCTTGACGTTGGCGAGATCAACGCCGGTGTTGTCCGGCTTGACACGCACCTTCACGTTGTAGTCGATAACTCGTTTTACAGCGACCAGAACCTTCATAGATTCCTCGTTCTTCTACGATGGGTTTAATGAGTCTTCACAGTCAAAGGACCGGGTTGACCCGACCTGACAATGAGACGATACTAAAAATCGACTCAAAACACACGATATTTCGGTGTATACGTACAATGCCAAAGGTAAGGGCAGATTTCAAACAAACGTTTGTTTGATTCTTGAAATGCGCTATCCTTCGGGTTAATAACATTCATTAGAAGCTGTTTGAGGAGACCAACGTGGAACGCGAATCGATGGAATTTGATGTTCTGATCGTCGGCGGCGGCCCTGCTGGCCTGTCTGCAGCCTGCCGCGTCATGCAACTGGCGCAGGAAGCTGGCGAAGAACTGACTGTCTGTGTAGTAGAAAAGGGTTCTGAAATCGGGGCGCATATCCTCGCAGGTACCGTATTCGAGCCTACTGCCCTGAATGAACTCTTCCCGGACTGGAAAGAAAAAGGCGCTCCCCTGAATACGCCGGTTACCCGGGACGACATTTTCCTGCTCAAGAACCAGGAAAAAGCTACCAAGGTTCCCAATGCCTTTGTGCCCAAGAACATGCACAACCACGGCAACTATATTATCAGCCTTGGCAACCTGTGCCGCTGGCTGGCCGAGCAGGCCGAGCAGCTGGGCGTAGAGGTTTACCCGGGCTTTGCCGCCTCTGAGACCATCATTGAAGATGGCCAGGTTAAAGGTATCATCACCGGCGACATGGGCGTGGCCCGTGACGGCTCCCAGAAAGATGGCTACATGCCGGGTATGGAGCTGCGCGCCAAGTACACCCTGTTCACCGAAGGCTGCCGCGGCCATCTGGGCAAGCGCCTGATCAGCGATTTCAAGCTGGATGAAGGCAAAGACCCTCAGCACTACGGCATCGGCATCAAAGAACTGTGGGACATTGACCCGGCCAAACACGAGCCGGGCCTGGTGGTTCATACCACTGGCTGGCCGCTGAATGAGTCTGGCTCTACCGGCGGTTCTTTCTTGTATCACCTGGAAAACGGCCAGGTTTATGTTGGCCTGATCACCGATCTGTCCTACAGCAACCCGCACCTGAGCCCGTTTGAGGAATTCCAGCGTCTGAAGCACCACCCTGAGGTGAAGAAGTACCTGGAAGGCGGCAAGCGTGTTGCTTACGGCGCCCGCGCCATCGCCAAGGGTGGCTACAACGCCCTGCCGAAAATGAGCTTCCCGGGCGGCTTGCTGCTGGGTTGCGATGCCGGCACCCTGAACAGTTCCAAAATCAAGGGCTCCCACACTGCCATGAAATCTGGCCTGCTGGGCGCCGAAGCGGTGTTCGAAGCTCTGAAAGAAGGCAAGTCTGGCGAAGAGATCACCAGCTTCCAGAAGCGCTTTGAAGACAGCTGGTTGTACAAAGAGCTGTACGCCGAGCGTAACTTCGGCCCGGCCATGCACAAGTTCGGTAACATCGTAGGCGGCGCCATTGCCTTCTTCGAGCAGAACATTCTGCGTGGCAGCCTGCCGATCACGTTCCGCGATACTACCCCGGACTACGCCACCATGAAGCCGGCATCCGAGTGCAAGAAGGTCACCTATCCGAAGCCGGATAACAAGCTGACGTTCGACCGCCTGTCCTCGGTGTTTATCTCCAACACCAACCACGAGGAAGACCAGCCGGTTCACCTGAAGCTGACCGATCCGGACATTCCGCTGAAGGACAACCTGCCCAAGTTCGACGAGCCCGCCCAGCGCTACTGCCCGGCCGGCGTGTACGAAGTGGTTGAAGCGGAAGACGGCAGCGGCAAGAAGTTCCAGATCAACGC